>NC_008027.1:1380000-1720000 GCF_000026105.1 Pseudomonas entomophila L48
TAACAGGCTGATACCGCCCAAGAGTTCATATCGACGGCGGTGTTTGGCACCTCGATGTCGGCTCATCACATCCTGGGGCTGAAGCCGGTCCCAAGGGTATGGCTGTTCGCCATTTAAAGTGGTACGCGAGCTGGGTTTAGAACGTCGTGAGACAGTTCGGTCCCTATCTGCCGTGGACGTTTGAGATTTGAGAGGGGCTGCTCCTAGTACGAGAGGACCGGAGTGGACGAACCTCTGGTGTTCCGGTTGTCACGCCAGTGGCATTGCCGGGTAGCTATGTTCGGAAGAGATAACCGCTGAAAGCATCTAAGCGGGAAACTTGCCTCAAGATGAGATCTCACTGGAGCCTTGAGCTCCCTGAAGGGCCGTCGAAGACTACGACGTTGATAGGTTGGGTGTGTAAGCGCTGTGAGGCGTTGAGCTAACCAATACTAATTGCCCGTGAGGCTTGACCATATAACACCCAAGCAATCTGCACATGAACGCAGATTGTGGTGGTGAAGACGAAAGAACCGAAAGTTCGCAACATCACAAATCACATATCCGAATTCGCTGGAGTATCCATCTGGATCTTCTGGCAACAGAATTTCTTGACGACCATAGAGCATTGGAACCACCTGATCCCATCCCGAACTCAGCAGTGAAACGATGCATCGCCGATGGTAGTGTGGGGTTTCCCCATGTGAGAGTAGGTCATCGTCAAGATTCATTTCGCAAAACCCCTATCTGCGCATGCAGGTAGGGGTTTTGTCTTTGCGCCCAAGAAACACGCGCCCTCTGTAGGAGCCTGCCTTGCCGGCGAACACCGGCATCGCCGGTGCCTATCACCGCGGTGCGGCCTTCGCCGGCAAGCCGGCTCCTACAGGCAAATGTGTTTTGCTCGTCGGCCCGCTCACCGTGCGACGTCAGAGGTGCGACAATATTGCCGCCAAATGACGTGACTTCCCCGTACCTACCCTGCGTCAAGGCTTAGGTTCGGGGCAAACCTGGCACCCGGACCGAGCGATGCCAGCGTACCGTGCTGCGCATTTCTGGACTTTCACCGTCCTATTACTTGAGGTTAGAAGCAAGATGGCCAAGGCCGCCGATGTCGTTGTGCAATGCCTGGAAAACGAAGGTGTCGAGTATGTGTTCGGCATCCCCGGCGAGGAGAACCTCGACCTGCTCGAGTCCCTGCGCAAATCGAAGATCAAGCTGGTACTGACCCGCCACGAACAATCCGCGGGCTTCATGGCCGCCACCTACGGCCGCCTGACCGGCAAGACCGGCGTCAGCCTGTCGACCCTCGGCCCTGGCGCGACCAACCTGGTGACCGCCAGCGCCTACGCCTACCTGGGCGGCATGCCGATGATGATGATCACCGGCCAGAAGCCGATCAAGAAGTCGAAACAAGGCCGTTTCCAGATCATCGACGTGTGCGGCATGATGGACCCCATCACCAAGTACACCCACCAGTTCGCCTCGGCCGACAACATCCCCGCGCGCATGCGTGAAGCCTTCCGCCTGGCGGAAGAAGAGAAGCCGGGCGCCGTGCACCTGGAACTGCCGGAAGACATCGCCGCCGAGCAGACCGACGCACTGCCGATCCCGCGCAGCCTGCACCGTCGCCCGCTGGCCGAGCACGTGGCCATCGAAGCCGCCGTGCAGAAACTGCAGAACGCCCGCAACCCGATCCTGGTGATCGGCGCCGGCGCCAACCGCAAGATGACCGCCAAGGTTCTCAAGCAACTGATCGACAAGACCGGCATCCCGTTCATCACCACCCAGATGGGTAAAGGTGTGGTCGACGAGCGCCACCCGCGCTTCCTGGGCAACGCCGCGCTGTCCTCCGGTGACTTCGTTCACCGCGCCGTCGAAGCCGCCGACCTGATCGTCAACATCGGCCACGACGTGATCGAGAAGCCGCCGTTCTTCATGGTGCGTGGCGGTACCGAAGTGATCCACGTGAGCTTCCGCTCGGCCGAGGTGGATGCCGTGTACTTCCCGCAGGTGGAAGTAATTGGCGACATCGCCAACGCCGTGTGGCAGATCAGCGAAGCGCTGACCGACACCAGCCACTGGGATTTCACCCGCCTGATGGCCATCCGTGAAGCGAACGAAGCGCAGATCGTCGAAGGCGCCGATGACAACCGCTTCCCGGTCTACCCGCAGCGCATGGTCGCCGACATCCGTCGTGCCCTGCCGTCCGAAGGCATCGTCGCCCTGGACAACGGTATCTACAAGATCTGGTTCGCCCGCAACTACAAGGCGCACAAGCCCAACACTGTGCTGCTGGACAACGCCCTGGCGACCATGGGCGCCGGCCTGCCTTCGGCCATGGCCTCGCACCTGGTCTACCCGGACCGCCCGGTCATTTCCGTGTGCGGCGACGGTGGTTTCATGATGAACAGTCAGGAGCTGGAAACCGCGGTACGCCTGGGCATGCACATCACCGTGGTGATCCTGCGTGACGATGGCTACGGCATGATCCGCTGGAAGCAGGCCAACATGGGCTTCACCGATTTCGGCCTGGACTACGGCAACCCGGACTTCGTCAAGTACGCCGAAGCCTATGGTGCAAATGGCCACCGCGTGGAAAGCGCCGAGGGCTTCCTGCCGCTGCTCGAGCACTGCATCAAGACCCCAGGCGTGCACGTGATCGACTGCCCGGTGGACTACAGCGAGAACGACCGCATCCTCAACAGCGAGCTGCGTGAGCGCGCGCTGGCGGTCTGACGGCTGACGGCCCTATCGCGGGACAAGCCCGCTCCTACAGGGATTGCACAACACCTGTAGGAGCGGGCTGGTCCCGCGATTGCTTTTGTTCTGGTTACATTTCCCTCAATGCCTTCCCCCATGTGCTAGGGTGCACCCAAATTTCCGCCCTAGGACACCCGCCATGCTCCCCGCGCTCAGCGAAAAAGAACTCGACCGCCTCGAAGACCTGCTGATCACTTACGGCAACGATTATTCGGTGCTCAACCTGGCTGAACTCAATGGCTTCTTCACCGCCTTGGCCAGTTCCCCGAACACGGTCAAGCCCGAGCAATGGCTGCCCGCTGTCGCAGGAGGCAAGGTCCCCAAGTTCAAGAAGCCTGCCCATGAAGAGGCCTACACTGCGTTGATGCTGCGCTATGCCAGTCAGGTAGCGGAAGAGCTGTCCGATAATCTCGACCATTTCGAACCCCTGTTCGAGGAAAGCGAAAATGAAGATGGAGCGGCGATCATTCTTGAGGAGTGGTGCTTCGGCTACATGCGCGGCACTCAGGTAGCCGAATGGAGCGAACTGCCGCCTGAGCAGGATCGTCTGCTCAAGGCAATTTCCCTGCATGGCCTGGAAGACAACTTCGAGTTGCTGGACGCGATGAGCTTCGATGAGCACCAGGCTTGCGTGCCGCTGGTGGTCGAGGCGGCGCGTGGGTTGTACCTGTATCAGAAGCGGCAGAGGCATTGAAATCGCATTCGCCGGCAAGCCGGCTCCTACCGTGAATCCCCTGTAGGAGCCGGCTTGCCGGCGAATGGGCCGGTACAGGCAATCAATTATTCCTCCCGGCGAAATACTGGATTGCTCTCAGCGCCCATTCTGCTGTCAGTCGATCCAGTGCAGCATGTTCCCCAGCAGCGCCACTCCCGGCGCTGACCCGGAGCCCAGAACATGCCAAGCCCGATCAAGCTCTACAACTTCCCCAAGTCCGGCCACGCCCACCGTATCGAGCTGATGCTGTCGCTGCTCGAACTGCCCACCGAACTGGTCTTCGTCGACCTGGCCAAGGGCGCCCACAAGCAGCCTGATTTCCTTGCCCTGAACCCCTTCGGCCAAGTGCCGGTGATCGATGACAACGGCATCGTTATCGCCGACTCCAACGCCATTCTGGTCTACCTCGCCAAAGCTTACGGTGGTGAGCGCTGGTTGCCGGAGGACCCGGTCGGTGCCGCCCGCGTACAACGCTGGCTTTCGGCGGCCGCCGGCCCACTGGCCTTTGGCCCCGCCGCCGCGCGCTTGGTGACCGTGTTCGGCGCCTCGTTCAACACCGATGAAGTCATCGGCCGTGCCCACACCCTACTCAAGGTGGTCGATGCCGAGCTGGCCAAGGGTCCATTCCTGGTCGGTGACCAGGCGACCATCGCCGACATCGCCCACTACTCGTACATTGCCCACGCGCCGGAAGGCAACGTGTCGCTGGAGCCGTACCCCAACGTGCGCGCCTGGCTGGCCCGAATCGAGGCGTTGCCAGGCTTCGTGCCCATGCCCCGCACGGTCATCGGCTTGCAAACCACCCTCTGAGCCTTGAGGAATGCCGCCATGCGATCGCCCTGGCATGCAGGTGAAAAACAGCTGCAGGAGCACGTCGGTGTCGCCGAGCGCATGGAGGTGTTCGGCCAGAAGGTCATCCGCGACTACATGCCCGACCAGCATCGGGCCTTCTATCACCAGTTGCCGTTCATGGTGGCTGGTGCGGTAGATGCGCAGGGCAAGCCTTGGGCGACGCTGCTCGAAGGTCCGGAAGGCTTCGTCAGCTCGCCCGATCCACGGCAATTGATGATCGGCACTAATCTCGCTGGTGATGATCCAGCGACGCCGGGCCTGGTGACCGGTGGTGCCATCGGCCTGTTGGGGATTGAACTGCATACACGGCGGCGCAATCGGCTCAATGGCTTGATCAGACGGGCAAGTGGCGACCAGCTGGAGGTGCAGGTCGAGCAGTCGTTCGGCAACTGCCCGCAGTACATCCAGCTGCGCGATTACACCCGTGTCGACGAGCCGCCGCAGGGGCGTTGGGATTCGGCCACCCTCGATACCACGACGCGCGCCATGATCGAAAACGCCGACACCTTCTTTGTCGCCAGTTACGTCGATCAGGACGGTGCACAGCGCTCGGTGGACGTATCTCACCGCGGTGGCCGGCCCGGTTTCGTCAGGGTGGAGGGTAATCGCCTGAGCATTCCCGATTACGCTGGCAACCTGCATTTCAACACCCTCGGCAATTTGCTGGTGAACCCGGTTGCCGGACTGTTGTTCGTCGATTTCAGCACCGGCGATGTATTACAGGTTTGCGGGCGTACCGAGGTTATTCTCGACAGCCCGCTGATCAGCGCCTTCGTAGGCGCCGAGCGGATCTGGACCCTGGATATCGAGCAGGTGGTGTTTCGTCCGGCCGCTGTTTCATTGCGTTGGGCTTTCCAGGCGTATGCGCCCACCAGCTTGATGACCGGCACCTGGGCCGAGGCCGAGCAGCGTCTGCAACAGCGCGCGAGGCAGCACCAATGGCTGGCATGGCGAGTGCTGCGCATCGAGCAGGAGAGCCGCGATATTCGCTCGTACTACCTGCAGTCCGAGGAAGGTGTTCCGGTTGCCTTCGCGCCAGGCCAGCATATTCCCGTGCGTCTGCGGATCAATGGGCAGACGCCGCTGATCCGTACCTACAGTCTTTCCAGCGCACCGTCCGATGGCTTCCTGCGGATCAGCGTCAAGGCGCAGGGGCCGGCGTCACGGTATCTGCATCAACAGGTGAAGGTCGGCGATCATTTGGAAGTGCGCCAGCCCATGGGCAGCTTCACCCTGGATCTGCAGAGTGACCGGCCTCTGGTGCTGATCGGCGCGGGTGTCGGCATCACCCCATTGATCGCCATGCTCCGCGAGCAATTGGCCAAGGGGCAGGGGCGGCGAATCCATCTGTTCCAGGGCGGGCGCACACTGGCCGACCTGCCGTTCCAGCAGGAGCTTGCCGCACTCCAGCAACAAGCCAATGGCCTGTTGAGCATTCATCGCGCCCTGAGCCAGCCCGAACCCCAGGCCGTGCCCGGGCGCGACTATGCGTTTGCCAGCCGCCTGGGCATTGGGCAGATCAAAGCCACGCTGGCGTTAGACGACTATGACTTCTATCTGTGCGGCCCGGCCAGCTTCACTCAGGACCTGTATGAAGGCCTGCGCGGCGTGCATGTGCCCGACGCCCGTATCCACGCCGAAGCCTTCGGCCCCTCGACCCTGCGCCGACACACCGACGACAACCAGCCTACGCTGCGACAACCTCCGCCCGCCACCGAACCGGTACCCGTGCATTTCGCCAGCTCCGCCAAGGAGGCGCGTTGGGCACCAGGCAGTGGTACTTTGCTGGAGTTGGCGGAAAGTCGGGGCTTGGCGCCAGACTTCAGTTGCCGGGGCGGTTCCTGTGGCACCTGCAGGACAAAGCTGCTGAGTGGCCAGGTGCACTACCCCAATCCACCTGTTGAACTGCCTGATGAAGGTTTTGCCTTGATTTGCTGCGCTGTGCCCGCGCAAGCGCAGGAGGGGGCCAACGTGCTGGTGCTGGAGTTGTAAGGTGGGCCCATTCGCCGGCAAGGCCGGCTCCTACAGGGATTGCGGTGCTTTCGTAGGAGCCGGCTTGCCGGCGAAAGGGCCGGTGAAGGCAGCAAAAAACCGTGTCATGACAGATAATGCCCGCACCCCCGAGGCCCAGGAGCCCGCATGGACCAGATCCACCTCATGAAGGTCTTCGTCGCCGTAGGAGAGCTGGAAAGCTTCGCCGCCGCTGCGCGTCGTCTGGCCATCTCACCGGCGGCGGTAACCCGCGCGGTCAGCGCACTGGAAGAGCAACTCGGGGTCAAGCTGCTGCTGCGCACCACCCGCAGCGTACGCCTGACCGAGGCCGGTGGCCGCTACCTGGAAGATACCCGGCACATCCTCGCCAGCATCGTCGAAGCCAACGAAGCCGCCGCCGGCATCAACGCCGCGCCCAAGGGCGACCTGGCGGTGACCGCGCCGATCCTGTTCGGCAAGAAGTTCGTCATGCCGTGCATTGTTCGCTACCTGCAGCAGTACCCCGAGGTGGACGTGTCGGCCTATTTCCTCGACCGCGTGGTGAACCTGGTGGAGGAGGGCATGGACGTCGCCGTGCGCATCGGCCAGCTACCGGATTCCGGCCTCAAGGCATTGCGCGTGGGCAAGATGCGCCGGCTGCTATGCGCCTCGCCCGAGTACCTCGAACGCCACGGCACGCCGCGCCATCCCTCGGAGTTGCAGCGGCACGAGGTCATCGCGGCTGGCACATTGTCACCGCGTACGGACTGGCGTTTCGGCGCCATCGACGATCCAACCCTGATCCGCATGAAGCCGCGACTGACCGTGACCAGCAACGACGCCGCCATCGCCGCGGCCAGCGCCGGGCTCGGAATTGCACGGTTGCTGTCCTACCAAGTGGCGGATGAAGTGGCGGCTGGGCGCCTGCAGGTGATCCTGGCCGAGTACGAGGAGGCGCCGTGGCCGATCCATATCCTGCATCGCGAGAGCAAATACGGCTCGACCAAGGTGCGCACCTTCATCGACATGCTGGCCGAGCATCTGCGTAGTCAGTCGCATCTGGCCTGATTCTCAAGACTGGGGCTGCTACGCAGCCCTTTCGCGACACAAGGCCGCTCCCACAGAGGAATACATGCTCCTGTGGGAGCGGCCTTGTGTCGCGAAAGGGTCGCGTAGCGGCCCCAAGGGCCTCAAGTGCAATCAAGAACTTGAAAGTGCAGCGCAATCGGCCAGCACCCTCAACCCGCGCATCACCTCCGGCGTGATCACCCGCCCCAGGCACACCCGCAACCCAGAGCCACTTTCCCCATCGGCAAAGAACATCCCGCTGGCGCCCACATTGCAGCCACGCTCCGCCGCAAGGCGTTGCAGGGCAACCATGTCCGTCCCTTGCGGTAATTCGAGCCAGTGTATGAAGCCGCCCCGAGGCGCCACATACCGCGTCCCCGCTGGAAACGCCGACCGCACCAGCGTCTCCATCACCTCGGCCTGCGCCGCCAGCCGCCCACGCAGCTTCGCGCAGTGCTCCTCCATGTACCCCCGGCCGATAAACTCATCCAGCACCCGCTGGGCCAGGCTCGACACCGCCAGGTTGCGCGAAAACAGCTGGGCCAGGATCGCATCCCGATACCGTCCCGCCACGCACCAGCCCACCCGGTACCCCGGCGCCACGGTCTTGGAGAACGACGAGCAATAGATCGTCTGCCCGGTGGTGTCGTAGTGCTTGATCGCTTTGACGCGCTGCGCTTCGTCCACCAGGTCGAAGAAGATATCGTCCTCGATGATCGGCACATCCGCTGCCTGCGTCAGTTGTGAGAGCCGCGCCCGTGCCGCGTCGGGCATGATGAAGCCCCGCGGGTTCTGCAGCGTCGGGTTGAGGAAGACCACATCGACCTTCCTGCGCTTGAGGGCCCATTCCAGGTGGTCGAGGTCCATGCCGCTGCCGGCGTGGGTGCGGATGGGCAGGGCGCGCATCCCCAGGCGTTCGATGGTCTGCAGGATGCCGTAATAGGTGGGCGTCTCGATGGCCACCGTGGCCCCTGGCCGGGCGACGGCTTCGAGGGCCAGCTCCAGGGCCACGGTGTCACCCGAAGTCACCAGGATGTCGTCCGGGCCGCAGGCCACGCCGCGTTGCAGCATCAGCCCAGCGATGCGCCGGCGCAGCGAGGCCAGGCCCGGTGGTGCGATCAGGCCAGCCAATGGTTGGTCGGCCTTGGCAGCCAACGTCGCCAGGCACTTGTTAAGCAGCACCTGGGGCGTGAGCTCGTCATGCAGTACCGCCGAACTCAACGAAAGTCTGGTATTGCTGGCCGCCTGGGCGAGCATTGCGACCACCGCGTGGTTGACGTTGACCGTGACACTGGCCAGGTCGAAGCCCTGCACCTGGGCCGCGCCCTTGGCGACGAAATAACCGATTCGCGGCGTGGCCTGCACGTAGGCATTGGCTTCCAGCTCCGCCAGGGCCCGTTGCACGGTGGCGATGCTGCTATCGAACAGCCGCGCCAGCTCGCGCACCGAGGGCAGTTGCGTGCCGCAGGGCCATTCGCCGCTGTCGATCTGGCGCAGCAGCCAGGCGTTGACGGTGTGCCAGCGTTTGTCGGGTTTGGGGTTCCGGTCCATGGGGGCCTTGTGTCGAGTCAGGCGGAGGCTCCCGAAAGGTAGAGCAAAACCACGCCGGTTGCAGCCACGATGACGATATTCAGCAGCACCAGGGCAAAGCCGAAGCGGATCAGCCCGTGCTCTTCCTCACGGTTGGCCCCGGCCAGCCCGATGATCAACGACAGGATCGACAACGAGCCCAATGCGCCATGCCCGGCGGCGCTGTTGACCATCGCCGCCAGCCACGGCCCCTGGACAGTGGACAGCGCCGCGACGGAGGGCATCACCAGCGTGTTGCCGCCGACATTGGAGCCGGTGACATAGCCGGCCAGCCCGGCCAGCAGCGACACCGTCGAGGCCAGCGACACGCCGGACAGCGCCTGCAATGCCCGTTGCGCCTCGACCAGGAAACCGGCCTTGACCATCACCTGCGACAACAGCAGGAACAGGAAGATCGTCGCCACCGGGAACCGTGCTCGATTGACCAGCGCTTGCCATGGGAAGCCCGCGCCTTGACGCCCGATCATCAGCAGGACCACCAGCAGCAAGGCCAGCCCCGGCGACGCCAGTGGCTTCCACGACACGTTGGTGCCATGCACCACCCATAGCCCGTCCCACCCCGACAGCAGGAACAGCCCTCGCGACGCAATGATCACGGCTAGCAAGGCCAGGTACGGCCATGCTGCCTGCGGCCAGCGCACCAGTACCCCACGCCGTGCCCAGGAAACGCCCAACCCCACGCTGGCCACTGCCAGCCCGGCCAGGACGCCCGAAGCTTCCGGCCCGATCCAACGGTTGGCCGCATACAGCACCGTGCTGAACAGCAGCGCAATCAGCGCCAGCCCCAGCCATGCCTGAAGGCTGCGAATCCCCGCCAGCACCAGCGCCACGGCGGCCAGGCCGAGGAACACCGGTGCACTTACCAGCGCCGAATGGCTGCCCAGTTCCTGCGCCGGCACATGGGCCAGCAGCGCGCCGATCACCGTGGCCAACCCAAGGGTGCCCCAGGGCATCACCACCATGCCGGCCAGGGCCATTTTCATACCGACCTGGCGCGAAAACAGCCCCATCAGCAGGGGCACCGTGGCGATCAGTGACACCCCGAACCCGGTCATCGCCTCCAGCAGCGGCGCCAGGCCCAGCACGATGAAAATCACCTGCATCGGTGGCGTCCAGCCCAGCTCCCGCACCCAGGCGCCGATCGCCTGCGGCGCGTTGGCGCGTTCGACGAGGATGACAAAGGCCAGCCCTGGGACGATCACGCAGGCGGTACTGAGGAACAGGATCAGCGTGTCTTGCAGGATGGCGCCGGACACCGCCGCCGACAGCGGCTGCGCGGCGCCCAGGCCCCACAGCAGCAGGACACCGGCCACGCCGGCCAGCGCGGCCTGCACGGGCGGGCGGCGCAGCAGCAGGATCAGGGCGATCACCAGGCCAATGGGGGACATTTGCAGCAGCAGGGCAGCCATGATGCGGGTTCCTTCAGCCATCCGGGGGAGTGTGGAAGGGATGGTGGAGGGAACGGAGAGATTGCAATAGATACAGGGGGGAGAGGTTTTTCAATACAGCCCCGGGGCTTGTGGCATTGGAGCCACCTGCTCGGACCTCCTCTCAGGCCAATGCCTGGATTTCTGGGCACTGACTGCGATATTGACCGTTAATGCCTGTAATCCGAGGCATTGCGTGGATCGGACATTCTGGTCACATTCCGCACGGGTTTTGTCCGTACTACTTGCATGCAGGATCAATTCCCATTCCGCGTGCCGCCCTGACCACAGCATCTTCAGGCAAGCCCTGCGATGGAGGCGTCATGCCCGTCCTGCAGCGTTCGGGCGGCGGTCATCGGCGCGACGGGCTGGGGCGGCGGCAGCAGTGCGACCGGCGGCACTGGCATACCCAGAAGACCAACCGGACTGCGCAGCGGTTGTATGACTGGATTGCCGAGAAGCCGGGGGTGATCGAGTGTGCGAAGTGACGGTTACCTGTTTTAGTACAATAATTTAGGAGTTAACTTCTAAGCATTCCGATCAATAAAGCCTATAATTTGTGATTTAAGTATTGTTTATCAGGTTAAGTCTCATTATGTTGGATTTAAGCTTCAGCAAGCCCAGTGAGATCGTCAAACGCCTCTGCGAGCGTCTTCGCACCGAGCGCCTGGCGCAACAGATGACCCAGGCCGACGTGGCGGGGCGGGCTGGCATAGCCACCAACACCGTCTCCAACCTGGAAGCCGGGCGAAGCGTAGGCTTCGAGAACCTGGTGCGGGTGGCGATGGTGCTGGGGCGTGCCAAGGAGTTGGAGAACCTGTTCCTGCCCAAGCTGGACAGCCTTGCAGACCTGCAACGCTATGAAGCGGGCGCCAAGCGTCAACGCATCCGGAGAAAGCACGGCGATGCCTGAAAAAGTGCGTGTGTACTACGAGGGCTGGGGCGAGCGCTGGCTCTGGGGAACACTGGCAGCCTCCACTGCGGTGAATCGGCGCCCACAGGTTCTCTTCGAATACAGTACCGAGGCGAGGGAGCGGGGCTTCGAGCTGTCCTCCCATTTGCTGCCCCTGCAAGGCGATGCGCTGCGTCGAGGTTTTCCCGAGCATCAGGCCGGTGTGCCAGGGCCAGTCTATGACGCGCTGCCGGACGGCTGGGGCATGCTGCTGATGGATCGGCTGTTCAAGCGTCGCGGCCTGAATGTTGCCCGCATAGGCCCGCTGGAGCGGCTGGCGTACATCGGTGGTAACGCGATGGGGGCCATGTCGTTCGAGCCGGTGGCCCCTGAAGGTCTGGTTCCGCAAGACCACATCCCCCTTGATCGACTGGCGGCCGAGGTGCAGGAGGTGCTCAAAGGGGAGGGTGGCGCGTTCCTGCAACAGCTGCTGTTGGTAGGCGGTTCCCCGCAAGGTGCGAGGCCCAAGGCGCTGGTGTATCGCGACCCACATACCGGAGCCTTCACCACTGTGGCCAAGCCAGGGCTTGAAGCCTGGCTGATCAAGTTCCCCGCCCGGGAAGAGCATGCCGAAGTCTGCGCCATCGAGATGGTCTACGCCGAGTGCCTGCGGCTGTGCGGCATCCCGACACCGGATACCCAGCATTTCAGCCTGCCCAACGGGTTGGCGGCCTTTGCCAGCAAGCGCTTCGATCGACAAGGCGAGCTACGTGTGCCCATGCAAAGCCTGGCGGCGTTCACCGGTGCGGACTTCCGCTCGCCGGGTGCGCTGGACTATGTGAATTTCCTGCGGGCTACCCATCTGTGCACCAACGACCTGCGCTCGAAAGCACGTGCCTTCGAGCGTGCGCTGTTCAACGTGGCCTTCAACAACCGCGACGACCATCCCAAGAATTTCGCCTACCTGATGTCGCGCACCGGGCAATGGACGCTGGCGCCGGCCTACGATGTGACCTTTTGCGAAGGGCCGGGGGGTTATCACCAGATGGATGTGATGGGGGAGGCCCTGGCGATCGATCGCACCGCGATGCTGGCGCTGGCCCATGAGGCGGAAATCCCCCCAGCCACGGCGGGGGCGCTCATCGAGCGTTTCTGCACGGTGGCCGGCCAGTTCACCGCGTTGGCCGAGCAGCACTACCCGCGCATGATCAGCCCGGATACATTGCGCACTGTGCAGGGCCGGATCGACGAGAACATTGCCCTGCTGCGCTGATCGATGCAGACCCTTTCAAGGACGAAAAACAATGAAAACAATGCTCGGCTTCTTGTTTCTTATCTGTCTGAACCTACCTGCCTTCGCGGGCGATAATCCCATCGGTTTCCAGACCTCTACGCTCTCGGACGGGCAAAAGGATCGCCCGTTGGAACTGGTCGTCTGGTACCCGAGTACAACCACTGCCACGCCGCAGTTGATCGCGGATACACCAGTGTTTGTCGGTGACCTCGCCGTGCGTGATGCGCCACCGGCCCCAGGCGCGCATCCATTGGTGGTGCTTTCCCACGGTTTTCGCGGTAACTGGGGCAACCAGTCATGGCTGGCTACTGCACTGGTGCAACGGGGTTACATAGTGGCGGCGGTCAACCACCCGGGCACGACCACCCGCAATCGCGACCCTGAAGCCGCTGCCCAGTTGTGGCAGCGCCCCATGGACCTGCAACGGGCCATCGATGCGGTCCAGGCTCAGCCGGATCGGTTTGGGGCGGTGGCGAAGCAACAGATTGCAGTGGTGGGGCATTCACTGGGTGGTTGGACCGCCCTGGAAATCGCCGGGTCGCGGTTCGATCCCGAACGGTTTGCCCAGGACTGCAAGGCCCATCCGCAGTTGGCCAGTTGTGGCGTCTACAAACAGGCCAACCCTGACGCGGCAGCGAAAGCCCGGCTGGGTGGCGACCTGAGTGACAAACGAGTTACGGCCATCGTGACCTTGGACCTGGGCCTGTCACGCGGCATGACCACTGAAAGCCTGGCGGCGTTGCCGGTGCCGGCACTGGTGATCGCGGCCGGCGCCCCCTCTGAAGACCTCCCGGCACAGCTGGAGTCCGCCGACCTGGCCAAGCGCTTGCCCCCGGCGACCAGTCGTTATGTCGAGATCGAGGACGCCAGCCACTTCAGCTTCCTGTCGATGTGCAAGCCTGGCGCGGTGGCGTTGCTTGAAGAAGACGCGCCAGGGGATGGCGTTATTTGCCGGGATGGTGAGAACGCACGGCCGCGGGCGTTGATCCAGCAGCAGATTGCTTCGTTGATTACCGAGTTTCTGGGGCAGTCATTTCGTAGCTGACGAGTGATGATCAAGGTGGCGGCGGACCTAGGCCAGAAGTCTAACGGCGCCTATAGCCGCCATCGCCACCTTGAGCTCTGGCTCCGCCAGATGCTCACGATAATGCGCTTCAAGGTCGGTCCTCCAGTCGGCCACCTCTTCAATGACCGCAACAGCCTGGGCCTGTGACAGGCCATAGTGTTCAACTTGGCTCAGGAGGTTTCTGCGGGAGATTTCGTGCCCATGGATGCCGATACCCATGGCCAGTCGTGCGGGCATTTCCCCCTCCGTGGTCGGCACCACGTCGTACATTGGCGAAAGCCTCCAGCAACCGTCCTTGAAAATCACCGCTGAGTTCTTGGGGTGGTCATCGTCATTGCCGACAAGAATGTTGAAACAGATGCGCTTGAATAGCGCTTGGAGGTCTGCCTCCGGCACACGCCGACGGCGCATTTCGTCCACCAGATAGCCGTAATGCCACTTATTCCAGTCTTCCCGCTCGTGCCATCCGCTGTCGAGCAGTGTCAGTCCACTCAGCATCGGGACACGGATGAATCTGCCTTCGTGGGTTGGCACACGGTCAAACCTGTCGACCAGCAATGTATTGACCTGGCCGCGATGCAGTCGCACGCCTGCAGTACTCAAGCCTTTGCTTGCAGCGAATGACATGCATGCGTACTCGAGCGACGGAATATCGTAGAGGTCATGGCGGTCGCGGGGTTTGGCCAGGATCAACCGGCCGTTATCGACCAAGGTGCACTTGGGGCGGGCGCCACCTAATGACGAGCGTTGTTGCAGTGTTGCCTTGGTCGCCCTGGTCGCCCTGTTCGTTCCAGGTGGGAAGCCACCCTGTACCCCGTCTGCGAACTGAATGAACGCCTCAAGCTGGGTCAACGTACCCAACCCCGCTTGGCCGATGCCCTGCGGTGCAGTTTTGTCGCTGCCGACCATCAGGCAACCGGCGCGATCATGGTTGGGTGATTTCTGAAGGTAGCCGATAGCTTCCAGTTCGCCGCCATGCTCTCGAATGGCAAGGCGTTCGCCCCAACCGTCTGGGGCTGCATCCCTTATGAAACCTGGCAGCCCGCCGTTCTTGGTAATGTTCGTGTAGGGCTCGGCGCGTAGCGGGTAACGAAATGGATCAGGTACCCAGCCTCCTGCCTTGTAGTAGCTGGGGTTATAGACGAATTCGCCAATGCGGTTCTCGACGGTAAGGCGCCCTAGCGTGACCACCTCCTTCGAGTCCGGTTGCTGCATGTAGATGTACAGGGAAACCATCAGAAATCTTCCTCCGAGAGTTGCTTCAGGCGTACACGGTGCTCCGAGGAATAGGGCGTGGGGGAGGGCACCGATAGGTCCTTGAAGACGTCATCCAGCAAGCCGAGATGCCATAGCGCGATCAGGTAGCTGCGGACCTCCACGCTTGGCGTACCCGCTTCGATCTTGCCCAGGGTTGTGATGGACAGCCCTGATTGCGCCGCCAGGTCTTTTTGACGGATTCTGTTTTCCAGGCGCCTGGCTTTGATCAGAAGCCCCATCTTTACTAACCTTTCGGCACACATCAGAGGTAAAATTGACATCTTAAGGCCTTCTATAAGCATACTTATGGCTGATAAGCACGACTATAGCACCTCTTATAAATGGGCGTAGGATGGGCCTTGGCTGATAGTCGGATCGATCCGAAAGGTAAAATCGTGATCGGATTACGGGCGATCTAATCCAATATTCTGTGTGTTACTGGTGCAGTTGGACTGCATGACTGGCATCGCTCGCTATACGCGCGATGCCAAGCGCCAGCACATCCAGACGAAGCCAGGGCAGGGTTGAATAGGGCTGCAGGGCAGCCCTTCTGGTGGAGCGCAAGGTTCAATCGCCAACCCCATGCAACCGCAACGCCCGCTGCGCGCAGGCCTTCCAGCTCAGCTTGCGCCGCTCGGGCACCACCACGGGTACTTCCGCCGCCATCACCACCGGCACATCCCGCATCCGCACCCAAGGCTCGCTCTGCCAATACAACAGACTCGCCGTCTGCCCACCCGGCCAGCACATCCTGCCCAGGCGCGGCAGGTCGTCCAGCGCCGCGTCCCGCCCATCGCGCAGCACCGCCACCACCTCGTGGGTCAGCCAGTGGCGCAGGTGGCGGTTCTCCGGAATGTGATGATGGGCCAGCAGGGTATAGGCCCCGGACTCGCTGACCATCGTGGTCTCGCTGTACTGGCCGTAGCGCAGCAGCTGCACGGTACGATGCTGGTCCGGGTCGAGCTTGCGGATGCAGTGTTCGTCGAAGAAGCGCCCGGTCATCCGGCCGAGTTCGTGGGCGCAGAACCAGGCTTGGGATTCGAGCCAGAGGGTGTGGAGAGGGCGGTTGTGGCGGGTGAAGAGGGTGGAGGAGAAGTGAGTCATGGTGGGCCATCCAGATCAGGGAGAGCCGTTTCTAACGGGAACGGGGTTCCGCCGCGTGAGCGTTCTTAGCGCTGCAGACAATTTACCGTGATCTGTTCGCGGCAAACGGCGGTGTACTCGTAGGGCGATTCTCTTTTTTGAGTGACCTTGAAAATAGGTACTTCATGAATGATCGGGGAAGTCACTCCCGATCAGCGTGAGGGCCGTGTTTAGGCACGAAATTTTCAGTGTTTTTGAAATCGAGCGCCGCCCGCGCGGCGCATCGCGGATGAATCCGCTCCTACATTTGCTGCAACGTGACCATGACCAATAGGCCATGGTTGTTCGCCTTGTTTGTACGACGCGGATTTTCAGCTGGCGCTACCGCCGCCCCGCCTGACGCAAGCCTTGCGCCAAGGCTGGCAACCATGGCCCAACAGGTGCGGCACGTTGCAACCGATGTAGGAGCGGATTCATCCGCGATGCGCCGCGCGGGCGGCGCTCGATTGACGCATCGCCACAAAATCTGAGACGGGCACCTGGCTGCCATCACTCAATTTTTCGAGCGGAGCCAATCTATTGTGACGGCCCATAAAAAAGGCTGCCCAGAGGCAGCCTTCTTGGTTAGCTGGACGATCAATCCCAGCTCAGAGCACCACCAGTCTGATACTCAATAACCCGAGTCTCAAAGAAGTTCTTCTCCTTCTTCAAGTCCATGATCTCGCTCATCCAAGGGAACGGGTTAGTAGTCCCCGGATACTCTTCCTTCAGACCAATCTGGGTCAGTCGACGGTTGGCAATGAACTTGAGGTAATCCTCCATCATCGCCGCATTCATGCCCAACACACCGCGTGGCATGGTGTCACGGGCGTATTCGATCTCCAGCTGGGTACCCTGCAGAATCATCTGGGTAGCCTCTTCCTTCATCGCGGCATCCCACAGGTGCGGGTTCTCGATCTTGATCTGGTTGATCACGTCGATGCCAAAGTTCAGGTGCATGGACTCGTCGCGCAGGATGTACTGGAACTGCTCGGCGACGCCGGTCATCTTGTTGCGGCGGCCCATGGACAGGATCTGGGTGAAGCCGCAGTAGAAGAAGATGCCTTCCAGTACGCAGTAGTAGGCGATCAGGTTGCGCAGCAGCTCTTTGTCGGTTTCGACGGTGCCGGTGTTGAACTCCGGGTCCGAGATGGCGCGGGTGTACTTCAGGCCCCAGGCGGCTTTTTTCGCGACCGATGGGATCTCGTGGTACATGTTGAAGATCTCGCCTTCATCCATGCCCAGCGACTCGATGCAGTACTGGTAGGCGTGGGTGTGGATCGCCTCTTCGAAGGCCTGGCGCAGGATGTACTGGCGGCACTCGGGGTTGGTGATCAGGCGGTACACGGCCAGGGCCAGGTTGTTGGCCACCAGCGAGTCGGCGGTGGAGAAGAAGCCGAGGTTGCGCATGACGATGCGGCGCTCGTCTTCGGTCAGGCCGTCCATGCTCTTCCACAGGGCGATGTCGGCGGTCATGTTGACCTCTTGCGGCATCCAGTGGTTGGCGCAGCCATCCAGGTACTTCTGCCAGGCCCAGTCGTACTTGAACGGCACCAGCTGGTTGAGGTCGGCGCGGCAGTTGATCATGCGCTTTTCATCGACCGCGACGCGGGCCGAGGAGCCTTCCAGCTCGGCCAGGCCTTCGGCGATGTCCAGGGCGTCCAGCGCAGCCTTGGCGCGCTTGACGGCGTCGGAGTCAGTGGCGGTGGCGGCGCGGGCTTCCAGGGCGGCGGCACCGCCGGCGCTGTCGAGCTTGTCGAGGGTAGTGGCGGCGGCCTGCGCGGGGGTGTTGGCCTTGGCGGCTACTTCGCCGTCTTCTTTGTCGAATTCGTCCCAGCTCAGCATGGTCCTGGCTCCTGCTAGAGGGTTGCGCGGGGCAACCGGTTGGATTTTGAAGTGATGCCTGTACGGCGCGACGCCAAGGGGCGCTGCGGCTGGCAGTGAGAGCGGGCTCTCGTCACGTTTGAAGGTGTTCGGGTCAGCGCCTGGCCTGCACTCGAGCGAGGGGGCAGGGCGCCTGAAAGCTGTACGGCAACGATGAAACCTGCGGTCTGGCCCGGTGGGGCTTGCTTCACGCAGTCGATCATTGGTTCAACCCTTTTTTGGGGGGCGAAGTATACCGGAATTCATGTCGGATCGGGGTGGTGCAGGGCGCGGCCGGTGGTAATTTTTCGACCGGGATTGTGCGCTTGCGTTCAGCCGATTCGGGTTGTTTTCACTGGGGTTAGAGTCTAGCTCTAAATGCGAGCGGATCCTATATGTTGTGTGGGTTTTTTTATTTGCCACAGCATATGGTGTTTTGATCTGGGGCATGACCCTGGAGGGGGATTGTCTGTACCGGCCTGTTCGCCGGCAAGCCGGCTCCTACAGGGGCGCTGGCAGCGGGGCAAAAAAATGCCGCCTCAACCACCCGTGAGGGTGGTTGAGGCGGCATGGTCAGCTCAGCGCTGCGAAGGCCTTATTGGCAGGCTTCGCAATCCGGCTCGTCGATGGCGCAAGCCTTCGGCACTGGCGCAGGACCTGCGGCCTGGACCGGGGCGCTGTCGCCGCCGCTCGACACGGCGTTGAGCTTGCCGGTGTTGATGGTCGACTTCTCGGTGCTGGTCGCGGCCAGGGCACGGAGGTAGTAGGTGGTCTTCAGACCACGGTACCAGGCCATGCGGTAGGTCACGTCCAGCTTCTTGCCCGAAGCGCCGGCGATGTACAGGTTCAGCGACTGGGCCTGGTCGATCCACTTCTGGCGACGGGAGGCGGCGTCGACGATCCACTTGGTCTCGACTTCGAACGCGGTGGCGTACAGGTCTTTCAGCTCTTGCGGGATACGCTCGATCTGCTGCACGGAACCATCGTAGTACTTCAGGTCGTTGATCATGACCGAGTCCCACAGGCCGCGGGCCTTCAGGTCGCGGACCAGGTACGGGTTGATCACGGTGAATTCGCCCGACAGGTTCGATTTCACGTACAGGTTCTGGTAGGTCGGCTCGATGGACTGCGACACGCCGGTAATGTTGGCGATGGTCGCGGTCGGCGCGATGGCCATGATGTTCGAGTTACGAATACCTTTCTTGACGCGCTCGCGCACCGGTGCCCAGTCCAGGCTCTCGGTCAGGTCGACGTCGATGTACTTCTGGCCACGGGCCTCGATCAGGATCTGCTGGCTGTCCAGCGGCAGGATGCCCTTGGACCACAGCGAACCCTGGAAGGTCTCGTAGGCGCCGCGCTCGTCGGCCAGGTCGCAGGAAGCCTGGATCGCGTAGTAGCTGACCGCTTCCATCGACTTGTCGGCGAACTCGACCGCAGCGTCCGAACCGTACGGGATGTGCTGCAGGTAGAGCGCGTCCTGGAAGCCCATGATGCCCAGGCCAACCGGGCGGTGCTTGAAGTTCGAGTTGCGCGCTTGCGGCACCGAGTAGTAGTTGATGTCGATCACGTTGTCGAGCATGCGCACGGCGGTGTTCACGGTGCGTTGCAGCTTGGCGGTGTCCAGCTTGCCGTCGACGATGTGGTTCGGCAGGTTGATCGAGCCCAGGTTGCAGACCGCGATCTCATCCTTGTTGGTGTTCAGGGTGATCTCGGTGCACAGGTTCGAGCTGTGGACCACGCCCACGTGCTGCTGCGGCGAACGCAGGTTGCACGGGTCCTTGAAGGTCAGCCACGGGTGGCCGGTCTCGAACAGCATCGACAGCATCTTGCGCCACAGGTCTTTGGCCTGGATGGTCTTGAACACCTTGATCTTGTTGTACTCGGTCAGGGCTTCGTAGTACTCGTAGCGCTCTTCGAAGGCCTTGCCGGTCAGGTCGTGCAGGTCAGGCACTTCCGATGGCGAGAACAGGGTCCACTTGCCGTCATCGAAGACGCGCTTCATGAACAGGTCAGGGATCCAGTTGGCGGTGTTCATGTCGTGGGTACGACGGCGGTCATCACCGGTGTTCTTGCGCAGCTCGATGAATTCTTCGATGTCGAGGTGCCAGGTTTCCAGGTAGGCGCACACGGCGCCTTTGCGCTTGCCACCCTGGTTCACGGCGACGGCGGTGTCGTTGACCACTTTCAGGAACGGCACGACGCCTTGCGACTTGCCGTTGGTGCCCTTGATGTACGAGCCCAGGGCGCGTACCGGGGTCCAGTCGTTGCCCAGGCCACCGGCGAATTTCGACAGCATGGCGTTGTCGTGGATCGCGTGGTAGATGCCCGACAGGTCGTCCGGCACGGTGGTCAGGTAGCAGCTGGACAGCTGCGGGCGCAGGGTGCCGGCGTTGAACAGGGTCGGGGTCGAGGCCATGTAGTCGAAGGACGACAACAGGTTGTAGAACTCGATCGCACGGGCTTCCTTGTCTTTCTCTTCCAGCGCCAGGCCCATGGCCACACGCATGAAGAACACCTGCGGCAGCTCGAAGCGCACGCCATCCTTGTGGATGAAGTAGCGGTCGTAGAGGGTCTGCAGGCCCAGGTAGGTGAACTGCTGGTCGCGCTCGTGGTTGATCGCCTTGCCCATGCGCTCCAGGTCGTAACCTTTGAGCGCTGGGTCCAGCAGTTCGAACTCGACGCCTTTCTCGACGTAGGCCGGCAGCGCTTTCGCGTACAGGTCGGCCATCTCGTGGTGGGTGGCGCTGTCGGCGACGTTCAGGAAGCCCAGGCCTTCGGCGCGCAGGGTGTCCATCAGCAGGCGGGCGGTGACGAACGAGTAGTTCGGCTCACGCTCTACCAGGGTGCGGGCGGTCATCACCAGGGCGGTGTTGACGTCTTTCAGGGCCACGCCGTCGTAGAGGTTCTTCAGGGTTTCGCGCTGGATCAGCTCGCCATCGACTTCGGCCAGGCCTTCGCAGGCTTCGCTGATGATGGTGTTCAGGCGGGCCATGTCCAGCGGCGCCA
Source organism: Pseudomonas entomophila L48 (assembly GCF_000026105.1). Classification (NCBI taxonomy): domain Bacteria; kingdom Pseudomonadati; phylum Pseudomonadota; class Gammaproteobacteria; order Pseudomonadales; family Pseudomonadaceae; genus Pseudomonas; species Pseudomonas entomophila. The sequence continues at coordinate 1,400,863 of NC_008027.1, forward strand.
GGCTGCCGTCGGCCAGGGTGATGCGGATGCTTGGGTGCGGCTCGACCACGGCGTCGGTGTTGGCGCGGGTGGCGCGCTCTTTGGCGCGCTGGTCGCGGTAGATCACGTAGTCGCGGGCGACTTTCTGCTCGCCGGCGCGCATCAGGGCCAGTTCGACCTGGTCCTGGATTTCTTCGATGTGGATGGTGCCACCCGATGGCATGCGACGCTTGAACGTGGCGGTGACCTGCTCGGTCAGGCGCGCGACGGTGTCGTGGATGCGCGACGAGGCGGCGGCGGTGCCGCCTTCAACTGCGAGGAACGCCTTGGTGATGGCCACGGTGATCTTGTCGTCGGTGTAGGGGACGACAGTGCCGTTGCGCTTGATCACGCGCAGTTGGCCTGGAGCGGTGGCAGTCAGATCCTGGTTGGATTCGGCCTGCGGCGCCAAAGCCTGCGGGTTCTCGCGAGTCGTGTCGGTTTGCATGGGTGGGTGTCTCCACAGTTTCTAGTTTGTTCAGGCGCTTTATAAGGCGCCCACCGTTCCGTCCACTTGCTCGATGGCCCGGGCGGGGACGCGCGTGAAACACACGCATCCGCCCGCTCGGGCATACCGACTTCGGGACAGACTCAGGAATAAGGGGCAATAACCTGCCGCTCCCTGGCCGAAGTCAAAGGTTCTGGGCGTACCCAAAATCTGTTGCTGAATGAGTGCGAGGTGGTGCCTGCAACACTCATACCCGAACAAGGCCGTCTTGGGGCTTGCATCGGTGGCCTCCGCAGGAGCGGTTTGGCTGCTGGAATCACGTTAAGTTCAGTCGGTAAATTCGCTTGAATTTGCCTGTTGACTTGTGTTTGTGATTTTGCACGAAACCCAACATCTAGTGGTTCGCTGCGATAGGGATACAAGATAATGCGGTCTGGGGGGCTTTGCAAGGCGAGCGCCTGTGGATAACTTGTGGGTACTTTGTGGGTTTTTGCTGTAAGCCTTATCCCAAGAGGTTTGCACTATTTTTTACCTGTGCTACGCCTCTGCGCAGAATTTTGCGGGCGCGAACCCTATCACAAAAAACGGTTCAGTCGAGGGGCGTTTAGCGTGGTTGGCAGGGGTGGGGGCGGGACGTAGTATCGGCAGGCGATGTTGCGCTTTGGTGAAAGGGAATTTTCCAGCGGATCAGGCAGTTGCGATAGCAACGCGAGCGCAGACCTGTAGGAGCCGGCCTTGCCGGCGAAGAGGCCGGAACAGCCAGCGCAAGCACAACAATAAAAGACCAACGTAAGGTAAGGCCATGGACCAGCCAGCAAACCGCATCCTCATCGTCGAGGACGACCAGCGCCTCGCCGAGCTCACCGCCGAATACCTCCAGGCCAACGGTTTCGAGGTGGCGGTGGAGGGCGACGGTGGCCGCGCTGCGCGGCGCATCATCGACAGCCAGCCCGACCTGGTGATCCTCGACCTGATGCTGCCTGGCGAGGACGGCCTGAGCATCTGCCGCCGCGTGCGTGGCCAGTACGCCGGCCCCATCCTCATGCTCACCGCCCGCAGCGACGAGCTCGACCAGGTCCAGGGCCTGGACCTGGGCGCCGACGACTACGTCTGCAAGCCGGTACGCCCACGCCTGCTGCTGGCGCGCATCACGGCCCTGCTGCGCCGCAGCGAAGCCCCGGAGCGGCGCCAGGACCTGACCTTCGGCCCGCTGCATATAGATAGCCGCCAGCGTGAGGCACGCCTGGGTGGCCAACTCATCGAGCTGACCGGCGCCGAATTCGACCTGCTCTGGCTGCTGGCCAGCAACGCCGGGCGGGTGTTGTCCCGCGAGGAGATCTTCACCTCGCTGCGCGGCGTCGGCTACGACGGCCAGGACCGCTCCATCGACGTGCGCATCTCCAAGATCCGCCCCAAGATCGGCGACGACCCGATCACCCCGCGCCTGATCAAGACCCTGCGCAGCAAGGGCTACCTGTTTGTCGGCGAGGCGCCATGAACTCGATCTTCCTGCGCATCTATGGCGGCATGCTCGCCGTGCTGGTGCTGGTGGCCGTGCTCGGTGTGCTCAGCCTGCACCTGGTCAACGAGATCCGCGCCGGCCAGCACCGCGAGCGCCTGGCCCAGGGCACCTTCAGCCTGATGGCCGACAACCTGGCGCAGCAGAACGCGGTGGAGCGCACCCGCTCGCTGGTGATCTGGGAGCGCCTGCTTGGCGTGCCGCTGGACCTGCAACCGATGTCGGGCTTCACCCTCGACGGTGGGCAGCGTGCGCGCCTGTACCGCGACCTGGTCGTGGTCGAGAAGACCGGCCCGCATGCGGCCCGGGTACTGCGCCGGGTCGGCCACGAAGATGTGTTGCTGGTGGCCGAGGTGAAGCAGATCAGCGAGCAGTTGGCCCGCGCGACTCTTTATCTATTGGCCGACGAACTCGTGCGCTACCCGGTGACCGAGCAGCAGGCGCGCCTGGCGCAGCTCAGGCAGAGCAAAGGTTTTGGTTTCGACATCGCCTTGCAGCGCATCGAACGGGCGGCGCTGGACGACGACCAGCGGCGTCGGGTGGAGGAGGGCGATACGGTGATGGCGCTGGGCAAGGATGGCGACTCGATCCGCGTGTTCTCGGGGCTTGCCGGGTCGCCTTGGGTGCTGGAGATCGGCCCGCTGTACCAGCTCAACCCCTATCCGCCGCAATTGCTGATCCTGATCGCCTTTCTGGGGCTGTGCCTGATCGGGCTGGTGGTCTACCTGCTGGTGCGCCAGCTGGAGCGGCGGGTGTCGGGCCTGGAGGTGGCGGCTTCGCGCATCGCCCAGGGCAGCCTGGACACCCGGGTGCCGGCGGGCGACGCCGACTCGGTCGGGCGCCTGGCCGCTGCCTTCAATGGCATGGCCGAGCACTTGCAGCGCTCGCTGACCATGCAGCGCGAGCTGGTGCGGGCGGTGTCCCACGAGCTGCGCACGCCGGTGGCGCGGCTGCGCTTCGGCCTGGAGATGATCGAGTGCGCCAGCACCGAGCAGGCGCGCGCCAAGCACCTGGCCGGCATGGACGGCGACATCCAGGACCTGGACCGGCTTGTAGACGAGATGCTGACCTACGCCCGCCTGGAGCAAGGCGCGCCGGCCCTGCATTTCCGAGTAGTGGATCTGGATGAGCTGCTGGCGCGGGTGATCGAGGAGCTGGCGCCGCTGCGGGCCGAGGTGAAGGTGGTGCGGGGTGAGTGCCAGGGCCTGGAGGGTGCCGGCGCCCGGGTTGAAGCCGAGCCGCGCTACTTGCACCGTGCCCTGCAGAACCTGGTGAGCAATGCCATGCGCCATGCCGAATCCGAGGTGCGCCTGAGCTATCAGATCGGCCAGCAGCGTTGCCGCATCGATGTGGAGGACGACGGGCCGGGGATTCCGGAAGGTGTCTGGGACCGGATTTTCACCCCGTTCACCCGGCTCGATGACAGTCGCACCCGTGCGTCCGGTGGGCATGGGTTGGGCCTGTCGATTGTGCGCAGGATCATCTACTGGCATGGCGGCCGCGCCTTGGTTGGGCGCAGCGAGCAGTTGGGCGGCGCCTGTTTCAGCCTGAGCTGGCCGCGTGAGCAACCGCGCGACTAGACGCTGATCAGGCTGAGCAGGTGGTCGTCCTGCACGCAGAACTGGCCATCGAGTTCGACGCCGTGGTGCCATTCGGGCGACAGGTCGGTGAGCAGGCGCAGGCGGGCGTGGCCGTCGGCGGACCAGCTCAGCAGTTCGGCGTGCTCGAAGTAGAAGCGCTGTTTGGTCAGCGGGTAGAGCGTCTTGAACAGGCTCTCCTTGAGCGAGAAGGTCAGGGTCACGGCCAGGGCCTGCTGGCTGCGGTCCAGGCGCTCCATCTCCGGGGGCGTGAGAATTTCGCCGGCCAGGCGTTCGGCGCGCTCCTCGCTCAGCAGGGTTTCCTGGTCCAGGCCCAGGCCACGGCACGGGCCATCGGCGGCGACCACCGCCGCAGCCCAGCCTTGGCCGTGGGTGATCGAGCCATGGATGCCGGCCGGCCAGATGGGGGAACGGTCTTCGTGGCTGGCCGGCGCATGGTCGCGGCCGTCCAGGATCCGCAGGGCTTCACGGGCGCAGACCCGGCCGGCCAGGTATTCGGCCTGGCGCTTGGCGACAGAGCGTTGCAGGCTGGCGGTCTGGGTGATGCCGGCGCGCTGGAAGTCGTCGGGCGCAAGGTTGGCCGGGTCGAAGGCGCAGCTGACCAGCACCGCGCCGGCGACCGGGCGGGGCAGGGGCCAATGGTGCTGAAGGGGGGCGCAGCAGGTCGGGAGTCTGTTCATGGCGGGTATTGTGCCAGCGCCTGGGCGGGTGGTGGAGCGGAGATTTTGGGGCTGCTTTGCAGCCCATCGCCGGCAAGCCGGCTCCTACAGAAGGGCATCGTAGGGGCCGGCTTGCCGGCGATGGGCCGTGAAACGGCCCTGGCGATCTTCAATCGAACGCGGTCTTGAAGAACGCCTGCATATCCTTCCACGAGCTCTCATCCGCCGCCTTGTCATAGCCGATATCCGGCCCGCCATGCTCGCCATGGCTCAAGCGGTCGGCATCGGGGTTGGTGAACCCGTGCTTGGCCCCGGGGATCCCGACGAACTTGTAGTCTGCCCCGGCCGCATCCATTTCCGCCTTGAACGCCGCCACCTGTTCCGGCGTGACCATGCTGTCAGCCTCGCCGTGTTCTACCAGGATCTTCGCCCGGATCACCCCCGGCTTGGCCGGCGTCTGGGTCACCAGCGCGCCATGGAAGCTCACCACGGCGTCGAGCTTCTCACCCCGGCGCGCGGCATCCAGCACCACCTTGCCACCGAAGCAGTAGCCCACGGCGGCCAGTTGGTGCTTGTTGGTGTTGGGCTGCAGTTTCAGCAGTTCCAGGCCAGCATCGAAGCGCCGGGCCGCTGCCTCGGGGTCTTTCATCGCCGCCGCCATGAACGCCTGGGCGTCCTGCGGATGGTCGGTGTGCTTGCCGTCGCCATACATGTCGATGGCCAGGGCGTTGTAGCCCAGCGCCGCGAAATCACGGGCGCGGCGCTTGGCGTAGTCGTTCAACCCCCACCACTCATGCACCACCACCACGCCGGGGCGCCTGCCTTCGACGGCGTCGTCGTAGGCGTAGTAGCCGATCAGGGCGGTGCCGTCGGCATCCTGGTAGCGGATCTCGCGGGTCTGCACCGCCGCCTGGGCGAGGGCGGTACTGCACAGCAGGGCCAACGCAAGCAGGTAACGCATGGTCAAAGCTCCTTCTTTGGACATCGGTCGGTTCGTTCAGCCGAGGTTCAGGCTGGGTTCAGCGGCGGTTCAGGGCGTCCTCCCTACTCTAGCCCCCAGACAGCAACAACGCATTCAACCGGAGTACCTGAACCATGAAAACCCTCAATACTTTGATCGCCGCCATGGCCGTTTGCGCCGCCGGCCTCACCACCGTCGCCCAGGCCGATGACAACTTCGCCAGCCTGACTTACGGCCAGACCAGCGACAAGGTGCGCAAGTCCGGCCTGCTGCAACGCAACACCGACCACCTGAACGCCGACGGCATCATCGGCAAGGACGACACCTGGGGCGTGCGTGTGGGCAAGATCAACGACCAGGGTCGCTACTACATGACCTACGACAACGTCTCGGGCGATCACAGCGGCGTCAAGCTGCGCCAGGAAAACCTGCTCGGCAGCTACGACCTGTTCCTGCCGATCGGCGATACCACCAAACTGTTCGGCGGCGGCAGCCTGGGCATGACCAAGCTGACCCAGGATTCGCCCGGCGCGCGTCGCGACACCGACTACGGCTACGCCGTTGGCCTGCAGGCCGGCGTGCTTCAGGAAGTGACCGACAACACCTCGGTCGAGCTGGGCTACCGTTACCTGCGCAGCAATGCCAGCACCGAGATCGGCAGCCATGGCGGCCCGAAAGATGGCACCCTGCGCCTGACCAGCAGCGCGCAGACGTACCTGGCGGCTACCTACAAGTTCTGAGGCCGCTGTTATCCTGTACCGGCCTCATCGCGGGTAAACCCGCTCCTACAGGGTTGTGCACCACCTGTGGGAGCGGGTTTACCCGCGATGAGGCCGGCACAGGCATTCCCCATTGAAAGGAGATCCGCATGAAATTGCTGGTGGTCGAGGACGAGGCGCTGCTGCGTCATCACCTGTTCACGCGCCTGGGCGAAGGCGGGCACGTGGTCCAGGCGGTGGCCAACGCGGAGGAAGCCCTGTACCAGGCCGAGCAGTACAACCACGACCTGGCGGTGATCGACCTGGGCCTGCCGGGGATGAGCGGGCTGGACCTGATCCGCCAGCTGCGCAGCCTTGGCCAGACATTCCCCATTCTGATTCTCACCGCACGCGGCAACTGGCAGGACAAGGTCGAGGGCCTGGCCGCCGGGGCCGACGACTACGTGGTCAAACCCTTCCAGTTCGAAGAGCTCGAGGCGCGCTTGAACGCCTTGCTGCGCCGCTCCAGCGGCTTCACCCAGTCGACCATCGCCGCCGGCCCCCTGGTGCTCGACCTCAACCGCAAGCAGGCCACACTGGATGACGCGCCGCTGGCGCTGACCGCCTACGAGTACCGCATCCTCGAATACCTCATGCGCCACCACCAGCAGGTGGTGGCCAAGGACCGGCTGATGGAGCAACTGTACCCCGACGACGAGGAGCGCGACCCCAATGTCATCGAGGTGCTGGTCGGCCGCCTGCGGCGCAAGCTCGAAGGGGACAACGGCTTCAAGCCGATCGACACCGTGCGTGGCCTGGGCTACCTGTTCACCGAGCGCTGCCGATGATCCGCTCGCTGCGCGTGCGCCTGATGCTGGCGGCGGCGGTGCTGGCGCTGTTGTTCATGCTGGCGCTGCTGCCAGCCTTGCAGAAGGCCTTCAGCCTGGCGTTGCAGGAGTCGATCGAGCAGCGCCTGGCCTCGGACGTGACCACCCTGATCTCTGCAGCGCGTGTCGAACATGGCCAGTTGCAGATGCCCGCCCTGTTGCCCGACGAGCGCTTCAACCTGCCGTACACCGGCCTGCTGGGCTATATCTTCGATCGCCAGGGCAAGCTGGTGTGGCAATCGCGGGCCACGCGCAACCAGAACATCAACTATCAACCGCGCTACGACGGGCGCGGCAACGAGTTCGCGCGCATTCACCAGACCGATGGCGAGGAGTTCTTCGTCTATGACGTGGAGGTCAAGCTGCTGGGGGGCAAGAGCGCGGCGTTCAGCATCGTGGCGTTGCAGCCGGTGAGCGAGTACCACGCCACCCTGAGCGGCCTGCGCGAAAAGCTCTACCTGGGTTTCGGTGCGGCCTTGCTGGCACTGATGGTGCTGCTCTGGGCCGGCTTGACCTGGGGGCTGCGTTCGCTGCGTCGGCTCAGCCGCGAGCTGGACGAGGTGGAGTCCGGCGCCCGTGACGGTTTGAGCCGCGAACATCCGCGCGAACTCTTGCGCCTGACGGGCTCGCTCAACCGCCTGCTGCGCAGCGAGCGTGAGCAGCGTCAGCGCTATCGCGATTCCCTCGATGATTTGGCCCACAGCCTGAAAACGCCGTTGGCGGTGCTGCAGGGGGTGGGCGAGGGCATGGCCCAGGGCAAGAGCGAGCCCGAGCAGGCGCGGGTGCTGCAAAGCCAGATTGACCGCATGAGCCAGCAGATCGACTACCAGTTGCAGCGCGCCAGCCTGCGCAAGAGCGGCCTGGTGCGCCACCAGGTCGAGCTCAAGCCGCTGCTCGACAGCCTGTGCAGCACCTTGGCCAAGGTGTACCGCGACAAGCGTGTCGAAGTCAGTCTCGACGTGCCTGCCCAGGCACGAGTGCCGATGGAGCAGGGCGCCTTGCTCGAGTTGCTCGGCAACCTGCTGGAGAACGCCTACCGGCTGTGCCTGGGGCAAGTGCGGGTGAGCCTGCGCGAGGTGCCTGGGCGGCTGGACCTGTGGGTCGAGGACGATGGCCCGGGTGTGCCCCCTCACCAGCGCGAGCGCATTCTCGAGCGTGGCGAGCGGTTGGATCGCCAGCACCCGGGGCAGGGAATCGGGTTGGCGGTGGTCAAGGACATCATCGACAGCTATGACGCCGAGTTGAGCCTGGGGGATTCGGTGTTGGGTGGCGCTGCGTTCCGGATTGCCTTCCGTTTGGAATGACCCCGCACGTGTAGGAGCGGCTTTAGCCGCGAACACCGGCGTAGCCGGTGCCAGGCTCCGCGTTGCTTGTTTCGCGGCTGAAGCCGCTCCTACAGGGGGGTGTGCATTCAGAGCAGCAGCATGCACGTCAGGCGGAATCCCGCCAATGCGGCTTGTACGATTTCCGCCATCGGGCGGAAATCCGCCATTCCTCTTGTAAGCCTTTGCCCCGTCCGAGGGCATACACACCCTGAAATCATTGGCCGTGCACCTCAAGCGGGCACTTTGGCATCGCCCTTGCTATTCACCTGGCAGAGGCCTGACCAGGCGCTCGACCACAACGACAAATCCCTCCGGGTGCAGGAGGGTTCGCGATTCAGGTGCCCCGACATCCTGGGAAGGATGCGCCGGCACACTTGAGGAAAAATGAGCCATGACGAAACGTCAGCCGCTGTACAAATCCCTGTATGTCCAGGTGTTGGTCGCCATCACCATCGGTATCCTGCTCGGCCACTACTACCCGGAGACCGGCGTCGCCCTCAAGCCCCTGGGTGACGGCTTCGTCAAACTGATCAAGATGGTCATCGCGCCGATCATCTTCTGCACCGTGGTCAGCGGCATCGCCGGCATGCAGAGCATGAAGTCGGTCGGCAAGACCGGCGGCTACGCGCTGCTGTACTTCGAGATCGTTTCCACCATCGCCCTGATCATCGGCCTGGTCGTGGTCAATGTGGTCCAGCCGGGCGCTGGCATGCACGTCGACGTCAGCACCCTGAACGCCAGCAGCGTGGCCGCCTATGCCGCCGCCGGCGCGCAGCAGACCACCGTGGGCTTCTTGCTCAACGTCATCCCCAACACCGTGGTCGGCGCCTTCGCCAACGGCGACATCCTGCAAGTGCTGATGTTCTCGGTGCTGTTCGGCTTCGCCCTGCACCGCCTGGGTAGCTACGGCAAGCCGGTGCTGGACCTGATCGACCGCTTCGCCCATGTGATGTTCAACATCATCAACATGATCATGAAGCTGGCGCCAATCGGTGCCTTCGGCGCCATGGCCTTCACCATCGGCCAGTACGGCGTGGGTTCGCTGGTACAGCTGGGCTACCTGATGGCCTGCTTCTACATCACCTGCATCCTGTTCGTCCTGGTGGTGCTGGGTGGCATCTGCCGCGCCCACGGTTTCAGCGTGATCAAGCTGATCCGCTACATCCGTGAAGAGCTGCTGATCGTGCTGGGCACCTCGTCCTCGGAATCGGCCCTGCCGCGCATGCTGGCCAAGATGGAGCGCCTGGGCGCGAAGAAGTCCGTGGTTGGCCTGGTGATCCCGACCGGCTACTCGTTCAACCTGGACGGTACCTCGATCTACCTGACCATGGCCGCGGTGTTCATCGCCCAGGCCACCGACACCACCATGGACATCACCCACCAGATCACCCTGCTGCTGGTGCTGCTGGTTGCGTCCAAAGGTGCTGCCGGCGTCACCGGTTCGGGCTTCATCGTGCTGGCCGCGACGCTGTCTGCCGTCGGCCATCTGCCGGTTGCGGGCCTTGCGCTGATCCTGGGTATCGACCGCTTCATGTCCGAAGCCCGCGCCCTGACCAACCTGATCGGCAACGCCGTGGCCACCGTGGTGGTCGCCAAGTGGGTCAAGGAGCTGGACACCGACCAACTGCAGGCGGAGCTGGCTTCCGGTGGTTCGCCGCTGGTCGACACCCGTCCGACCGACGACCTGGGCGTGGCCGAAGGCCCGGCGCGTTGATCGTCGTGTGAAATGCCAAAAGGCGACCTTCGGGTCGCCTTTTTTGTGCAGCTAGCAGAATGCCCGGGATGGTACGCCTACCCCTGTGGGAGCGGCCTGGCATCTACTCGACCCGGGTCTCGCCGCTGTACACCAGAATCTCCCGACACCGCCGGCACAGGTACCGTCGCCCCTGGCGCACCAGCTTGTGCCGCTGCGCGGTGAACGGGAAATCGCTCTCCGGGCATGGGCAACGATAGATGTAGCGCGTCGCCACCCGCCGCTGCACCTCATAGTTGTGGCAGCGGTTTGGCGGTAGTTCATAGACCCCGCGCATGATCAGTTGCCACTCCTCGCCGTGGGCCTGGATCTTGTCGCCAAATAGCTGGTGGGCCACCAGGTGCGCCACTTCATGGGCCACGGTCTGGCGCAGGAAGTCGTCCTGGTTCTCGCGGTACAGCTGCAGGTTGAAGCGCAGCAGGTTCTCGTGCAGATGGGCGACGCCGGCCTTCTGGCCGCGCAGCTTGAAGCTGACCTGCGGGCGTGGGAAGGGGCGTTTGAAGAAGGTTTCGGCTTGCTGGTAACAGGTTTCGACGCGTTGTTTGAGCAGCTCGGGCATGGCGGGGCAATTCTCCTGACCGGGCATTATGCCGCAGGCGGCGGGCGGCTGCCGAGCCGCCGGTCAGGCACACGAAACGAAGCCGCCTTGCGGCGGCTTCGGGTGATGCCCCAGTGTTGGTTGTATCTGATTGTGTGCGTCAGTTGGTGTAGACGGGCCCCACGCCCAGTCCCCAGATGATCACGGTCGCGGCCATGATCGCCACCAGTACCACCAGGCCTACCGCCAGCACGGAGCTGGAGAACAGGAAGCCTTCGTCCGACGGGATGTTCATGAACGTCGGCAAGCCGACATACAGCAGGTACACGGTGTAGCAGATGGCCGCCGTGCCGATCAGCATGCCCAGCCACAGGTGCGGGTACAGCGCCGCCAGGCCGCCGATGAACAACGGGGTGGCCGTGTAGGTGGCGAAGGCGATGCATTGCGCCATGCTCGGGTTGGCGTCGTAGGTGCGGGCCATCCAGTGGATGAAGGCGCCCATCACCGCCACCCCGGCGAGCATCGCCAGGTAGGACATGATGCTCATCCACAGCGCGCTTTCCATGGTCAGCATCACCGCTGGCCGGTCGCCGATCACCCAGCCGACCTGGGTGGTGCCGATGAACGCCGACACGGCGGGGATCGCCGCGAGGATCAGCGTGTGGGTCAGGTACATGTGGCTGATGCTTTCTTCCTCGCCACGAATCTCCCGCCACTCCTGGTCAGGGTGGGTAAACAACCCTACAACGTGATGAATCATGCCGGTCACTCCTATCGTCGTTGCCAAACGCCCCCCAGATGGAGCGCTTGTGGCCCGAGGCCTGAACACCGATGCAAGCGGTCGTGTGGCCTTATGTCGCAGTATAGGAAGCGGATCCCGGCACAAAACTGGCTTTTTAGAGCAAATTGCGCTGTCAGGCCGTGTGTTGATTCCCATGAAGTCTTTATCGGAAGGAACTACAGCCGCGCCCGGTTTGTGCGTAAAATAGCCGGCTTTTGTCACACCTCGCGGATCCAAGCGCTATGGGCACCCTTTCGGTCAACCAGAACAAACTGCAAAAACGCCTGCGTCGTCTCGCCGGCGAAGCCATCACCGACTACAACATGATCGAGGATGGCGACAAGGTCATGGTCTGCCTGTCCGGCGGCAAGGACAGCTACACCATGCTCGACGTTCTGTTGCACCTGCAGAAGGTGGCGCCGATCAAGTTCGACATCGTCGCGGTGAACATGGACCAGAAGCAGCCGGGCTTCCCCGAGCACGTGCTGCCGGCGTATCTCAAAGAGCTGGGCGTCGAGTACCACATCGTCGAGAAGGACACCTACTCGGTGGTCAAGGAGCTGGTGCCCGAGGGCAAGACCACCTGCTCGCTGTGCTCGCGCCTGCGCCGCGGCACGCTGTACACCTTCGCCGACGAGATCGGCGCGACCAAGATGGCCCTGGGTCATCACCGCGACGACATCGTCGAGACGTTCTTCCTCAACATGTTCTTCAACGGCGCGCTCAAGGGCATGCCACCGAAGCTGCGCGCCGACGACGGCCGCAACGTGGTGATCCGCCCGCTGGCCTACTGCAGCGAGAAGGACATCCAGGCCTACTCGGACATGAAGGAATTCCCGATCATCCCGTGCAACCTGTGCGGTTCGCAGGAGAACCTGCAGCGCCAGGTGGTCAAGGATATGCTGGTGGAGTGGGAGCGCAAGCACCCGGGCCGTACCGAAAGCATCTTCCGCGCCCTGCAGAACGTCGCGCCGTCGCAGCTGGCCGACCGCAACCTGTTCGACTTCACCAGCCTGAAGATCGACGAGAGCGCCACCCCGCGCTTCCTCGACGTGCTGAACATCTGACCGCATGCGCGACTATCAGTGGTTGCACGAGTACTGCCTGAACCGCTTCGGTTCGGCCCAGGCGCTGGAAGCCTTCCTGCCGCAGCCGCGTACGTCTGCGCAGTTGCGCGACATCCCTGATGACCGCTACCTGTCGACGCTGGCCCTGCGCGTGTTCCGCGCCGGGCTCAAGCACAGCCTGGTGGATGCCAAGTGGCCGGCGTTCGAACAGGTGTTCTTCGGTTTCGATCCGGAGAAGGTGGTGCTGATGGGCGCCGAGCACCTGGAGCGGCTGATGCACGACGAGCGGATCATCCGCCACCTGGGCAAGCTCAAGAGCGTGCCGCGCAATGCGCAGATGGTGCTGGACGTGGCGAAGGAGAAGGGCAGTTTCGGCGCGTTCATCGCCGACTGGCCGGTAACCGATATCGTCGGGCTGTGGAAGTACCTGGCCAAGCATGGCAACCAGCTGGGTGGGTTGTCGGCGCCGCGCTTCTTGCGCATGGTCGGCAAGGATACGTTCATCCCCACCGATGACATGGCGGCAGCGTTGATCGCCCAGAAGATCATCGACAAGCCACCGACCAGCCAGCGGGATCTTGCGTTGGTGCAGCAGGCGTTCAACCAGTGGCATGCAGAAAGCGGCCGGCCGCTGTGCCAGTTGTCGGTGATGCTGGCGCATACCGTCAACCACTGAGATCGCTGGGACCGCTGTGCGGTCCTTTCGCGACACAAGGCCGCTCCTACAGAATTACGCGTTCCCCTGTAGGAGCGGCCTTGCGTCGCGAACGGGCTGCAAAGCAGCCCCTGAATTCAACGCCCTTCACCTGCCATGCGCCGTTCGAACTGGAACTTCCAACGCACGAACAGCAACCCGCTGACGAACAACCCCAGGCTCACCAGCACCTCCACCCAGCCGAACACTGCCCGCGCCGGGTCGAACGCCGCCAGCACGCCCTTGATGAAGTAGATGTTCACCACGAAGCAGGTCCAGGCATGCGCCCGGGCACTGCCCATCAGCATGCCCGGCAGCAACAGCAGCAGGGGGATCAGCTCGATGGCCATGATCACCTCGACCCGCGCCCCGTGCAGGTCGGCGAACCACAGGTTGTTCACCACCAGCAGGGCGATCAGGCCGAAGAAGCAGGCCAGGCTCAGGGCCCGGGTGAAGCGCACGCGTGGCGCCAACCAGCCCAGCGGCGGCAGTACCTTGGGCTTCCTAGCCACGTTGCCCCTCCAGGGCCTTGGCGGTGTTCGCCAGGCGTTGGCCAAGGGCACGGCACAGGGTGATCTCGTGGGCATCCAGCTCGCGCTTGCCGTCGGCGCCGGCGTGGTGGCTGGCGCCGTAGGGCGTGCCGCCGCCACGGGTTTCGAGCAGCGCCGATTCGCTGTAGGGCAGGCCCATCACCAGCATGCCGTGGTGCATCAGCGGCAGCATCATCGACAGCAGGGTGGTCTCCTGGCCGCCATGCAGGCTGGCGGTGGAAGTGAACACGCCGGCCGGCTTGCCCACCAGCTCGCCACCCAGCCACAGGCTGCTGGTGCCGTCGAGGAAGTACTTGAGGGGCGCGGCCATGTTGCCGAAGCGGGTCGGGCTGCCCAGCACCAGGCCGGCGCAGTGGCGCAGGTCGTCGAGGGTGGCGTACAGCGCGCCGCTGGCCGGGATGTCCGGGGCCACGGCTTCGCATTCGGTGGAGATCGCCGGCACGGTGCGCAGGCGCGCCTCCAGGCCGGCCATCTCGACGCCACGGGCGATATGCCGGGCCATCTCGCTGGTCGAGCCGTGGCGGCTGTAGTACAGCACCAGGATGTAGGGATCGCTCACGGCAGGATCTCCAGGACTTTCTCCGGTGGGCGGCCGACCACGGCCTTGTCTCCGGCCACCAGGATCGGACGCTCGATCAGCTTGGGGTGCTTGACCATGGCATCGATCAGTTGGGCGTCGCTCAAGGCCGGGTTGGCCAGGTCGAGGGCCTTGTACTCGTCTTCGCCGGTGCGCAGCAGCTGGCGCGCGCCGATGTCCAGCTTGCCGAGCAGTTGCGCGAGGGTGGCGGCGTCGGGCGGGGTCTCGAGGTAGCGCACGATGGTCGGCGCCAGGCCGCGAGCCTCGAGCAGCTCCAGGGCGCCGCGGGATTTCGAGCAGCGCGGGTTATGATAGAGGGTCAGATCGGTCATGACGGGTCGCATCCAGCTGGGTGTGGCGGCTATTCTAACCGCAGCGACCGACTTCAATGCTTGAAAACTTCGAGAAGGATTGACCCATGGCAAGGCGTTTGGCAGCTGCACTGGCCATCACCGCGAGCCTGTTGCTCGGCGGCTGCGGTGCGGACTACGGCGTGGACCAGCACGGCAATACGGTAAAGGCCGAACAGATCGACGGGCACTGGCTGGTGCTCAACTACTGGGCCGAATGGTGTGGCCCGTGCCGCACGGAAATCCCCGAGCTCAATGCCGCTGCCAAGCAGTGGGAGGCCCAGGGCATCAAGGTGGTGGGGGTGAACTTCGACGGCCTGCAGGGGCCAGACCTGAAGACCGCCGCCGACACGCTGGGCATCGGTTTCACCGTGCTCGCCCAGGACCCGGCCGAACGCTACGAGCTGCCGCGCAGCGAGGCGTTGCCGGTGACCTACATCATCGATGACAAGGGCAAGGTGCGTGAGCAACTGATGGGCGAGCAGACGCTCGAAGGGCTGCAGGCCAAGATCAAGGCGCTCAAGGGCGGCGCCTGAGGGTTCGCCAGCAAGCAGGCTCCTACGGTTCCTGTAGGAGCCAGCTTGCTGGCGAACAGGCGGTGTACTTCAACCTTCCTCAGGCCAGAAGCGCAAAGGCTTGCCTTCAACCGGCCAGAAGCGTATCTGCTCGATCGGCGACACATCCCAGCGCTGCACGGTCTCCAGCGCCTGCAAGAAGCGCTTCTCCTGGTCCATCAACGCCGGCGCACACAGCTTGCGGGTCTTGCCGACCTTGCCGAAGCTGATGCGCTCGCCCTCCAGTGTGTAGGGGGCGAACCAGTGGTTGCAGCCGGCATTGCCATAGGCGCGGCCGTCGTTGGCCAGGGTCAGCGTCAGGTGGCTGTAGTCGATGAGCGGTCGCTCCCCGATCCACTCCAGCACATAGCTCTGCTCCTGTTGCAGCTTCGGAGGCTCCGACGCGCAGCCGGCCAGGGCCGCGGCGATCAGCGCGGTGGTCAGCAGCTGTTTCACTCAGGCACGCTCCCGGCACTGCGGGCACAGGTGCTTGTCACCCTGGCTGGTCCAACCCAGCTCCGCCACGCGGGCACTGGCGGCCGGAGCATGGCCCTTTTTGCCCTGCTTGGCGTCGACGGCGAACTCGAAGTCCAGTACCGCTTCGCAGCTGTCGCACTTGACCTGCCAGTTGAGGATTTCCAGCTCGTTGAACACCGGGCCCTTGGCCACGGCGACCCACTGGCCGTGCGGGTTGATCAGGTGGCGCACGGTCTCCACGGTCAGGCGCATGGACAAGTCCTTGCTGCCCTTGAGGGTGACCAGTAGCACGTCGTCCTTCTGGATCGAGCCACCGTTGCCGGTGACCTGGTAGCGGCCCGGCACCAGCGCGCGGCACTCGATCAGGGTGTGTTGCGGGTTGAAAAGGGTGTAGCGGAAATCGTGTTCGACCATGGGTCCTCCAGAATTGCCGCGTATCCTAGCATCAACCTTCGACGATGTTCTGCGGATTGCCTGCCGCCCAGCGGCTGATGTTGTCGAGGGTGGTGCTGGCGATGGCGTCCAGCGCCTCGCGGGTCAGGAACGCCTGGTGCGCGGTGACGATCACGTTGGGGAAGGTCAGCAGGCGCGCCAGCACGTCGTCCTGCAGCGGCAGGTCGGAGCGGTCCTCGAAGAACAGTTGCGCTTCCTCTTCATAGACATCCAGCCCCAGATAACCGAGCTGGCCACTCTTGAGCGCGTCGACCAGCGCCGGTGTGTCGACCAGCGCGCCGCGGCCGGTGTTGATCAGCATGGCGCCGGGTTGCAATTGGGCCAGGCTTTGGGCGTTGATCAGGTGCCGGGTGTGCTCGGTCAACGGGCAGTGCAGGCTGATGATCCGCGACTCGCGCAGCAACTCGGGCAGCTCCAGGTAGCGGGCGCCAAGAGCCAGCAGTTCGGGATTGGGGTAGGGGTCATAGGCCAGCAGCTGGCAGCCGAAACCGGCCATGATGCGGGCGAAGGCAGTGCCGATCTGCCCGGTGCCGACCACGCCGACGGTCTTGCCGTGCAGGTCGAAACCGGTCAGCCCGTGCAGGGTGAAGTCGCCCTCGCGGGTACGGTTGTAGGCACGATGCAGGCGGCGGTTGAGGGCCAGGATCAGCGCCACGGCATGTTCGGCGACGGCGTGGGGCGAGTAGGCCGGCACTCGCGCCACGGCCAGGCCCAGGCGCTTGGCGGCGGCCAGATCGACATGGTTGTAGCCGGCCGAGCGCAAGGCGACCAGGCGCGTTCCGCCAGCGGCCAGGCGTTCGAGGACCTGGGCGTCGAGTTCGTCGTTGATGAAGGCGCAGACCACCTCGAAGCCTTGGGCCAAGGGGGCGGTATCGAGGGTCAGGCGAGTGGGTTGGAAGTGCAGGTCGAAGGTGCCGTTGGCGGCGCGGGTGAAACTTTCCTGGTCGTAGTGCTGACTGCTGAACAACAGGGTGCGCATGGCGGGGCTCCTTGAAATTGGGGGGCGGCTGTTCGCCGGCAAGCCGGCTCCTACAGGGTTTCAGGTGTAGGAGCCGGCTTGCCGGCGAACATCAGGCGCTCTGGCGCGCGTGTTCCGCGAGCCGGTCGATGGCCCGGTCAAGTTCGTCCAGCGCTACTTGCGCCTGGGGGCTGTCCTGCTTGAGCAGGGTCTCGCTGCGCTGGCAGGCCGCGCGCAGCTGCGGCACGCCGCAATAGCGCGAGGCGCCGTTGAGGCGGTGCACGCGTTCGATCATCGCGGTGCGGTCGGCTGCCTCGCGGGCGGCGCGGATGGCATCGCGGTCCGACTCCAGCGACGCCAGCAGCATGGTCAGCATGTCCGCCGCCAGGTCCGGCTTGCCGGCGGCCAGGCGCAGGCCTTCCTCCGGGTCGAGGACTTTCAGTTCCGTGCTGTCGGCCGGGCGTTCGCTGGTGCGCTCCGGTGGCGGCGCGCCCAGGCTCAGGCCGGTCCACTTCATGACCACCTGGGCCAGCTGCCGCTCGCTGATCGGCTTGGTCAGGTAGTCGTCCATGCCGCTGTGCAGCAGGGCGCGCTTTTCATTGGCCATGGCGTGGGCGGTGAGGGCGACGATCGGTAGCGGCTGGCCACGCTGGCTGCTTTCCCACTGGCGGATCTGTTCGGTGCAGGCACGGCCGTCCATGCCGGGCATCTGCACGTCCATCAGCACCAGGTCGAAGGGTTCGTCCTGCACCGCCTGTACCGCCGCATAGCCGTTGTCCACCGCCAGCACCTCGGCGCCCATGCCTTCGAGCAAGGTCTGTACCAGCAGCAGGTTGGCCGGGTTGTCGTCGACGCAGAGGATCTTCGGTACGCGCTGGCCATTGCTGGGGCGTTGCTCGCCGGCGGGGCGGCGCGGCTGGATCAACTCGACCAGCAGGCGGCGCAGCTTGCGGGTGCAGGTTGGTTTAGCCAGCAACTGGCCGTGGGCGTTGGGCAGGTAGGGGTGGTAGAGCGGCTGTTCGGTGGTGGGGCAGAGCACCACGCATTGGCAACCCAGGCGTTCGAGCTGCTGGTGATACTGGCCGAGCTGTTCCGGCGCCAGGCTGCCCAGGTTGGCGCCGAGTACAGCGAATTCGAACGGCTGGCCGGCCTGCGCGGCGGCTTGCACGCCCTGCAGCAACTGGTCGTAGGAGGCGAACAGGCTTACCGCCAGGCCGCAATCCTCGAGTTGGTGCTCCAGGGCCTGGCGGGCCAGGTCGTGACCATCGACGATGGCCACCCGGCGCCCCACCAGCACTTGCACGGGTTGCTCTTCGGCGTCGTCATGCGCCCGTGGCAGGTTGAGGCTAATCCAGAATTGCGAGCCCTCGCCGGGGGTGCTGTCGACACCGATCTCGCCGCCCATCTGCTCGATCAGGCGCTTGGAGATCACCAGCCCGAGGCCGGTGCCGCCTGGCTGGCGCGACAGCGAGTTGTCGGCCTGGCTGAAGGCCTGGAACAGGGTGCGCACATCCTGGGGCGAGAGGCCGATGCCGGTGTCCTGTACGCTGATGCGCAGTTGCACGGTGTCGTCCTGGTCGTCCTCGAGCATGGCGCGCACGACGATGGTGCCTTCGCGGGTGAACTTGATGGCGTTGCTCACCAGGTTGGTGAGGATCTGCTTGAGCCGCAGCGGGTCGCCGACCAGCGACAGCGGGGTGTCGCGGTACACCAGGCTGAGCAGTTCCAACTGCTTGGCGTGGGCGGCCGGGGCGAGGATGGTCAGGGTGTCCTGGATCAGGTCGCGCAGGTTGAACGGGATGCTGTCGAGCACCAGCTTGCCGGCCTCGATCTTGGAGAAGTCGAGGATCTCGTTGATGATCCCCAGCAGGTTGTCGGCGGACTTCTCGATGGTGCCGAGGTAGTCGAGCTGGCGAGGCGTGAGCTCGCTCTTCTGCAGCAGGTGGGTGAAGCCGAGGATCCCGTTCAGCGGCGTGCGGATCTCGTGGCTCATGTTGGCCAGGAACTCGGACTTGATGCGGCTGGCCTCCAGGGCCTCCTTGCGCGCCATGTCCAGCTCGATGTTCTGGATCTCGATGGTCTCCAGGTTCTGGCGCACGTCCTCGGTGGCCTGGTCGATGCTGTGCTGCAACTCTTCGTGGGCGCTGTGCAGGGTTTCGGCCATGCGGTTGATGCCTGCCGCCAGCTCGTCGAGCTCGTGGCTGCCCATGGCCGGCAGGCGCTCCTCCAAATGGCCATCCTTGAGCTGGTTGACCGTGTGCTTGATGCGGTTGATCGGGCCGTTGATGGTGCGGCTCATGCGCACGGCCAGCAGCGCCGTCAGGCTCAGGCAGACGATGATCAGCAGCAGGCTGGTGAACAGGTTGCGGTAGCCGCGCAGCAGGGTGCCGTCATGGGACAGTTCGATCTCGACCCAGCCCAGCAGGCGTTCGGCTTCGGCCGGTACGGCGTCGGTGGCCAGGTCGCGGTGATGGCCGAATACTGGCATCAGGTAGCGGGTGGCGTCATTGCCCGTGCGTTGCAGCAGTTGCGTGCCAGTACCACCGCTGGGTGGTTGGTTGAGCATGCTCGGGCCTGCATGGGCCAGGCGCGTGCGGTCGGCGGCGAGGAAGGCGACCGCGCGCACGTCGGTCTGTTCCAGCGCCTGGGCGGCGATGCGCTCCAGTTGCGCGGGCGCCTGGCGCGCCAAAGCCGGGGCGGCCAGTGGCGCCAGTTGTTCGGCGATCATCTTGCCGCGTTGCAGCAACTGCGTGCGCAGCTCATTTTGCTGCAGCCAGGTGAAATAGCTGCCCAGCACCAAGGCCATCAAGCTGGCGGGCAGCAGGGCGAGCAACAGCACGCGGCTGCGGATTCCCAAACGGTCGAGCACACCTATCTCCTGTCATGTGCCTAAATGCGCTGTTGCGCTTCAGCGGGGAACGTTACTCCGGGCTTGATGGCAATGCACTTATTTGTCTCTGTTTTTGTTCCCGACGGCGGTCGCGGCGCGGTTGCCATGGCCGGGTGGCATGCTCAATAATCGCGTAACTGAGAATTGATGACAGTTGCCAATGAATCCCGTAGCTATTCATGCCACCAGTATCCTCGCCATCGAAGACGATCCCGTGCTGGGTGCCTACCTGCACGAGGAGCTGCAACGTGGCGGTTTCCAGGTGACCTGGTGCCGTAATGGTCTCGACGGGCTGGAGGCGGCGGGGCGGCAGGTGTTCGACCTGGTGCTCATGGATATCCTGCTGCCGGGGCTCAACGGTTTCGATGCGCTGGCCCGCCTGCGTCGGCACAGTGCCACGCCGGTCATCCTGATGTCGGCGCTGGGCGCTGAAGCTGACCGGATTACCGGCTTCGAGCGCGGCGCCGATGACTACCTGCCCAAGCCCTTCAGCTTTACCGAACTGCGGGTGCGTATCGAGGCGATCCTGCGGCGGGTGGCTATCGAGCGCCGTCATCAGGCGCCACGCGAGTGCAGCAGCGACACGCTGCAGTTCGACGAGCAGCTTGCCGATGTCTGCCTGGCTGGCGCTTCGGCGGGGCTGACGCCCAGCGAGTTCCGCCTGCTCGACCTGCTCCAGCGCAGCCAGGACGAGGTACTGAGCAAACCCTTCCTCTACCAGCAGGTACTGCAGCGCGGCTACTCGCGCCATGACCGCAGCCTGGACATGCATGTCAGCCAGATCCGCCGCAAACTCAAGGCCATCGGCTACCACGACCGGCAGATCCGTACGGTGTGGGGCAAGGGCTATGTATTCGGCGCGGGCGAGGCGGACTGAACCGTGCTCGACCGCCATTCCCTGTTCTGGAAGCTGGCCATCCTGTTGGTGGGCTTCTGCCTGTTGATGATCGGCCTGAGCTACACCTGGGGCCGGCACATGGAAACCCAGAATGCCTTCCTCTCCGAACCCGCCCGGCAGCTGTTGCGCGGCTATGCCAGCGAGGCCGAGCAGGCCTGGCGCGCAGGTGGCCGCGACGGCGTGGACCGCTGGCTGGCGGGCATGCGCCAGCGCGAAGAAACCTGGGTGGGCGTGCTCGATGGCGACCTGCAGCCGTTGGGCAGTGCCGCGCTGACCGGTGGGGAGGTCCAGCACCTGACCCGCCTGCGTGGGGTCGACTGGCCCATGAGCCGCCGTACTATCGGCCAGCCTTGGCTGCGCCTGCCATTCCCGCAGGCGCCAGAGCAGGGGATGTTGGTGATCGAGCTGCCCGAGCGCTTCAGCCCAGGGCAGTACCGCCTGTTCTGGCGGGTAATCACCAACGGCATCATGCCTGGGCTTTTCACCTTGCTGCTGTGTGTGGGCCTTTACCGCATGCTGATCGTGCCGCTCAACCAGCTGCGCGAGCAGGCCAATGCCTGGCGCGCCGACCAGCTTTCGGCGCGCCTCGATCCACGTACCACACAACGCCAGGATGAGCTGGGCGAGCTGGCGCGGGCCTTCGACCAAATGGCCGAGCGCCTGCAGGGCACCGTGGCCTTGCAGCAGCAATTGCTGCGCGACCTCTCGCACGAAATGCGCACTCCGCTCAGCCGGCTGCGCGTGGCCTGTGACGGCGAGACTGACCTGCAACGCTTGCGCGAGCGCCTGCACCGTGAGGTGGATGGCATGCAGCAACTGGTCGAGGACACCCTGCAGTTGGCCTGGCAGGATGCCGAGCGGGCGCCCATGAGCCTGGAGCCGATCCAGCTCCAGGCGTTGTGGGAGATGCTCAGCGAGAATGCTTGCTATGAAAGCGGCTGGGCGCCGGAGCGGTTGCGCTGCGAGTTGCCGGCCGGCTGCTGGGTGCAGGGCAACCTCAATCACCTGGCCCAGGCATTGGAGAACATGTTGCGCAATGCCATCCGTCATTCACCAGCGGGTGGCATGGTGCGCTTGAGTGGGCGGCGTGAAGGGGGTTATTGGCGACTCGACCTGGAAGACGAAGGTGGTGGCGTGGCCGAAGCTGATCTGGAACGCATCTTTGCGCCGTTTTCACGGTTGGACGGTTCCAGGCCTGGCGATGGTGGTTTCGGCCTGGGTTTGAGCATCGCCCGTAGCGCCATCCAACGACAAGACGGGAAGGTGTGGGCGGTCAATGGCGAGCGCGGGTTGCGGGTGTGCATACGCCTGGCGGCCGTGATGTAACGTGGGGGCTGTAGGAGCGGCTTCAGCCGCGATGCAGGCAACGCTGTTGCCGGCACCCGCTGCGCGGGTGATCGCGGCTGAAGCCGCTCCTACAAGCATCTCGCCAGGTGCTGGCGATAGTGCTTATAGCCTCTCGCTATATCCTCCGACGATTGCGTGATATGGCCGCGCAGGGTTTGCCGGTATGATAGTCGCCCCTGCCGTCCGGATTGCGAAAACGCCCATGACCCTGCAGTACCCAACCATCGCCGACTGCGTCGGCCACACGCCTCTGGTTCGCTTGCAGCGCATGGCCGGGGCCACCAGCAACACCTTGTTGCTCAAGCTCGAAGGCAACAACCCGGCCGGCTCCGTCAAGGACCGCCCGGCGCTGTCGATGATCACCCGCGCCGAGTTGCGCGGCCAGATCAAGCCGGGCGACACACTGATCGAAGCCACCTCCGGCAACACCGGCATCGCCCTGGCGATGGCGGCGGCGATCAAGGGCTACCAGATGATCCTGATCATGCCCGACAACTCCACCGCCGAGCGCAAGGCGGCCATGACCGCCTACGGTGCCGAGCTGATCCTGGTGACCAAGGAAGAGGGTATGGAGGGCGCGCGCGACCTCGCCGAGAAAATGCAGGCTGAAGGCCGCGGCCTGGTCCTTGACCAGTTCGCCAACGGCGACAACCCGATCGCCCACTACAACAGCACCGGCCCGGAAATCTGGCAGCAGACCCAGGGCACCATCACCCACTTCGTCAGCTCCATGGGCACCACCGGTACCATCATGGGGTGCTCGCAGTACTTGAAAGAGCAGAATCCGGCGGTGCAGATCGTCGGCCTGCAACCCATGGAAGGTTCGGCCATTCCGGGTATCCGCCGCTGGCCTCATGAATACCTGCCGAAGATCTTCGACGCAGCCCGCGTCGACCGCGTGATGGACATGTCCCAGCAGGAAGCCGAGGAAACCACGCGCCGCCTGGCCCGTGAAGAGGGCATCTTCTGCGGCGTTTCGTCCGGCGGTGCGGTGGCGGCCATGCTGCGCCTTTCCCGTGAAGTCGAGAACGCGGTGATGGTCGCCATCATCTGCGACCGCGGCGATCGCTACCTGTCCACCGGCCTGTTCGACCCGACCTGATGTCCAGAAAGAAAAGCAACGGCGGCCTGCGTTTCCAGCCGGCCGGTGGTAACCGCGCCACACAAATACCGGTAGGCAAGAAGCAGCGCCTGCTGATCGAGCGCGTGGCGGGCGATGGCCGCGGCATTGCCTTCATCGAGGGGCGCACCTGGTTCGTCAGTGGCGCGCTGGGCGGCGAAGAGGTCGAGGCGCGGGTGCTGGGCGCCCGTGGCAAGGTGGTCGAGGCGCGCCTGGAGCGGGTGTTCCAGGCCAGCCCCGAACGGCGCGAGGCGCCGTGCCGGCACTATGCGCGCTGCGGTGGCTGCAATCTCCAGCACCTGCCCCATGACGGTCAGCTGGCGCTCAAGCAGCGTCTGCTCGCCGAGCAGTTGCAGCGCGTCGCCGGCGTCCAGCCGGAAGAATGGGCCGCGCCGCTGTGTGGGCCAGAGTTCGGCTATCGGCGGCGAGCACGGGTGGCGGTACGTTGGGACGTGAAGCAGCGCCAGCTCGATGTGGGATTTCGCGCCGAGGCCAGCCAGGACATCGTCGCCATCGACGACTGCCCGGTGCTGGTACAACCCTTGCAGGCGATCATGCGCCACCTGCCGACCGTCCTGCGCAGCTTGAGCAAGCCGCAGACACTGGGGCATGTGGAATTGTTCAGCGGCACGGCTGAAGCGGTGCTGGTCCGGCACGTGGCAGCGTTGCCTGCTGAAGACCTGGCGCGCCTGGAGGCATTCTGCCGGGAAGCCGGCGCCCAGTTGTGGTTGCAGGGCGAAGGCGATCCGGCGCCCGTGGACGCCGCGCAGAGGCTGGGTTTTGCCCTGGAGCCCTGGGGGATGGAGCTGGCCTGGCGGCCGGGCGACTTCGTCCAGGTCAACGCCCAGGTCAACACCCTGATGATCCAGCAGGCCCTGGCCTGGCTGGCACCGCAGGCCCACGAGCGGGTGCTGGACCTGTTCTGCGGGCTGGGCAACTTCGCCTTGCCGCTGGCTCGGCAGGCGCGTGAAGTGGTGGCGGTGGAGGGCGTGCAGGCGATGGTCGAACGTGCCGAAGCCAACGCCCACGGCAACAATGTGTATAACGCACGGTTTTTTCAGGCCGATTTATCGCAGCCTTTGGCGGGCGCCGAATGGGTCGCCGAAGGCTTTTCTGCGGTACTCTTGGATCCACCGCGCGACGGGGCCTATGAGGTGGTGCAAGGCATCGCCCGGCTCGGCGCGAAGCGGCTGGTCTATGTATCGTGCAACCCGGCCACGCTGGCGCGAGACACGCAGGTGCTGGTCGGGCAGGGGTACCGGTTAAAAAGGGCCGGGATTCTCGACATGTTTCCTCAGACGGCGCATGTCGAGGCCATGGCGTTATTCGAGGCGGGCTAGCCAGGCTGGCCCTCTTGGTGCCGCGTCCAGGGAGTGGAGGCGGCACAGGTGAAAGCCAGCGCACCCGCGTGGTGCGCTGTATGGGAAGGTAAAGCAAAGATGGTACAGGTGAGAGTGCACCAGCCGGTCAACAACGACGGCAGTATCAATCTCGAAGCATGGCTCGATCATGTGGTGAGCGTCGATTCGCAGCTCGATCGCGCGGCATTGAAGGACGCCTGCGAATTCGCCCATGAGGTCGAGAGGAAAGGCAACCCGGCCAAGCATTCCTGGGCGGACGGGACGTCCAGTTTCCAGGCGGGCCTGGAGATCGCCGAGATCCTCGCGGACCTCAAGCTCGACCAGGACTCGCTGGTGGCCGCGGTCATCTACCGTTCGGTGCGCGAAGGCAAGGTGACCCTCGCCGAAATCGGCCAGCGTTTTGGTCCGGTCGTCTCCAAGTTGATCGACGGCGTGCTGCGCATGGCGGCCATCAGCGCCAGCCTCAGCCCGCGCCAGTCGCTGGTGCTGGGCTCCCAGGCGCAGGTCGAGAACCTGCGCAAGATGCTCGTGGCAATGGTCGACGACGTGCGCGTGGCACTGATCAAGCTCGCCGAGCGTACCTGCGCCATTCGTGCGGTGAAGTCCGCCGATGACGAGAAACGCCTGCGCGTGGCGCGCGAGGTGTTCGATATCTATGCGCCGCTGGCGCACCGTTTGGGTATCGGCCACATCAAGTGGGAGCTCGAGGACCTGTCGTTCCGCTACCTCGAGCCCGACCAGTACAAGCAGATCGCCAAGCTGCTGCACGAGCGCCGGCTTGATCGCGAGCGGTTCATCAGCGACGTGATGAACCAGTTGCAGAACGAGCTGCTGGCCACCGGCGTCAACGCCGACATCAGTGGCCGTGCGAAACATATCTATTCGATCTGGCGCAAGATGCAGCGCAAGGGCCTGGAATTCAGCCAGATCTACGATGTGCGCGCAGTGCGCGTGCTGGTGCCTGAGGTGCGTGACTGCTATACCGCGCTGGGCATCGTGCACACGCTCTGGCGGCATATCCCCAAGGAGTTCGACGACTACATCGCCAACCCCAAGGAGAACGGCTACCGCTCGCTGCACACCGCGGTGATCGGCCCCGAGGGCAAGGTGCTGGAGGTGCAGATCCGCACCCATTCGATGCATGAGGAAGCCGAGCTGGGCGTCTGCGCCCACTGGCGCTACAAGGGCACCGACGTCAAGCCCAGCTCCAACCACTACGAGGAGAAGATCTCCTGGTTGCGCCAGGTGCTCGAATGGCATGAGGAGTTGGGCGATATCGGCGGGCTGGCCGAACAACTGCGGGTCGATATCGAACCCGATCGGGTCTATGTATTCACCCCGGACGGTCACGCCATCGACCTGCCCAAAGGGGCCACGCCGCTGGACTTCGCCTACCGCGTGCACACCGAGATCGGCCATAACTGCCGTGGCGCCAAGATCAACGGGCGCATCGTGCCGCTCAACTACAGCCTGCAGACCGGCGAGCAGGTGGAGATCATCACCAGCAAGCATGGCAGCCCGAGCCGCGACTGGCTGAACTCCAACCTTGGTTATGTCACCACTTCACGGGCGCGGGCCAAGATCGTTCACTGGTTCAAGCTTCAGGCCCGCGACCAGAACGTCGCCGCCGGCAAGACCCTGATCGAGCGCGAACTGAGCCGCCTGGGCCTGCCCCAGGTGGACTTCGAGCGCCTGGCGGAAAAAGCCAACGTCAAGACCGCCGAAGACATGTTCGCCGCACTGGGCGCCGGCGACCTGCGCCTGGCGCACATGGTCAACGCCGCCCAGCAGTTGCTCGAGCCCGAGCGCATCGAGCCGGTCGAGCTGATCCCGCGCCAGGCCCGGGGTATCCGCGCCGGCAAGCGCAGCGACATCCAGATCCAGGGCGTCGGCAACCTGCTCACGCAGATGGCTGGCTGCTGCCAGCCGCTGCCGGGCGACGCTATCGTCGGCTACATCACGCAAGGCCGTGGTGTGAGCATTCACCGCCAGGACTGCGCCTCGGTGCTGCAACTGGCGGGCAAGGAGCCGGAGCGGATGATCCAGGTCAGCTGGGGGCCGATCCCGGTGCAAACGTATCCGGTGGATATCGTCATCCGTGCCTACGACCGCCCGGGGCTGCTGCGCGACGTGTCGCAGGTGCTGCTCAACGAGAAGATCAACGTGCTGGCGGTCAACACCCGCTCGAACAAGGAAGACAACACCGCGCTGATGTCGCTGACTATCGAGATCCCCGGCCTGGATGCCCTTGGGCGTTTGCTGGGGCGGATCTCGCAGTTGCCGAACATCATCGAGACGCGGCGTAACCGCACCCCTTGATACCGAGGTGGCCTCTTCGCGGGTAAACCCGCTCCTACAATTGCGCGGTACTTGTAGGAGCGGGTTTACCCGCGAAGAAGCCCCTACCGAAGGACCTGCCCAACAATGACCTACACCCTTGAAGACCTGCTGCACCTCATGGCCCGCCTGCGCGACCCGCAGCACGGCTGCCCGTGGGACCTGAAGCAGGACTACGCCAGCATCGTCCAGCACACCATCGAAGAAGCCTACGAAGTCGCCGACACCATCGAGCGCGGCGATTTCGAGCACCTGCAGGGTGAACTGGGCGATTTGCTGTTCCAGGTCGTTTACTACAGCCAGCTGGCGCGGGAAGAGGGGCGTTTCGAGTTCACCGGCGTGGTCGATGCGATCACCCGCAAGCTGATCCGCCGCCACCCCCATGTCTTCCCCACCGGCGATCTCTACGCGCCCCTGGACACCCTTGCGTTGAGCGAGACCCAGGTCAAGTCGCGCTGGGAAGAGATCAAGGCCGAGGAGCGCGCCGAGAAAAGCGAACCCGAGCAGTTGTCTCTGCTCGATGACGTTCCCGTCGCGCTGCCGGCCCTGTCCCGCGCCGCCAAGTTGCAGAAGCGCGCGGCCACGGTCGGTTTCGACTGGCCCGAGGCGCTGCCGGTGCTGGACAAGGTGCGTGAAGAGCTCGACGAAGTCCTGCAAGCCATGGCCGATGGCGACAGCGACGCCCTGGAGGATGAGCTGGGCGACCTGCTGTTCGCCACCGTCAACCTTGCCCGGCACCTCAAGCACGACCCGGAAAACGCCCTGCGCCGGGCCAATCGCAAGTTCGAGCGGCGTTTTCGTTTTATCGAACAGGCATTGCGCGAGCAGGGCCTGAACATCCAAGATCGTACCCTCGACGAGCTGGACGCCCTTTGGGGCGAGGCCAAGCGTCAGGAAAAGAACCTGCCCAGCTGCGGCTGAGCTGATGCATAAGTGAGTGAACACCGATGAGCCTTTCCCTTCGCGACCAATTGCTCAAAGCCGGTCTGGTCAACCAGAAACAGGTTTCTCAGACCAACAAGGCTGAGAAAAAACAGAAACGCCTGGAACACAAAGGCCAGGTCGAGGTGGACGACAGCCAGCAGCGCCTGGCCAAGGAAGCCATGGCCGAGAAAGCTAAAAAGGATCAGGAGCTGAACCGCCAGGTCCAGGAAAAGGCCGAGCAGAAGGCCCGCGCCGCGCAGGTCAAGCAACTGATCGAGGCGACCCGCCTGCCCAAGCTGACCACCGAGGACTACTACAACTTCGTCGATGACAAGAAGGTCAAGCGCATCGCCGTCAACGCCCTGATGCGCAGCAAGTTGAGCAATGGTGCATTGGCGATCGTCGCCCACGGCGGCGGCTACGAGGTGATTCCACGCGAGGCGGCGGTGAAGATCCAGGAGCGCGACCCCAACCGTATCCTGCTGCTCAATACTCATGTCGAGGAAGCGGACGAAGATGATCCGTACGCCGCCTACAAGATCCCTGACGATCTGATGTGGTAAGCACGAAAAACCCCGCCTTGGCGGGGTTTTTCATTTCAAGACGGGATCATTGCGAAGGGCGTTGGTTCTCGAGGTACTCGAGCTCCATACGGTACTGGTGAGCCTGTTGCTCGTCGTGGAACATCCCCACCAGTTGGCCTTGCTGATGCACGTCCCAGATCCGCAGGCCAGCGGCCTGGCCTTCGTGGGACATTTTCGATTCGTCGCGTTCGGTTACTTGGACTGTCATCGTCAAACTCCACTGCTTGGTTGGCTGCGGCGCTCTGTCGCAGGCCTTCTTTATAGAATTTGTTAGCAGGCTAAGTAAATAAAACAGCGATGAAACAAGTTTCATGATGCGCTGATGCCCTGTAGGAGCCAGCCTTGCTGGCGAATGGCTTCACGCCGATGCCGGATACCGCGTCGCCGGGTTCGCCAGCAAGGCTGGCTCCTACAAGGGGCGTGCTCATCAGGCATGAAAAAGCCCCGCACAAGGCGGGGCTTGGAGTGTAGCTGGCGACGGTATCAGTTGCCCTTGACCGCCTTGCCATCGACCGTGCCATCCTGCAGCACGATCACGTACTCCTTGCCATCGGTCTCGACCTGGCGCAGTTGCACCAGCAGGTAGTCCCAGTCCTTGGCGAACCACAGCTCGGTGATGCGCTTGCTCTGGCTCGGGTCGCGCACGCGCTCGACCTTGATCGCCTCGACCTGGCCGGTCTTGGTGGTGACCTTTTCGCTGCCCAGGACGCGGAAGTCGTAGGTGTCGATCTCATCACCGTCGACTACTTGATAGGTCATGCTCTTCTTGCCCGCGGCCACATCGTGCTGCAGGGCCAGTTGATACGACGACTTGTCCAGCACGCCGCGGTTCAGCGGCAGGCTGATCGCGTCGCCACGGTCGGTGCCAGTGACCTTCTTGCTGCTCCAGTCGAAGCTCAGGTCGACTTTCTTCGCCTTGCCCAGGCCACCACGCTCGAAGTGATACTTCTGTGGCAGCAGAGTGTCGTTGTCGAGCTTCAGGGTGCTTTGCTCGGTCAGGCTGGCAATCATCATGGAGGCCTTGAAGTTCAGGTCCCATGTACCGTTGGCGTTCTTGACCAGGCTGCGTTCGGCGGTACCGCTCATGGGCAGTTGCTTCCAGTCGGCGGTGTAGCTGGCCGCGAACGGCTTCAGGTCAGCTGCCTGGAGCGGCAGGGCAAGCACGGCGAGAGCCAAGAGCAGGGCGCGACGCATAAATTCTCCTAATTTCGAATCAAGTGACCGCTGGCCGCCAGCGGCTGGCCATCCAGTAATGCACCCTGTTCGCCCAGACGCAAGCGTCCTTCGGCGAACCAGCGCACCGCCAGCGGGTAGATCAGGTGTTCCTGCACATGTACCCGCTGGGCCAGCGTCTGCGGCGTGTCGCCCGCAACCACCGGAACCACAGCCTGTACGACCAGAGGCCCGCCATCGAGTTCCTCGGTGACGAAGTGCACGCTGCAGCCATGTTCCCGGTCGCCAGCCTCCAGCGCGCGCTGGTGGGTGTGCAGGCCTTTGTACAGCGGCAGCAATGACGGATGTATGTTGAGCAGGCGGCCTTGATAGTGGCGCACGAAACCGCCGCTGAGAATGCGCATGAAGCCGGCCAGCACCACCAGGTCGGGCGCGAAGCCGTCGATCAGCGCCATCAGCGCCGTGTCGAAGGCCTCGCGGCCGTCGAAGCCGGTGTGTTCGAGCACGGCCGTGTCGATACCGGCGGCCTTGGCGCGTTCGAGGCCGTAGGCATCGGCGCGGTTGGAGATCACCGCGCGGATGCGGGCCGGGCTGTCACTGGCGCTGGTACTGTCGATCAGCGCCTGCAGGTTGCTGCCGGAACCCGACAGCAACACCACCACGTTACAGGTCTTGCCCGGCATCAGTGTGCCTTGAGGTTGTGCAGCTCGACCTGGGCGGCGCCTTCGGCGGCCACGTCGATACGGCCGATCACCCAAGGCTGCTCGCCTTCGGCGCGCAGTACGTTCAGGGCGTTTTCGACCTGGTCCTGGGCCACGCAGATGACCATGCCCACGCCGCAGTTCAGCACGCGGTGCATTTCATGCTCGTCGACGTTGCCTTTTTCCTGCAGGAAGTCGAATACCACCGGGCGCTGCCAGCTGGCCACATCGACCACGGCCTGGGCGTTTTTCGGCAGCACGCGCGGGATGTTGTCCAGCAGGCCGCCACCGGTGATGTGGGCCATGGCCTTCACCGCGCCGGTCTGCTTGATCAGTTGCAGCAGCGGCTTGACGTAGATGCGGGTTGGCGCCATCAGTAGGTCGGCCAGCGGCTTGCCATCGAGCTGGGTGTTGTCGATGTCGGTGCCGGAGACTTCGAGGATCTTGCGGATCAGCGAGTAGCCGTTGGAGTGCGGGCCGGAGGACGGCAGGGCGATCAGGGCGTCGCCGGTGACCACTTTAGAACCGTCGATGATGTCGGCCTTTTCCACCACGCCGACGCAGAAGCCGGCCAGGTCGTAGTCCTCGCCTTCGTACATGCCTGGCATTTCAGCGGTTTCACCGCCGACCAGCGAGCAGCCGGCCAGTTCGCAACCGGCGCCGATGCCGGTGACCACGGTGGCGGCCACGTCGACGTTGAGCTTGCCGGTGGCGTAGTAGTCGAGGAAGAACAGCGGCTCGGCGCCGCACACCACCAGGTCGTTGACGCACATGGCGACCAGGTCCTGGCCGATGCTGTCGTGCTTGTTCAGGTTCAGTGCCAGGCGCAGTTTGGTGCCGACGCCGTCGGTGCCGGAGACCAGCACCGGCTGCTTGTAGCCAGCCGGGATCTCGCAGAGGGCGCCAAAGCCGCCCAGGCCACCCATGACTTCAGGGCGTGCGGTGCGCTTGGCGACGCCCTTGATGCGTTCGACCAGTGCTTCGCCGGCGTCGATGTCTACACCGGCGTCCTTGTAGCTCAGGGAGGGTTGCTTGCTCATTGATCCAGGCCTTTAAGAGGGAGGGATTCGTGGAAAACGACCGGGACGGCCAAGGCCGGCTGCAAGGTGCGGCGGCTGCCTGTTCGTCACTGGTCTGCGAAGGCGCGCGATTTTATCAGGGTTGCCCCTCAGCGGCCATCCTCAGGCCGACGGGCTGGCCGGAAAATGTGGTTGGAAACCGTGTTTCAAGGTGTGCGACTGGTTGCCGCGCCTGTGCCTGTATAAGGTATACCCATGGCGACGGGCGCAAATGGCCAGTTTCATGAAGCATTTACCGGCCCGACGCGGTCAGAGTCGAACGGCCGGCGCGCGCCGCCCCATGGTTATCTGGACAGGAATCCTCAATGCGTCTTCTCAACTACCTCGCCGCGGGTTGCCTGGCGTTTGTCGCTGTCGCGGCACAAGCCGATACGGTCTCTGGCCTTTATCAGGTGCGTGAGCCGCTCGAAGGGCAGGGCGGCGAGGCTCGCGCCCAGGCCACCAGCAAAGCCCTGGACACGCTGGTGCTGCGCCTGACCGGCGACCCCAAGGCGCCGCAGAACCCCGCTCTGGCTGCCTTGCGCAAGGATCCGCAGCAGATCATCAACCAGGTCGGCACCGAGGCCGGACCGCCCGAGTCGGTGCTGGTAGAGTTCGATCCGGGCAGTACCGAGCGCGCCTTGCGCCAGGCGGGCCTGGCCTTGTGGGGCAACAATCGGCCGTCGATTCTGGTCTGGTGGCTGAACGACAACGTCGAGGGCAGCAACCTGGTCGGTGACGGCCAGGGCAGCGCCGAGCCCCTGCGCCGCGCCGCGCAGCACCGTGGCTTGCCACTGCGCCTGCCGTTGGCTGATCTGCAGGAGCAGTTGGTTGCCAACGCCAAGCAACTTGAGGGGAATGACCCGGCGCCGTTGCGCGCAGCATCCGAACGCTACGGCGCCAACGCCCTGCTGGCGGTGCATGCCCATGAGGCTGATGGCAAGTGGCAGGGTAAATGGCAGCTTTGGCTAGGCGACCAACGCGAACAAGGCAGCGCCGAAGGCACGGACCAGACCGCTCTGGCCGACGCGGTGATGCTGGCGGTGAGCAATCGCCTGGCGCCGCGTTACGTCACCCGCCCGGGTGCCAGCAGTGACCTGCAGGTCCAGGTGCAAGGCATGAACCTGCAACGTTACGCCGAGCTTGCCCGTGTGCTCGAGCCCTACGGTGCGCGGCTGCGGATGGTCGAGGGCGCGACCTTGACTTACGCCGTCACCGGCAATCGTGATCAATTGCGCGCCCAGTTGAGCCTGGCCAAGTTACAGGAACTGCCTGCCGAGCAGGTGCCTGCAACGCCGCCAGCGGCGTCTCAGGCAGAGCCTGGCGTGGCGTTGTCCACGCCACCCAGGCCGTTCGACGGCCTGCGTTTTCGCTGGTAAGGAGTAACCTGCATGATCGAACTGCGTCGCTGGATCTGGCTGGGCGCTGCCCTGCTGATCGCCGTGTTGCTGTATTTGCTGCACAACATTCTTTCACCGTTCCTGGTGGGCATTCTTCTCGCCTACCTGGCTGATCCGCTGGTCGACCGCCTGGAGCGGGCAGGGCTCTCGCGAACCTGGGGCGTGGTGGTGGTGTTCAGCTTGTTCACCCTGATCTTCCTGGCCCTGCTGTTGGTGCTGATCCCCATGCTGGCCAAGCAGCTGCTGCGCCTGTATGAACTGGCGCCACAGATGCTCGACTGGCTGCAGCACGTGGCCTTGCCCTGGGTGCAGAGCCGCTTGGGCCTGGCCGACGGCTTCTGGAAATTCGACAAGATCAAGGCCGCCATCGGCGAGCACATGGGCCAGACCACCGATATTGTCGGTGTGTTGCTGTCCCAGGCCACCGCCTCCAGCCTGGCGCTGATCGGCTGGCTGGCCAACCTGGTGCTGATCCCGGTGGTGGGCTTCTACCTGCTGCGTGACTGGGACCTGATGATGGCCAAGCTGCGCAGCCTGCTGCCACGCCAGCGCGAGTCGCAGGTGGTAGGGCTGGCGGGGGAGTGCCATGAGGTGCTCGGGGCGTTCGTGCGTGGCCAACTGCTGGTGATGCTCGCCCTGGGCGTCATCTATTCCACCGGCCTGATGCTGGTGGGCCTGGAACTTGGCCTGCTGATCGGCATGCTGGCGGGGCTGGCGGCGATCGTGCCGTACATGGGCTTCATCATTGGCATCGGCGCGGCGCTGGTGGCCGGATTGTTCCAGTTCGGTGGCGATCTGTACCCGATGCTGGGCATCGTCGCGGTGTTCATGGTCGGGCAAGCGCTCGAAGGCATGGTGCTGACGCCGCTGCTGGTGGGCGACCGCATCGGCTTGCACCCGGTGGCGGTGATCTTCGCCATCCTGGCCGGTGGTGAGCTGTTCGGTTTCACCGGCGTGTTGCTGGCCCTGCCGGTGGCGGCGGTGATCATGGTGCTGTTGCGGCATGTACATGACCTGTACAAGGAGTCGGACATGTATGCCGGGGAGATTGATCCCGATCTTTAGCGATTGTTCGCCGGCAACCCGGCTCCTACAAGTACTGCGCCCGCCTGCGGACTGTAGAAGCCGGCTTGCCGACGTTCGTCAGAGTCACGCAACTTCTTGATTTTACATACGCTATTACCCCCGCCGATTGTGCCGCCCGCGTTGCGGGTATAGACTTTGCACACTGTTCACCAAAGGCCCCCTGTGGTCCCTGCGACCACCCGCGAGCATGAAACCGATCCAGTTGCCCCTGGGTGTGCGTCTGCGTGATGACGCCACCTTCATCAACTACTACCCGGGCGCCAATGCCGCGGCATTGGGCTATGTCGAGCGGCTGTGCGAAGCCGACGCCGGCTGGACCGAGAGCCTCATCTATCTATGGGGCAAGCAGGGCGTGGGCCGCACCCACCTGTTGCAGGCCGCCACCCACCGTTTCCAGCAACTGGGCGAGCCCGCCGTGTACCTGCCGCTGGCGCAGTTGCTCGAGCGTGGCGTCGAACTGCTCGACCACCTCGAGCAGTACGAACTGGTGTGCATCGACGACTTGCATGTGATTGCCGGCAAGGCGGACTGGGAAGAGGCCATGTTCCACCTGTTCAACCGTCTTCGCGACAGTGGTCGGCGCTTGTTGCTGGCTGCCTCCAGTTCGCCTCGTGAACTGCCGATCAAGTTGGCGGACCTCAAGTCCCGGCTTACCCTCGCCCTCATCTTCCAGATGCGCGGCATGTCCGACGAGGACAAGTTGCGCGCCCTGCAGTTGCGTGCCTCGCGCCGCGGCCTGCACCTGACCGACGAAGTCGGCCATTTCATCCTCACCCGTGGCACCCGCAGCATGAGCGCCCTGTTCGACCTGCTCGAGCGCCTCGACCAGGCCTCTTTGCAGGCCCAGCGCAAGCTGACGATCCCGTTCCTCAAGGAAACACTGGGCTGGTAAGCCGCTGAAACAGGGGCTTGCAGCCTCGGCTCGGAAAAGTCACATCATTATCGATAAAATTTGCAAATGGTCCCGATAGAAGGCATAGTTTCCCCCTTCTAAAGGATTACAGACACGGTCGTGCCCATGCTGAAGCGCTTCGCACCCCTCGTGCCACTTGCACTTGTGACTCTACTGTTCGGTTGCGCCTCCCAGGGCCCAGTCTCGCAACAGCAGGACCAACACCACATCGCCGCCCAGTCGATCAACTCGAAGGCGTCTGCTTCTTCCGTATTCAGTGAGGAAGAACTGGCCACCGAAGAAGACATGGACGCATTCTCCAGCAACGGCAAGCCCTATCAGCTGCCTGTGCTGGCTGACAGTATTCTCGAGCGCGGCATGGCCTTGATCGGCACCCGCTACCGCTTTGGCGGTACCTCGGAGCAGTCGGGCTTCGATTGCAGCGGTTTCATCGGCTATCTCTTCCGCGAGGAAGCGGGCATGAACCTGCCGCGCTCGACCCGCGAGATGATCAACGTCGACGCCCCCAAGGTTGCCCGCAACAAGCTCAAGCCAGGCGACCTGCTGTTCTTCAGCACCAACGGCCGTGGCCGCGTGAGCCACGCCGGCATCTACCTGGGTGACAACCAGTTCATCCACTCCAGCAGCCGCCGCAGCGGTGGCGTGCGTATCGACAGCCTGGGCGATCGCTACTGGAGCAAAACCTTCATCGAGGCCAAACGCGCGCTCGCCATGGCGCCGACCACGATCTCGCGCAATTGATTTGATATCAAAATGCTGTACTCTCGCACGGCGGCGTAGCTGAAAAAAGCTCGCCGCCGTGCGCATTTACAGAAAGCGTCTAATCTAAATTCTCAACTCTTTTTACCTTCGGCTGCGGCCGGAGGGTTCCTGACAGGACGTTCACATCATGGCGATGTTGGCGCGCTTCGCACTGCTCTCCTTCCTGGCCCTGCTCGCGGCCTGCTCCGGCCGTGCGCCTGCTCCGGCGCCCATGGCCAAGCCTCCCATGGTGTTCAATCAATCAGTTTCGTCGCCAGCGGCGGACGATGTCCTGTTCCGGGCCATCGGGCTGGTGGGCACGCCCTACCGCTGGGGCGGCAATACACCGGATTCCGGGTTCGATTGCAGTGGGCTGATCGGCTATGTCTACCGTGATGCGGCGGGTATCAGCCTGCCGCGCTCGACCCGGGAGATGATCGTCATGCGCGCACCCAACGTGGACATCAATGCGCTGCAGTCCGGAGACCTGGTGTTCTTCGCCACCAGTGGCGGTTCGCAGGTCAGCCATGCCGGCATCTATGTCGGTGAGGGGCGTTTCGTACACGCACCCTCAACCGGTGGGACCGTGCGCCTGGACTACCTCTCCAACAGCTACTGGGCCAAATCCTACCTGCAGGCCAAGCGTGTCTTGCCGCCAGGGCATCTGGCGCAGAATCCCTGATACCCGATGGCATTCCACTGCGTTTGTAGGAGCGGCTTTAGCCGCGATGAAGGCAGCGCGGTGTCCGGCGCCCGTTTCATGGGTGATCGCGGCTAAAGCCGCTCCTACAGAAGTCGTATCAGAGAATGGGTTTGATCTTGCTCAATGAGAGCGGGTAACCCCACAAACATCTACCGCGTCTTCTGCTGCCCACATAGCCAGGATGTCCGTCTCATAACGACATCCTGGGAGTACTCATGAGCAGCATCAAGGACCGCGTGGCGCGCAGCCTCGACGCATTGGAAGCAGGGCGGCCACTGGTTCGCCTGGTGGATGAGATCATTCGCGAATACCCAGACCCGTATGTGCTGGCCACCCAGCATGCGCAGCGCATCGTGCGCAAGCATACGGGCAAGGCGATCGATCCGCGCTTCATCTGGTGGCATCAGTTCGAAACGGCCAGCACCAGTCATCGCAGTTTCACCGGCTGGCAGCACAGTGGCCCGCCGCAGAAATCGCTGCACCTGGTCGAGTTGGTGATCAAGCGCTTCGATGCCAGGTTCCAGGAAGCGCCCGATGAACTCGACCTGTATGGCGGCTTTTATCGCCAAGGGCGGCAAGCCAAGCATTTCGACGAGCGCAACGAAGTGGCCATGCTTGGCAGCAAGGTCCAGGAAGATTTGTGGGCATTGGATTTCGCGGTGGCCTATCGCGCCGATATCGTCCGCTTCTGGAATGCCTACTCGCAACATTTTCGCGTATTGGCCAAGATCAACATGCTGGGGCAGGGCGCGATGGCCGCTCGCTCCGCTCGAATCAGCCGGAGTGACTGGGAGCAGTTGCGGGCGATGGTCGCCGACGGCCTGGTCGATGGTGTGCTGCCGACACTGGCCAAGCTCAAGCAGGACAGCACCGCAAGCCCGTTGCCTGTCAGCCGTTATGTACTCGATCAAGGTGATCGGGGCTGTCTCTACAGTTTTGCGATGGCCGGTGGTCGAATCCTGTTATATCGGCCCTGGGCCAGTGAAGCGTTCAAGAGCTTTGCCTCGGAGCGGGTCATGGCCGGGTGGTTGCGTGAGCAACTGCAGGATGCGGATACCCTGAACAGTTATGTCAAGGCAGCCCATACCGATGCTCGCGACCCTTCACGTGCCCACTCGGTCCGGACCCACCTGAAAAGTCTGGCTGACAGTGCCTCCGAAGAGGCGGCGCTGGTCCTGCTCGATTACCTGAAACGATCGATCACAGTCGATATATTCACTCACTTGGCCAGCCAGGCCACTACCGAGATGAACGACAACGCCACGGCGATGCTGGGCAACGCCGAGTTACGCAAGGCGATGTGGAGCGGTTATCTCTCGGCGTTCATCAAGGTCTTTGGCGGCTTCGCGCCGATCGGCTGGCCAATGACGCTGATGCTGCTGGGGGCCAGCCTCGGCAAGGTGGGCCTGGATATCGAGGCGGCCATGCATGCTGCGGACGAACAGAGCCGCAAGAGCGCATTGCGCGAAGCCATGCTCGACAGTCTTTTCGCCGCCCTGAACATGACTGACCTGGGATTTGAGTCGAGCTTTGCCTCGCTGGCCTACAAGGCACCGCCCGACGAGGTGGGGGCCAATCTGAGTCAATGGGAAGTATCCACGTCCACCACGCTTGCGGTTGAGGGTGGCGAGAGCAATCAGTTGATCACTGGCGATTTGGGGCGCTCCGGACGTCTGCGAGGCATCAGGGTCGGCTCCGACGGCAGTTGCTGGATTGTCCTCGACGGTTTGTCGTATCGGGTGCGCTACAACCATGACTTGCAGGTCTGGCAGGTTGTGCCGGCCCACAATCCGTTCGCCTTCGGGCCCCTGTATCCGGTGCGTCTGAGCGAATCCAACGAGTGGAAGTTGCTGGTGCCGCCACGTCTGGTCGGTGGCGCACCACCGGTGGTAGAGCACATGCCCAGCACCATGTCGCGGTTCTGGAACCGTCACCTTACCGTCGATTCTGCTCGCAGCGGAGCGTCTGCCGCCAATGCGCTGCGCCGCCAGAAAGCGTTGCTGGAGTCACGCTCGATTCCGCAGCTGGCGCGTGATCAGGTGCCTGACCTGGATGAGCGCGGCCTGGATTGTGTGCAGGTCGATGGCGTGGCGCAATACTCGTACCGCTACGACCGGCAGTACTTCAACTCCTTGATCGAGTACTACACCAGCGATGAGTCGAAGGTTAACGACGTGTTCCGCTCTGGTACCTATCGATACGATGACGAGGACGAATACATCGTTGATCTCGTCGATACCCTGGACCAGTTGCCCAAAAGCAACGAAGTGAATCTCTATCGCGCAGGCAATGGTACGCGGGGCACAAGCGGTCAGCACTTTCGTACCGGCCGCCTAAAGCTGGGTGATGTGCTGGTCAACACCGACCTGACTTCATTCACGGAGAATCCCTACAAAGTCGCCGAATTTGCGTCCGCGCCTTCCTTGAATGCGCCCGGGAATCTGCCAGGCGTGTTCGATGACACATCGGTGGTGTTCGAGCTACCCATGAGTCATTACCAGGACGGTACCCCGATCAGTGCGTTTTCCCTTTATTGGGATGAGGGCGAGACACTATTCCAGCCAGGTCATTACTTCCGGATCGATAACTTGGAGCAGGTCTACGGCGAGCACTACCGTTTCATTCACGTCACCCTGCGCCAAGTGCCCAAGCCGGCCTCGGGGCCTGTCTACGATCTGCGCACAGGCTTGCTGTTCGACAGTGAGGTGTTCAAGGCGCGTTTGCATACGCCAGAACTGGCGGAGCGCTTCTTCCCGGCGGTTGAGCCGCAAGCCGCGCCCGTTGACTCTGCGGTGGTCAGGCCTGCTTGAGTAACAGCGCCACCCCGGGATAGTACTGCCCCAGTTCGTTGTGCAACTTGCGGTAGGCGTAGGGGAAATACCAAGCCAGGGCGCAGGCCGTGTGTTTCTGCAGGTCGTCCACCAGGTCCTGCAGTTCTTCAGGGCTGGCGTGCTGGCCGGCCTTCCAGGGGGTGACGAATAGCGCGCCAGCCTTGAGCTGGCTGGCATAGGCAATAGGCTTGGCCAGGGTGGCGGTCTCCTGCAGGGCTGCCGTCAGGTCCAGGCGGGCGATACGGGGCCAGCGTTGGCTGGCGTGCAGGTGCACGGTTGCGTCGGCGCTGCTGATCGACAGGTCACAGCGCCCCTCGCGTTCACCCTCGTCGCGTTGCTTCTTGCTCGCATACTGCTCCAGCGCCACCAGCTCCCCTTGCCAGGCAGCCGCCGCGAGCACGCCGACGTTGGCGGCCGCGCCATGCCAGTAGGGCGCTTCGTTGTCACCCTGGATCTGGTTGAAGCGGTCGATGCAGTCGACCCAGCGTTCGAGGGCCGGGCGCAGGAACTCCAGGCTCGGGTTGTTGATGATCAGGCCTTGCATGCTGCGCTCTCCTTGTCATTGTGATCGAGGTCAGCCCAAATGGTGGCTATGTGATATCACTGCTTTGATTGTGGCACAAGCTGGCGGATCGGCCATTGATCCATGCCAGATCGGCCCTCGTTCGATTGACGCTCCCAGTACAACCCTCTAACCTTCGCGGCGTGTTTCAGGTGCCCTGTGAACCCAGGTTCGGCAGGGTGAAACTGGGAAGCCGGTGGGCGCCAGCAAGGTGCGATTCCGGCGCTGCCCCCGCAACGGTAGATGAGTCGACGGCTGCGCAAGGCCACTGGATTTCGTGATCCGGGAAGGCGCACGGCCCGGGCATGGCCCCACTCATGAGCCCGGAGACCGGCCTGTCACTGCCAACGGCATCACGGAGGGTGATGCGCGGAGCGATGTGGCCTGCGCCACGGTCCCTGCGCGTTCTCCGTCTGCCCGCCTATTACCTGTCACCCGCTGGTGGCAGCCTGCGGAGAACCCTGATGAGCGAATCCACCGACCGCGACGAACGCCACCTGGCGCGCATGCAGCGCAAGAAGGCGATCATCGACGAGCGCATTGCCAATTCCCCCAACGAGTGCGGCCTGCTGCTGGTGCTGACCGGCAATGGCAAGGGCAAGAGCAGTTCGGCCTTCGGCATGCTTGCCCGTGCCTTGGGCCACGGCATGCAGTGTGGCGTGGTGCAGTTCATCAAGGGCCGCAACAGCACCGGCGAGGAGTTGTTCTTCCGCCGTTTCCCCGAGCAGGTGCGCTACCACGTGATGGGCGAGGGTTTCACCTGGGAGACCCAGGACCGCCAGCGCGACATCGCCGCCGCCGAGGCCGCCTGGGCCGTGTCGCGCCAACTGCTGCAGGATCCAACGATCCAGTTCGTCGTGCTCGATGAATTGAATATCGCCCTCAAGCACGGTTACCTCGACCTCGACCAGGTACTTTCGGATATCCAGGCGCGCCCGCCGATGCAGCATGTGATCGTCACCGGCCGCGCAGCCAAGCCCGAGATGATCGAACTGGCCGATACCGTGACCGAGATGGGCATGCTCAAGCATGCGTTCCAGGCCGGTATCCGCGCGCAGAAGGGCGTCGAACTGTGAGTGACGCTCGCCACTGCCCGGCGGTACTGATTGCCGCGCCGGCTTCCGGCCAGGGCAAGACCACGGTCACCGCCGCCCTGGCCCGCCTGCACCGCAACCTTGGGCGCAAGGTGCGGGTGTTCAAGTGTGGGCCGGACTTCCTCGACCCGATGATCCTCGAACGTGCCAGCGGCGCGCCGGTCTACCAGTTGGACCTGTGGATGATCGGCGCCGATGAGAGTCGCCGCTTGCTGTGGGAGGCGGCCGGTGAGGCCGACCTGATCCTGATCGAAGGCGTGATGGGGCTGTTCGACGGCACCCCGTCGAGCGCCGACCTGGCGCGCCACTTCGGTGTGCCGGTGCTGGCGGTGATCGACGGCACGGCGATGGCCCAGACCTTCGGTGCCCTGGCCCTGGGGCTGGCGCGTTACCAGCCCGACCTGCCGTTCGCCGGCGTGTTGGCCAACCGGGTCGGCAGCCTGCGTCATGCGCAGTTGCTCCAAGGCAGCCTGACCGAGGGGTTGCGCTGGTACGGCGGGCTGTCCCGCGAGCGCGGCATCGAATTGCCCAGCCGTCATCTCGGCTTGGTGCAGGCCAGCGAGCTGAATGACCTGGATACGCGCCTGGATGCCGCCGCCGAGGCACTGGGTGCCAGTTGCGATGCGGCCTTGCCGCCACCGGTGGGGTTTGCCGCGCCGGAGCGGGCAGGTAGCGAGGCTTCACTGGCCGGAGTGCGCGTTGGCGTGGCCCGCGACGAAGCCTTCGCCTTCACCTATGGCGCCAACCTTGAGCTATTGCGCAATCTTGGCGCACAGATCGAATTCTTCTCGCCGCTGCATGACCGTGAGCTGCCAGTAGTGGACAGCCTGTACCTGCCAGGCGGCTACCCGGAGCTGCATCATCATGCCCTGGCGGCCAATGCGCCCATGCTTGAGGCGATCCGCAGCCACCATGGGCAAGGCAAGCCCTTGCTGGCCGAATGCGGTGGCATGCTTTATCTGCTCGACGCGCTGACTGACGTGGCGGGCGAGCGGGCCCCGCTGCTCGGCCTGCTGCCGGGCGAGGCGACCATGCAGAAACGCCTGGCGGCGCTGGCCCTGCAAGCGGTCGAGCTGCCGGAAGGCACCCTGCGCGGGCATACCTACCACCACTCGCTGACCGAGACGGTGCTCGAACCGATTGCCCGTGGCCTGAGCCCCAATGGCGGGCGCGGCAACGAAGCGGTCTACCGCCTGGGGCGCTTGACCGCGTCCTACGTGCATTTCTACTTCCCTTCTAACCCCGATGCGGCGGCGGCGCTGCTGCGACCATGAACGAACATGCCTACAGCGAGGCCGAGCGCGCGGCCATCTACCGCGCCATCGGCGAGCGTCGCGACATGCGCCATTTCGCCGGTGGCGAGGTCGCGCCGGAGCTGCTCGGCCGGCTGCTGGCCGCCGCTCACCAGGCCCCCAGCGTCGGCTTGATGCAGCCATGGCGTTTCATCCGTATCAGCCAGCGCGACCTGCGCACGCGCATACAGGCGCTGGTGGAAGAGGAGCGCGTGCGTACCGCCGAGGCGCTGGGCGAGCGCGCCGATGAGTTCATGAAGCTCAAGGTCGAAGGGATCAGCGACTGCGCCGAGGTGCTGGTAGCCGCGTTGATGGACAACCGCGAGCCGCATATCTTCGGGCGCCGCACCCTGCCCGAGATGGACCTGGCCTCGCTGGCCTGCGCCATCCAGAACCTGTGGCTGGCGGCCCGTGCCGAAGGGCTGGGCATGGGCTGGGTTTCACTGTTCGATCCGCAGGCTTTGGCTGAGCTGCTGGGCATGCCGGCAGGCGCCAAGCCGGTGGCGGTGCTGTGCCTGGGGCCGGTGAGCGAATTCTACCCAGTGCCGATGCTGGTGCTGGAAGACTGGGCTGAGCAACGGCCGTTGCATGAAATGCTCTACGAGAACCAATGGGGAGACCGGCCATGAGCGTGGCCCTGCTGACGGTCGCAGGCGTGGCCCTGGATGCCTTGCTCGGCGAGCCGAAACGGCGGCATCCGCTGGTGGGCTTCGGCAACCTGGCCAAGAGCCTGGAGCGGCGCTTCAATGCCGGCGGCCGTGGCTGGCGCAGCCACGGCGTCAGTGCCTGGTTCCTGGCCGTGGTGCCACTGACCCTGGTGGCGTTGATCCTGTCCTGGCTGCCCTATATCGGCTGGATCGTCGATGTGCTGGCACTGTACTGCGCGCTTGGCCTGCGCAGCCTGGGCGAGCATGTACTGCCGGTGGCCCAGGCATTGCGCCAGGGCGATCTCGAAGAAGCGCGGCGACGGGTCGGCTACCTGGTCAGCCGCGAAACCCGCGAGCTGGACGAGCCCGCCGTGGCCCGGGCGGCCACCGAATCGGTGCTGGAGAACGGTAGTGATGCCGTGTTCGCCGCGCTGTTCTGGTTCGTGATCGCCGGAGCACCCGGTGTGGTGCTCTATCGCCTGAGCAACACCCTGGATGCCATGTGGGGCTATCGCAATGAGCGCTTCGAGCGCTTCGGTTGGTGCGCGGCGCGGATCGACGATGGGCTCAACTATATTCCCGCCCGGCTGGTGGCGCTGACCTACGCGCTGCTGGGCAAGACTCGGCTGGCCCTGAGCTGCTGGCGCCGGCAGGGACCGCAATGGGACAGTCCCAACGCCGGCCCGGTGATGGCATCTGGCGCGGGCGCACTGGGCGTGGAACTGGGTGGCCCGGCGGTCTATCACGGCGAGTTGCATGAGCGCCCTCGCCTGGGGGACGGGCCGATGGCCGATGCCGACGCCATCGGGCGTGGCTGGAGCCTGGTGCAGCGCGGTGTGTGGCTGTGGTTGCTGGTGATCTGCCTGGGAGGCTACGTGAATGCTTGAGCACGGTGGGCGCCTGCTGCGTGCGGTAAGACACTACGGGATCGCCCGTGAACACTGGCTCGACCTGTCCAGCGGCATCGCCCCGTGGAGCTACCCGATCCCCGCGATTGCACAGGATGCCTGGGCGCGCCTTCCGGAAACCGAGGACGGCCTGGAAGAGGCGGCGCGGCAGTACTATGGCGTACGCCAGTTGCTGGCGGTAGCCGGCTCCCAGGCGGCGATCCAGGCGCTACCGCATTTACGTGCGGCAGGCCGGGTCGGTGTGCTGTCGCCGTGTTATGCCGAGCATCCGCATGCCTGGCAGCGCGCCGGGCATACGCTCGTCGAACTGGACGAAGCCCAGGTGGAGGACGCGCTCGACAGCCTCGATGTGTTGCTGCTGGTCAACCCCAACAACCCCACCGGGCGCCGTTTCCCCCGCGATCAATTGCTGGCCTGGCACACGCGACTGGCCAACAGGGGTGGCTGGTTGCTGGTCGATGAAGCGTTCATGGACAACACGCCTGAACACAGCATCGTCGACTGCGCCGAGTGCCCCGGGCTGATCGTGTTGCGCTCGTTCGGCAAGTTTTTCGGGCTCGCTGGCGTGAGGCTTGGCTTCGTGGCCGCCGAAACGGCACTGTTGCAACAGCTGGCCGACCTGCTGGGGCCCTGGACGGTCAGCGGCCCGACGCGGATGATCGGCCAGGCCTGCTTCGCCGACATCGTCGCGCATCAAGGGCAGATCGAACGGTGTGCGCGGGCCAGCCAGCGCCTGGCCGCCATGCTGCAAAGCGCCGGCCTGGCGCCGAGCGGTGGTTGCGACCTGTTCCAGTACGTGCGCAGCGAACGCGCCGCGCATCTGCATGATTTTCTCGCCCGGCGTGGCATCCTCGTCCGCTTGTTCGAGCAGCCTCCCGCCGTGCGCCTGGGCCTGCCCGCCAGCGCGGCGGACGAACAACGCCTGGCCCAGGCCCTGGCGGACTACCAGAAGGATTCGGCATGACCACCCTCATGGTGCAAGGCACCACCTCCGATGCCGGCAAGAGCACGCTGGTCACCGCCCTGTGCCGCTGGCTGTTGCGCCAGGGTGTCGCCGTGGTGCCGTTCAAGCCGCAGAACATGGCACTCAACAGCGCGGTGACCGCCGACGGCGGCGAGATCGGCCGGGCCCAGG
The DNA here is from genome assembly GCF_000026105.1 of Pseudomonas entomophila L48. Taxonomy (NCBI): domain Bacteria; kingdom Pseudomonadati; phylum Pseudomonadota; class Gammaproteobacteria; order Pseudomonadales; family Pseudomonadaceae; genus Pseudomonas; species Pseudomonas entomophila. The sequence continues at coordinate 1,445,434 of NC_008027.1, forward strand.
CGGTGCAGGCCCAGGCCTGTCGGCTGGCGCCGCATACCGACATGAACCCGGTGCTGCTCAAGCCCAACAGCGACACCGGCGCCCAGGTGATCGTGCACGGGCGCGCGGTCACCAGCATGAACGCCGTGGCCTATCACGACTACAAGGTCATCGCCATGCAGGCGGTGCTGGCTTCCCATGAACGCCTGCGCCAGGCCTATCCGGTGGTGATGGTGGAGGGGGCCGGCTCGCCCGCCGAAATCAATTTGCGCGCCGGTGATATCGCCAACATGGGTTTCGCCGAGGCCGTCGACTGCCCGGTGATCCTGATCGCCGATATCAACCGGGGTGGCGTGTTCGCCCATCTGGTCGGCACCCTGGAGCTGCTGTCGCCGAGCGAGCAGGCGCGGGTCAAGGGCTTTGTCATCAACCGTTTCCGGGGCGATATCGCCTTGCTGCAACCGGGCCTGGACTGGCTGGAACAGCGCACCGGCAAGCCGGTGCTGGGCGTGCTGCCCTATGTCACCGACCTGCACCTGGAGGCCGAGGACGCCATCGACGTGCGCCAGGCGGTCAAGGGCGAGCGTGTGCTCAAGGTGATCGTCCCGGTGTTGCCACGCATCAGCAACCACACCGACTTCGACCCCTTGCGCCTGCACCCGCAGGTGGACCTGCAGTTCATCGGCCCGGGCCAGCCGATCCCGCCCGCCGACCTGATCATCCTGCCCGGCTCCAAGAGCGTACGCGCCGACCTGTCGCAGCTGCGCGAGCGGGGCTGGGACAGTGCCATTGCCCGGCACCTTCGCTATGGCGGCAAGCTGATCGGCATCTGCGGCGGGTTGCAGATGCTCGGTCATGAAGTGCATGACCCGCTGGGCCTGGAAGGGGCGGCAGGCTCCAGCGCGGGGCTCGGCCTGCTCGACTACAGCACCGTGCTGGAAGCCGAGAAGCAGCTGCGCAATGTCGCCGGCACCCTCGGCCTGGAGCAGGCGCCGGTGTCCGGCTATGAGATCCATGCCGGTGTCACCCACGGCCCAGGCCTGGAGCATCCGGCCGTCCAGCTGGACGATGGCCGCAACGATGGCGCCATCAGCGCCGACGGCCAGATCCTCGCCACCTACCTGCACGGGCTGTTCGAAGGCAGCCAGTCGTGCGCCGCGCTGCTGCGCTGGGCCGGGCTCGCGGATGCCCAGGCCATCGACTACGAGGCCCTGCGCGAGCGCGATATCGAGCGCCTGGCCGACCTGGTGGAGCAGCACCTGGATACTGAACGCCTGCGCCAACTGTGCGGGGTGACCGCCGATGCGTAGCCTGATCCTCGGCGGTGCCCGCTCCGGCAAGAGCCGCCTGGCCGAACAGTTGGCCACGGACAGCCGCTTGCCGGTGACCTATATCGCCACCAGCGAACCCCAGGACGGCGAGATGAGCGAGCGTGTGCGCCTGCACCGCGAACGCCGCCCGACCGACTGGGGGTTGATCGAGGAGCCCCTGGCCCTGGCCACCGTGCTGCGCGCCGAGGCCGCTGAAGGGCGCTGCCTGCTGGTGGATTGCCTCACCTTGTGGTTGACCAACCTGCTGATGCTCGAAGATGACCAGCGCCTGGCCCAGGAGCGCGATGCGCTGCTCGACTGCCTGGAGCAACTGCCCGGCACGATCATCCTGGTCAGCAATGAAACCGGCCTGGGCGTGGTACCCATGGGCGAACTGACGCGACGCTATGTCGACCATTCCGGCCTGCTGCACCAGGCCGTGGCCGCGCGCTGCCAGCGCGTGGTGCTCACCGTGGCCGGCCTCCCTCTCATGCTCAAAGGACCTGCTCTATGACCCAGATGTGGTGGCGCGATGCCTGCCAACCCCTCGACACCGCCGCCATGGACCAGGCCCGTGCCCGTCAGCAGCAGCTGACCAAACCCACCGGCTCCCTCGGCCAGCTCGAAGGCCTGGCGATTCGCCTGGCCGGGTTGCAAGGGCGGGAGCGCCCCACCGTGGAACAGGTGGCAATCACGATATTCGCCGGTGACCATGGCGTGGTGGAGGAGGGCATCTCTGCCTATCCCCAAGCCGTGACCGGGCAGATGCTGCGTAACTTCGTCTCGGGTGGTGCGGCGATCAGCGTGCTGGCCCGCCAGTTGGAAGCAAGCCTGGAAGTGGTCGACCTCGGCACGGTCGACCCGTCGCTGGACCTGCCGGGCGTGCGCCATCTGCGCTTGGGCGCGGGGACTGGCAACTTTGCCCGTCAAGCAGCAATGACCGACGCCCAGTTGGCTGCCGCCTTGCAAGCGGGTCGCGACAGCGCCCTGCGTGCGCTCGAGCGGGGTGCCCAGCTGTTCATCGGCGGCGAGATGGGCATTGGCAACACCACGGCCGCCGCCGCCCTGGCCTGTACGCTGATGGGGTGCCCGGCGCGTGAGCTGAGCGGGCCAGGTACCGGCCTGGACAGCGCCGGTGTGCGGCACAAGGCCGAAGTGATCGAACGTGCCCTGGTGCTGCACGGCCTGCGTGCCGACGAGCCGCTGCGTGCCTTGGGCCATGTCGGCGGTTTCGAGATCGCCGCGCTGGTGGGCGCCTACCTGGCCTGTGCCCAGCACGGGCTGGCGGTGCTGGTCGATGGCTTCATCTGCAGCGTCGCTGCCCTGGTGGCGGTGCGCCTCAACCCGCAGTGCCAGCCTTGGCTGCTGTTCGCCCATCAGGGGGCTGAGCCTGGGCACAAGGCCTTGCTTGCCGCCTTGCACGCCGAGCCGCTGCTGGCCTTGGGGCTGCGCTTGGGCGAGGGCAGTGGCGCTGCCCTGGCCGTGCCGCTGATTCGCCTGGCCTGTGCCCTGCACGGGCAGATGGCGACCTTCGCCGAAGCCGCGGTGGCGGATCGCCCGGCATGATCCTCGACCTGCTGCGCCACGGCGAGACAGTGCTTGGTGGTGGCCTGCGTGGCAGCCTGGACGATGCCCTGACACCGCTAGGCTGGGCGCAGATGCGCCAGGCGGTGGCCGAGGCCGGCCCTTGGGATGTGCTGGTCAGCTCGCCGCTGCAACGCTGCGGGTTGTTCGCTGATGAGCTGGGCGCACGCCTGGGGCTGGCGGTGCAGCGTGAGGCGGATGTGCGCGAGCTGCATTTCGGTGACTGGGAAGGGCGCAGCGCCGCGCAGATCATGCAGGCCGAAGCCGATGCCCTTGGCCTGTTCTGGAGTGACCCCTATGCGTTCACGCCGCCCGGCGGCGAGCCGGTGCTGGCGTTTGCCGAACGGGTACAGGCGGCAGTCGCCAGGCTGGCGCGTCAGCATGCGGGCAGGCGTGTGTTGCTGGTCACCCATGGTGGCGTGATGCGCCTGCTGCTGGCACAGGCCCGTGGTTTGCCACGAGAGCAACTGCTGCAAGTCGAAGTCGGGCATGGCGCGTTGAAACGGCTGGTCTGCGAAGGCGACCAGTTGCGCGAGGTGGATTGAGATGCTGCCGTTCTGGATCGCCTTGCAGTTCCTCAGCAGCTTGCCGGTACGCCTGCCAGGCATGCCAACACCGAATGAGATGGGCCGCTCGCTGCTGTTCTATCCCGTGGTCGGGCTGCTGTTCGGCTTGCTGCTGTGGCTGGCCAGCCATCTGCTTCAGGGGGCGCCGGCGCCGCTGCATGCGGCATTGCTGCTGGCGCTGTGGGTGCTGCTCAGTGGTGCCTTGCACCTGGATGGCTTGGCCGACAGCGCCGATGCCTGGCTGGGCGGATTCGGTGATCGCGAGCGCACCCTGCAGATCATGAAGGATCCGCGCAGCGGGCCGATTGCCGTGGTCGTCCTGGTGCTGGTGCTGTTGCTGAAGTTTTGTGCGCTGTGGGTGCTGGTCGAGCGTGGTACGGGGGGCTGGTTGGTGCTGGCGCCTGTGGTCGGGCGGGCGGCGATGTTGGGTTTGTTCATGGGCACGCCCTATGTGCGCAAGGGTGGATTGGGGGCGGCCTTGGCCGAGCACCTGCCGCGCCGGGCCGCTGGGTGGGTGCTGCTGGGCAGCGTGCTGGGTTGCGTTGTGCTGGGGGGCTCGCCCGGGCTTTGGATGCTGCTGCTGTCGCTTGGGGTGTTCTTGTGGCTGCGGCGGCTGATGTGCAAGCGATTGGGCGGTACCACCGGTGACACGGCCGGGGCGATGGTGGAGTTGCTGGAGCTGGCGGTGTTAGTGGGCTTGGCGTTGATGGTCTGAGCTTGGTGGGGCAGTACCGGCCCTTTCGCCGGCAAGCCGGCTCCTACAGGTGATATGCACTTGCCGGCGAAAGGGGCGTTGCCTGCTGATACTTCGGAAGTTTCCGTGGGTAGCCTGGCTTATCCTCGGACGTCTCTTCTTTTTGCCTGGAGTACTGCATGCGCCACTGGATCTTCGCCTGCTTGCTGGCCCTCGGCGCGTCTCCGCTGAATGCCGCAGACCTCATCGACTTCTGGAGCACGCCACGCCACGGCGGCAACAGCTTCAATCGCCTGCCGCCCGACCAAGCCTATTTCGATGCGCTCAAGGGTTATGGCGCCAGTTGGGTGCGGCTCTCCTACGACAAGTGGCGCCCGGCCCGGCGTGATTTTCTGCTGGGCGATGCCGACGATTACCAGGGGCTGGTCGAGGCCGATCTGAAGCAACTGGTTGCTGTGCTCGACCGCGCCCATGCTGCTGGCCTCAAGGTCGTGATCACACCACTGTCGCTGCCCGGCATGCGCTGGGCGCAGAACAACCACGGCCAGTTCGACGATCGTCTGTGGCAGGACAAGCGCTTCTGGGAACAGTCCGCGCGCTTCTGGCGTGACCTGGCTCGGGCATTGAAAGACCATCCCGCCATCGCTGCCTACAACTTGGTGAATGAGCCGGCTCCGGAGAAGCAGGGCGGCCTGGTCGAGCATGCCGATCCTGGGCAGATGAAACGGTGGTATGCCCAGCACAAGGGCAGTGCACGTGACCTGCCGGCCTTGTACCGGGAACTGCTGGCGGCGGTGCGTGAAGCTGACAGCAAGACTCCGGTGATGCTCGATGCGGGCTGGTACGCCGCCGCCGATGCCTTCAATTACTGGCCCGAGGCCCTGGACGATCCTCGTGTGCTGTACAGCGTGCACATGTACGAGCCCTATGCCGCGACCAGTGCGCCGAACCTGGCCCGTGAACACCCCTATAGATATCCCGGGGCGGTGCCCTTTGCCGGGCAGACGCAGCAGTGGGGGGCGAAACGGGTCGCGGACTACCTGCGCCAGCCCCTGGCCTGGGCTGACGAGGCCAAGCTGCCGCGTTCACGGCTGGTGGTCGGCGAGTTCGGCTGCATGAGGCGGCTCCCCGGCTGCAGGCAGTACCTGGAGGATGTGCTCACGGTGCTCGACCGTGAACAGCTGCACTGGGCGTTTTACAGCTTCCGTGAGGACAGCTGGGATGGCATGGACTATGAGCTGGGCACGGCCAAGGTACCTTGGCGCTATTGGCAGGCCGTCGAGCAGGGCCTGCCTGATCCTGTCGAACGCGAGGCCACAACGGCATTCGAGCCGATTGCCCGACGCTTGCGGCCTTGATTGCCATTCTGAAACTTCTTGCAACATGCAAATAGCGGGTATATACACGTATTTATGCTGACCAGTGAATGCATCTGCACCCATCTGCGCCGTGCCGCCCGTGGGGTGAGCCGCCACTATGACGAAGCCCTTGCCGGCTTCGGCATCAATGTTGCCCAGTTTTCGCTGCTGCGGCACCTGCAGCGGCTCGACCGCCCCAGTATCACCAGCCTGGCCGAAGCCATGGGGCTGGAGCGCAGCACCCTTGGGCGCAACTTGCGGGTGCTCGAGGCTGATGGGCTGGTGCAGCTGGCTGAAGGTGACGACCAGCGTAACCGCGTGGTCCTGCTCAGCGAACTAGGCAGGGCGCGGTTGGAAGCAGCGCACCCGGCCTGGGCGCAGGCCCAGGCACAGCTGGTCGAGCAGTTGGGCGAGGGGCAGCGTGACGCGTTGGTACGGATGTTGGAACACCTGGCGTGATTCATCATGATTAAAAGCGGGTATATACCCGCATAAACCTTGCGATGTGCTGGAGAAAACGACAATGACTTCCGTGTGGCGGACCAGCGGGTGGGTGTTACTGGGGGCGGCGCTGATCCTGGCGTTGTCACTGGGTGTGCGGCATGGTTTCGGCCTGTTCCTGGCGCCGATGAGTGCCGACTTTGGCTGGGGGCGTGGCGTATTCGCCTTTGCCATCGCCTTGCAGAACCTGATCTGGGGTCTCGCCCAGCCATTCTCCGGGGCCCTTGCCGACCGCCTTGGCGCGGCGAAGGTAGTGATCATCGGCGGTATTCTCTATGCTGCTGGGCTGTTGCTGATGGCCGTGTCCGACTCGCCTTGGTCGCTGTCCCTGAGCGCCGGCCTGCTGATCGGTATCGGCCTGTCCGGCACTTCATTTTCGGTGATTCTCGGTGTGGTGGGGCGCGCGGTGGCGCCGGAAAAGCGCAGCATGGCCATGGGGATCGCCAGCGCGGCGGGGTCGTTCGGCCAGTTCGCCATGTTGCCGGGTACCCAGGGGCTGATCCAGTGGTTGGGCTGGTCGGCGGCCCTGCTGGTGCTGGGCTTGCTGGTGGCGTTGATCGTGCCGTTCGTCAGCCTGCTGCGTGATCGTCCGCTGCCCAGCCAGGGTGTTGAGCAGACCCTTGGCCAGGCGCTGCGCGAGGCCTGCACGCATTCCGGTTTCTGGTTGCTGGCCCTGGGCTTCTTCGTCTGTGGTTTCCAGGTGGTGTTCATCGGGGTGCACCTGCCGGCCTACCTGGTCGACCAGCACCTGGCGGCGACCACTGGCACCACGGTGCTGGCGCTGGTGGGGTTGTTCAATATCGTCGGTACCTACACGGCGGGCTGGCTCGGCGGGCGCATGTCCAAGCCGCGCCTGCTGACGGGGCTTTATTTGCTGCGTGCGGTGGTGATCGTGCTGTTCCTCTGGGCACCGGTCACTCAGTTCAGCGCCTACTTGTTCGGTATCGCCATGGGCCTGCTGTGGTTGTCCACGGTGCCGTTGACCAATGGCACCGTGGCCACGCTGTTTGGTGTGCGCAACCTGTCCATGTTGGGCGGCATCGTGTTCCTGTTCCATCAGTTGGGCGCGTTCCTGGGCGGCTGGTTGGGGGGCGTGGTGTATGACCGGACTGGCAACTACGACCTGGTCTGGCAGATCTCGATATTGCTCAGCTTGCTGGCGGCCGCTTTGAATTGGCCGGTGCGCGAGCGCCCGGTGGCGCGCTTGCAGGCCCAGGCGGTATGAACCGTTTGCTGGGGCGGGCACTGCTGGCCCTTGCCGCGCTGCTGGTGTTGGCCTTGGTCTGGTGGGGCTGGCAGAAGGGCGGGTTGGCGTTGATGCAGTTGGGCATGAGCCTGTGTTAGGCGCTACCCTGCACCTTCAGGGATTGTCTTGCAGGAGAACTTCATGATGCGTGCATGCTGGCTGACGATACCCGTGCTGGCCCTGATGGCCGCCACCTCGAGCTGGGCGGCGGATTGCCCGGCACTGCTCCAGGGCAGCCTGCCAGAGTTGCGGGGCAAGGAGCAGATCGACTTGTGCGAGCGCTTTGCCGGCAAGCCGCTGGTGGTGATCAACACTGCCAGCTATTGCGGGTTTGCCCCGCAGTTCGAGGGGCTCGAGGCGACGTACAAGGATTACCACGGCAAAGGGCTGGAAATGCTCGGGGTGCCGTCCAACGATTTCAAGCAGGAAGATGCCGATAGCGACAAGACGGCCAAGGTCTGTTACGCCAATTATGGTGTGACCTTTACCATGACCAAGGCGCAGCCGGTGCGGGGTAAGGATGCGATTCCGTTGTTCGTCGAGTTGGCTCGGCAGAGCAGTGCGCCTAAGTGGAATTTCTACAAGTATGTGGTGGATCGGCGGGGGAAGGTGATTGGGAGTTTTTCCAGTTTGACCAAGCCGGATGATCCGGCGTTCAGGGCGGCCATCGAGAAGGCGATCGCTTCGCCGCTTTGATTGTTTGGCTGTTTGGCTGTTTGGCTGTTTGGGTTTTGGGCTTGTTGAGCATATCCATTGGCGATGGCGACGCTGAGTCACCTTTCCGCCCTTACGGCGGGTTACTTTGGTCTTGGCCAAAGTAACCAAAGCCGCTCGCTCCATCATACGGCCCCTACGCTACGCTTCGGGGTCCCTTCGCTCCGGCGCCTTCCGGGCCCGCGCGGCCTACGACTTGCTGCGCAAGTCTACATCTCGCGCCTTCGGCTAACGCCGAAGGGTGCTGCGCACCTGGCCCTCCAGACGCCTGCGCTCAGCCTCCTGAAGTCGCGAAGTTACGGGCGGCGCCTGGGCAGGCGCAGCTGTCGCTAGTTGTTTATTCGTGACCTCAAGTACGCATTCGCCGGCAAAGCCGGCTCCTACCGGACGGTGCACGCCGCTCCATTGTAGGAGCCGGCTTTGCCGGCGAACCAATGGTACAAACACCCCATCCATTGCAGCATTACGTAGCTATCAAGCTCTTTGCTCTTTGCTCTTTACTTCTGCGAGCGCGTAGCGCCTCGCCCGGCTTTTGATCTTGATGCGCGGTAGTCCAGGCGCCGCCCATTGCGACTTCAGGAGGCCGAGCGGAGTTCTTGCGTAGTGGGGCGACGGCCATGGATGGCCGTCGAGCGCTGCGCCCCAGGATGGGGCGTTCAGCGCGGTACCCACGGGAGCAACAAAGGCATGAGGGGATCCCGCAGTGCGCGGGACGGATGATGGAGCAAGCGGTTTTGGTTACTTTGGCCAAGACCAAAGTAACCCGCCGTAAGGGCGGAAAGGTGAATCAGCGTCTCCATCGCCAATGGATATGCTCACAAACCTCCAAACCCACACTCTGAAAGCCGAAGCCCCTCAACGCAAATCCACCGTCAACGCCACCAACCGAACCACCACCGGCCGCACCACCAGCACACAGGCAAACGCCACCGGCATCGCCAGCTGATAAGCCTTGAGCACACTCCCCAGGTAATCGCCATCGACCCCGCCGTTGGCCGCCGTGATCACAAAGCACATCAACATCGCCATGATCGCCGACATGTAGAAGGCGAACACATAGGGCATGGCCCCCGGCCGCAGCTTGCGCCGGCTACGTGGTGCAGACAGTTCGTTCATGGAAACCCCGTTCGATTGAGTGGAGGCGCAGGTTAGCAATGGCCGCCCGGCCCGCTGTAGACCTCGTTCGATGAGTTCTTTATAAAGAAAATCTTACGAATGCTCAGGAAAAAGCGATGGACCTGCTCAACGCTATCCGTAGCTTCATCAAGGTGGTCGAGGCCGGCAGCATCGCAGGCGGTGCCCGTGCGCTCGGGATCAGCCCGGCCGCGGTCAGCCAGACGCTGGCCCGGCTCGAGACGCACCTGCAGGCCCGCCTGCTGTCGCGCACCACCCGCAGTATGGCCTTGACCGCCGCTGGCAGCCTCTACTATGAGCGCGTCCGTGAAATCGATCGCGACCTCGCAAGGGCCGAACAGGCATTGAGCACGCCCGACAGCGAGCCCCAAGGTCGCCTGTGCATCGCATCGACCTCGGCATTTGGTCGACACATACTGGCGCCAATGATTCCGGCCTTTGCCGCACGCTATCCGCAGCTTTCAATAGAGTTGGTAACGACTGATCGCAAGGTCAACCACGCCCGCGAGGATGTCGATGTCAGCCTGCGCATCACGCCGCAGCTGGAGGACAACCTGCTGGCCCGGCACATCGCACGCATTCCCTTCATCTGCTGCGCATCGCCCGGCTACCTGGCCAGTGCCGGCTGGCCGGACAGCCCCGAAGCCTTGCGCGATCACCGATGCCTGGTGTTCCGCTACCCCGTGGACGGGCGCTTCCTGCCCTGGGGTTTCGTACGTGATGGACTGCGCTTCGAAGCGCCCTTCGGCCCGGTGCTGATCAGTGACGATATCGACGCCCTGACCCAGATGGCCCTGAACGACGGCGGCATCACCCGCCTGGCCGAGTTCATCGTTCGCCCGCACCTGGATGCCGGTCGCCTGGTGCCATTGTTCGAATTCAGTGCGCTCAGCCAACAGGCCTATGCCCAGACCGAACCCATGGATGTGTACCTGTGCCTGGCCGATCGCCACGCAATGACGATCAAGGTCCGAGCGTTCATGGCGTACCTGGAGCAACAGCTCGGCGATACCTGGCGCGTGCAGGCATGAAAAAACCGCCCGAAGGCGGCTTTTTCATGCAGCGCGAGCGAATCAGAAGCGGTAGGTGAGGGAAGCACCGAGGCCGTGAGCGCTGTTTTCGTACTTGGCCTGGTAAGTACCCTTGGTCGGGCTTGCCAGGTTGACCTTGGTGTCTTCTTCCCACAGGTAGGAGTAAGCCACGTCGATGGTCATGTCGTCGTTCGGGCTCCAGCCGGCACCCAGGCTGAAGATCTTGCGATCGCCAGTAGGGATGCGTGGTGAACGATCCTGGTTGTTGGTCGGCGACTGGTCAACGGAGAAGCCCGTGCGCAGGGTCCACTCCTTGTTCACCTTGTACGAGGCACCGATGGCGCCAGCCCAGGTGTCGTGCCAGTTCTGTTCTTCGGTGATGGTGCCGAACTGTGCGCGCAGCGCTGCCGGAACATCGTTGTTCACCGTGATGTCCTTCAGGCGGCTCCAGCGCGTCCAGGTGGTGCCTGCGTACAGGGTCCACTGGTCGTCGAGCTCGTGGGTCACCGAGAAGTCCACCGACTCAGGGGTCTTGATCTTCAGGTCGGCATCGAACTTGCTGCCGCTGTAGGGACCGATGAGCGCGTTGTTGACCTTGGTCTTGCCTTCGAGCTTGTAGTCCACCATAGAGTGGTAGGTCAGGCCGAGGCGGGTGTGATCGGTGGCCTGTACCAGGATACCGATGTTGTAGCCGACCGCAGTGTCATCGCCCTTGATCTTCACTTCACCATCATTGCGACCAGGGGTGCGCGGGTTGATGGTGTTCGAGCTCAGCTCGCCCTTGATGCGGTTGATGGTCGGACCGAAGCCGATCGAAACCTTGTCGTTGAAGGCGTAGCTGACGGTGGGCTGGAAGGTGACCACTTCGACGTGGCTCTTCTTGCCCCAGTAACGTGCGGCGTCTCCACTGCCGTAGTCGGTCACCAGGCCGAACGGAACGTACACACCGAAGCCGACGCTCCAGTTGTTGTCCAGCGGCTTGACGTAGTAGCCCATCGGCACCCCGACCAGCGGAACCATGTCACCATCGGTTTCCCCCCCGAGGTTGCTTCCACGGCCCGAAATATCGGATTTGGCAATGATGGCTGCGCCACCCACGGTGATTTGCTCGCGCTTGAGGCGCGACATGCCCGCCGGGTTTCCAAAGACCGTACTGGCATCATCGGCAGATGAAGAACGACCCGCGAAACCTGTCCCCATACCGCTGACACTCTGTTCGTTCAGCGCGAAACCGCTGGCAAGCAGGTGGCTGGAAGCGAGGGCAACGGCAATACCGAGGGAGGTTTTGAGCATTGCTTTTTTCATTATTAGAAACTCCTTGGGATCTCCGGGGCGAAAAGCTACCAACAAATCTCGCTCCACGCTATAGCCTGTAACACAGGAGATAGAGCGGTTTTGTAGGACAATCCGACCAAAATTGCCTTTTTTCCGGTTTTCCAGGGAGGTGAGGCTCAGGATGTCTGGGCCAGCATCGGGTCGATGCAGTGGTGCCAGGCGAGGGCGAAATCGCGCAGCCGCCCTTGAGGGTTGAAAGTCTGTCGCCAGATTCTCGCCAGCCCCAACAGGTCGTCGGCGGGCGGCAGGGGGGAGGCTTGCTCTTCGATCAGCATCCAGGCGATTGCCGTGGCGTAGCGCAGGTTGACGGTCAGCTCCAGGTGCGGGCCGCCGAGGAAGGCGTGCTGGCTCGCCAGGCCGCGGACCAGGCTGGCGAGTTCGGGGTCGCGGGCGAGAAAGTCGTCCCACACCGATTGATGGCGCTGTTCACCGATGCGGTACAAGCCATGGCCACGGCGATCATGCAGTGCCGAGCCTAGCGCCGACTGGCTTGCGGCAACGCCCAGTAACAAAGCTTCGGCGCTTTCGGAGTGGCGGTTCAGGTAGATCAGGGTTGGCCGGATCACATACCGGCTCAACTCGGTCGCAGCGATGCCCATGATGCCCTCGCCCAGGATGCCCTTGTTATGGAAAGGGCCGACGGGCGCTGGAGCTTGGCAGCTGGTGATTGGTCAGGCCCGCCGGAAGCGACCAAGGCCGCTCGAGTTGAAGTGTAGTGTGATAATCGTGGTGTAAAGGGCTGTTTTTAAATCGATTGCTGCCTGAGGGTGCGGGGCATATGCCCGCAGGCAATTAAGCCAGGCACCTTCAGGCAGTTTGGCGGGGCATGTATTCATGGGGTGAATCTGCCGCCATTCGTTCATGCGGTCAGCGATTGGCGGGTGCGCTCGATCACGGCCTGGAGCGGTTCAGCCCGGGTGTATTGGTCCGGGTAGAGGCGCTCGGAGTGACAGGCGATGCCATGTTCATCGACCAGGGTGAAGCTGAAGCTGCCCTTGCGTGGGGCAACGATAAGGCACTTCAGGGGAGCGAAGGCTTTGGAAAGGGTGCCGAAGGCAACCTGGATCTGTTGATGGTTACTCATATTGTTGGATGTTCCTGCGTAAGACACGGCTTTTGATCCGTGCACAATAGAAACGTTCCAGTGACATCTTTATTAAGGAGATGCAGAACCTGACTGGAACAGGGCAGCCAGAGGGGCGCATGCAATAGGTGGCGCTGGGCTGACTGGTAGGTACGACAGAAGGCAGGCAGCACACCGGGGCCAGGGTTCGAGGCGCCGGGGAAGATCCTGATCAATCTGAAACGTGATTCGTGCTTGAGCAGCTTGAGCCGCCGAGTGAATCATCGAATGGGCCGGTCCTGATGGGGCAGCGTTGGGCTGCGAGGACTGAATGGCCAGAATTGACTTTCAGCTGGGTACTAACAGGGCGCAACCCTACACGAATGATTCAGGGGTTGCAAGTTTTTGATGTTTATTGCGCGAAGCCGAACATTATGTCCCTTCCAGCGGCTGCTGTGAAGAGGGGCGAATACCCCGGTAATCCCTCGAATGTGCCGATTTCGTGCATCGGCGTGCCGTTTGATGGTGCACTTGTACACATTCGGGCGAGGACTTGTAACCCCCTTGCAACAGGTTGTGGATGACTCGCCAATGCCTTGACTGGGGGCTTAAGTCAATGAAAAAAAACACTAATTTTTGCTGGTGAAAAAATCGACAGTTTGACTGAAAGCCCCATTTCACAGGGGTTTGCGGGCTGTGTAGAGTGGTTGTCCACCGAGTTATCCACAGCTTCTGTGGATTGTCCCGTGCGCTTGCTCTAGGACGGGCGTGCCAGCAGTTTCATGAACTGTCCGACAATCGGGTTCCATGCTGGAAGTCGCACGTGGGCAGCTGTAAAACGTCAAGAAAAAAACATTGATTATTTTTCTGCGTGGCCAAAAGTCGAGCACGTCACGAACGTGAAAAAGGAGTAGAGTGGCGCGCCTCACGAGTCACCATCGCTGTCGGTCATGAAGCTTCGCGGTAAACACCTCGCCAGTCCTGCTGCATCCCCTGTGCTGCCCTCCCCAAAACAGTTTTCCCTGAAAGTGGCCTTGTGGCTGCTCGACAACCCGCGTCTTGGCGACAAGCCCAGCGTCAAGCACCTGGCCGGGCGCATGCTCAAGCAGCCGGCGCGCCAGGGCGTGGTGGTGGCCCAGAGCCGTCTGGGGCAGATGCTTTGCCGTGACTGTGGCAATGCCCGGGACCGGCGTATCGGCCATGAACTGTTGCGCCAGGCCGCGCGTGCCGGTGACCGCCGTGCGCAACTGGAATACGGCCGGTTGTGCCAGGCGCAGGCGCCTGAGCAGGCCCGTTACTGGCTGGAGCTGGCGGCGGGGCAGGGTTCTCAAGAGGCACGGCGGTTGTTGCGCCAATGGTTCGGCTGCTAGCTGTTGTATTGATGGTCGGGATTACGCGTTCCTCTGTAGGAGCGGCCTTGTGTCGCGAATGGGCCGCATGGCGGCCCCGGCGATCTTTGCGTCAACACTGTAATCCCGGGGGGCTGCTACGCAGCCCTTTCGCGACACAAGGCCGCTCCCACAGGGAATGCGCATGGCTTGAGATTCTCGCTGGGCGCTGAACAGGCAACCCTGCCAGCAGGCTGATAAGCTGCGCAGCAATCGTCAACGTTGGATCGGGGTAAGCATGACAGTGGATCTGACCAGCATTCTGCTGGGTTTGGTGGCCGGCGCGGTACCCTGCCTGGGTTGGGTCATGCAGGTGCAGCGTGGTCAGGGCGCGCGCAGGGCTGAGCAGGCGTTGCTTGAGGAGCGCCTGAACGCTGCGCAGATGGCCCAGGCGGGGTTGCAGGCGCAGCTCGAGGCCGGTCGTGACGAGATCAGCGACCTCAGTGAGGCCAACACCGTCAAGCAGACCCAGCTCGCTGCTCAGGGCCGTGAACTCGAATTGCTGCAGATCGACCGTGACAACGCCCGCGATGCCGCCCACGCCTGGAGCCTTGAGCGCGCCAACCGTGAAGCTGAATTGCGCCGCCTGGAGGCGCAGGCCGCACGCCTGGAGGCCGAGTTGCGCGAGCAGCAGGAGAGCCACCAGCAACGCCTTGAAGACCTGCAGGAAGCGCGTGACACCCTGCGCGCCCAGTTCGCCGAGATGGCGACGAAGATTTTCGACGAGCGCGAGCAGCGTTTCGCCCAGACCAGCCAGCAGCACTTGGGCCAACTGCTCGACCCGCTCAAGGAGCGTATCCAGGCCTTCGAGAAGCGCGTCGAGGAAAGCTACCAGCAGGAGGCCCGCGAGCGCTTTTCCCTGGGCAAGGAGCTCGAGCGCCTGCAGCAGCTCAACCTGCGTCTCTCCGACGAAGCCACCAACCTCACCCAGGCGCTCAAGGGCCAGAAGACTCAGGGCAACTGGGGCGAGCTGATCCTTGAGCGGGTGCTGGAGCATGCTGGCCTGGAGAAGGGGCGCGAGTACCAGACCCAGGTCAGCCTGAAGAGCGCCGACGGTGAGCGCTTCCAGCCCGATGTGCTGATCATGCTGCCCGGCGACAAGCAGGTGGTGGTCGACGCCAAAGTGAGCCTCACGGCCTACCAGCAATTCGTCGGCAACAACGACGAGACCGCGCTCAAGCAGCACGTGCAGTCCCTGCGCAACCATGTCAAAGGGTTGTCGAGCAAGGACTACAACCGCCTGGACGGGGTGCACAGCCTGGATTTCGTCTTGCTCTTCGTGCCGATAGAAGCGGCTTTCTCGGCGGCGCTGCAGGCCGAGCCCAACCTGTTCCAGGAAGCCTTCGACCGGCAGATCGTGATCGTCAGCCCGACCACCCTGCTGGCCACCCTGCGGGTCATCGACAGCCTGTGGAAGCAGGAACGCCAGAGCCAGAACGCCCGCGAGATCGCCGAGCGTGCCGGCTGGTTGTATGACAAGTTCGTGCTGTTCATCCAGGACCTGGACGAACTGGGTGCTCGTCTCACCCAGGTGGACAAGGCCTATGCCGCAGCGCGCAACAAACTGTGCGAAGGGCGCGGCAACCTGGTCAGCCGCAGCGAGCAGCTCAAGTTGCTCGGCGCCCGCGCCAGCAAGAGCCTGCCCAGCGAACTGATCGAGCGGGCGCTGGCGGATGAGGCGGTTACTGAACCAGGCTCAGATGCCGATTGAGCAGGGCGCGCAGGGCTGCCGGCTTGACCGGCTTGGCCAGGTAGTCGAGGCCGGCGGCGTGTACCATGGCGATTGTTTCGTTGCGCCCGTCGGCACTGATCACCACGCCTGGCACAGGTTCGCCCAGGCGCGCACGTAGCCAGCCCATCAAGCCGGTACCGGTCTCGCCGTCGTCCAGGTGATAGTCCACCAGGGCCAGGTGCGGGCGTAGCCCTTCGGCCAGCAGTGCCTCGCATTCAGCCTGGTTGCGCGCGGTCCATACCTGGCAACCCCAGCGCCCGAGCAGGCTGTTCATGCCGATCAGGATGCTGTCCTCGTTGTCGACACACAGCACCTGCAACCCGGCCAGGGGCTGGCCGGCCTGCTCCACGGGGGCCGCGACGGCGGGCGCCGGGCTGCGGGCGATCGGCACGCTGACGCGGAACACGCTGCCTTTGCCTGGCCATGAGCGCACTTCCAGCTGATGCCCCAGCACCCGGCACAGGCCATCGGCAATCGCCAGGCCCAGGCCCAGGCCTTTCTCGGCGCGGGTCTGGTGGCTGTCCAGGCGCTTGAACTCCTGGAAGATCACCTGCAGCTTGTCGTCGGCGATACCCGGGCCACGGTCCCACACCTCCAGCCACAGGCGCTCGCCCTGGCGCCGCGCGCCGAGCAGCAGCGGGCTCTTGCCGTAGCGCAGGGCGTTGGTGAGGAAGTTCTGCAGGATCCGGCGCAGCAGCTTCATGTCGCTGTCGACCCGCAGCCGGCTGCCGCGCAGGCGGAACTCCAGGCCTTTCTCGGCGGCCAGCACCTTGAACTCGGCGCCCAGGGTGTCGAACAGTTCGTTGAGGGCGAAGGGCTTGACGTCCGGGGTGACCTTGCCGTTTTCCAGGCGCGAGATGTCCAGCAGGTCGCTGATCAGCTCTTCGGCTGAACGCAGCGAGCTGTCCATATGCTGCACCAGTTGCTGGGCTTCATCGTTCATGCCCTCAGCCTGCTGCGACAGCGCCGCCGAGAACAGCCGCGCGGCATTGAGCGGTTGCATCAGGTCGTGGCTGACGGCGGCGAGGAAGCGGGTCTTGGACTGGCTGACGGCTTCGGCGCGGCTCTTGGCCTCGGTCAGCGCCTGGTTGAGTTGCGACAGTTCGTGGGTACGCTCGGCGACCCGCTGCTCCAGGCTTTCGTTGGAGTCGCGCAGGGCCTGTTCGGCTTCACGGAACGGGGTGATGTCGGTGAAGCTCATGACAAAGCCCCCACCGGGCATCGGGTTGCCGATCAGCTCGATCACCCGGCCATTGGGGAACAGCCGTTCGGAGGAGTGGGCGCGGCCCTGGCGCATCCAGTGCAAGCGCCGGGCGACATGCACCTGGGCCTCGCCCGGGCCGCACAGGCCGCGCTCGGCGTTGTAGCGGATGATGTCGGCGATCGGCCGGCCGACGCTGATCAGGCCGTCGGGGTAGTTGAACAGTTCCAGGTAGCGGCGGTTCCAGGCCACCAGGCGCAGGTTCTGGTCGACCACGCTGATGCCCTGGTTGATGTTCTCGATGGCACCCTGCAGCAAGGCGCGGTTGAACTGCAGCACCTCGCTGGCTTCGTCGGCGATGCGCACCACGTCCTCGAGCTGCATTTCGCGGCCTTCGATGGCAGCCTTGACCACCGCGCGGGTGGAGGAGGTGCCGAGCACCCCGGCGAGCAGGCGCTCGGTGTGTTCGATCCAGTCGCCGTCGGCGTTCTGGTTGGGGTTGAAGCCCTTGCCCTGGCGGTAGGCGAAGCGGATGAAGCTCTGCCGCGCCCGCTCTTCACCGACGAAGCGCGCGGCGAGCTTGAGCAGGTCGTCGATTTGCACGGCCAGCAGCGGCTTGCTGGAGGGGCGGGCGCTGGTCTGCTGGCCGATGAAGCGACCGGCCTGCCAGTGTTCGGATACCCGCGTGCGCGACAGGATCGACACCCAGGCGAACAGGGTGAAGTTGCCCGCCAGCGACAGCACCACACCTTGGGTGAGCGGTGTGATCGGCAGGTTCAGCGGGTTGCCGTGCAGCCAGGCCAGGCCCGGGAACAGCGACAGCGACCAGCCCAGGCTATGGGCGGTGATCGGCAGGACCAGGGTGTAGAACCACAGGAAGATGCCGGCGGCGAGGCCGGCGAACACACCGCGGCGGTTGGCCTGTTTCCAGTACAGCGCGCCCAGCATGGCGGGCGTCAGCTGGGTGACCGCGGCGAAGGCGATCTGGCCGATGGTCGCCAGGCTCGCAGTGGAACCCAGCAGGCGGTAGCTGACGTAGGCCAGCAGCAGGATCACTACGATGGTCACCCGGCGCACCGAGAGCATCCAGTGGCGGAACGCCTCGAACGGCCGCTCGGCGTTGTTGCGCCGCAGCAACCACGGCAGCAGCATGTCGTTGGAAACCATGGTCGACAGTGCCACCGCCTCGACGATGACCATGCCGGTGGCCGCCGAGGCGCCACCGATGAAGGCCAGCAGCGCCAGGCTCGGGTGCGCTTCAGCCAGCGGCAGGCTGATGACGAACGAGTCGGAGATCACTGTGCCCGGCAACAGCATCTGCCCGGCCAGGGCAATGGGCACCACGAACAGCGCGGCCAGCGCCAGGTACAGCGGGAACACCCAGCGCGCCAGGCGCATGTCCTGGGGCTCGATGTTCTCCACCACGGTGACGTGGAACTGCCGTGGCAGACAGATGATCGCCATCATCGCCACGGCGGTCTGCACCACCATCGAAGGCCAGTTGATGGTCTCCTGCCAGTAGCTTTCCAGGTGCACCGACTGGCGCGCCTGGGTGAACAGGTCGTCGAAGCCGTCATACAGGTTGAACACCACGAAGGCACCCACGGCGAGGAACGCCAGCAGCTTGACCAGCGACTCGAAGGCGATGGCCAGGACCATGCCGCGGTGGTGCTCGGTAACGTCCAGGCTGCGGGTGCCGAAGACGATGGCGAACAGCGCCAGCACCAGCGAGATCACCAGTGCGGTGTCCTGCACCCGGCTGCCAGTGGCGTCGGCGTTTGCGCCGATCAGCAGGTTCACCCCCAGCACGATGCCCTTGAGCTGCAGGGCGATGTAGGGCAGCACGCCGACCAGGCAGATCAGCGCCACCACCACCGCAAGCGTCTGCGACTTGCCGTAGCGGGCGGCGATGAAGTCGGCGATGGAGGTGATGTTCTGCTGCTTGCTGATCAGCACCATCTTCTGCACCACCCAGGGTGCGAAGATCAGCAGCAGCATCGGCCCGAGATAGATGGGCAGGAACGCCCACAACTGCTCGGCGGCCTGGCCGACCGCGCCGAAGAAGGTCCAGCTGGTGCAGTACACCGCCAGCGACAGGCTGTACACCCAGGCGCGCAGGCGCGGCGGCAGCGGGGTGCTGCGGCGGTCGCCGTAGAAGGCGATGGCGAACATGATGGCCATATAGGCCAGGGCGACCACGGCGATCAGCCCGCTGGACAACGACATGCAAACTCCGGAGCAAAAAATAGAACGCGGTCCCGATCAATCAGTCTGGCACGCGGGGGCGGGTTCGTCAGCGCAGACCATGGTCGCAGTGGCAGGACGTCGCAGGGGGAGGGCATGGCACATCCTGTAGGAGCGGGTTTACCCGCGATCACCGGCGGAGCCGGTGCCATGCCCTGTGCAGGCTGCATCGCGGGTAAACCCGCTCCTGCAATCGTTACCGCCTATTGCACCACGCTTCGCGTACCCAACCAATAGAACACTGCCGCCAGTATCACCGACCCGATCAACAGATAGAACACCGCCCCCGGCACCAGGTACCCCAGCGCCGCCCCCACCAGCACCGGCCCCAGCGCCGCGCCTAGGTTGCCCAGGTTCTGCGCGCCGTAATAGACACCCCGCAGGTGCTCCGGCGCAATCAGGTCGATGAACATGTATTCGGCCGGGATGACGATGATCTCGCCCAGGGTGAACACCAGCATGGCGACGCACCAGGCCAGCGCCGTGCCGGCCAGGGAGAAGCCCAGCAACCCGGCGACGAACATCGCCATGCCGGCCATCAGCCAGGGCATCAGGCGGCGCCGGTTGATACGGCGGCCGATCAGGTACTGCAGGGCGATCACCGTCACGGCGTTGGTGGTCACCAGGTATCCAACCAGCCGCGCCGCCTCCTCGGGGCTGCTGGTGACCACCAGGTACTGCGACAGGTAGGCGGTGAACTGGCCGAACACCACGGCGCTGAGCACACCGCCCAAGGTGAAGCACACCAGGCGCCGGTCGCGGGCCAGGCCCAATGCCACCTGGGCGAAGCCGGCGCTGGCCTGAACCTCGGCGCGGGCCTCCAGGCCACGAGCGCCCAGGCGGTGGTAGGTCAGGCACATGCCTGCGCCGATCAGCGCGGACGCCACGAATGGCAGGTGACCGTCCACCTCGATCATGGCGACCCCGAGCATGGGGCCCACGGCATAACCGATGTTGCTCAGGGTGTACTTGATCGCGAACACCTCCGCGCGCGCTTCCACCGGCAGCAGGGCGCAGAAGCCCGCCTTGGCAGCGATGTCGACCATGGCCAGGGTCAGGTTGATCAGCACCAGGCAAAGGAAGAACAGCGCCGCCGACGGGCTGGCGATGGCGCCGGCGAAGGCCAGCGCGAAGATCAGCAGGCTGGCGATGACCAGCGTATGGTTGCGCACGGTGTCGACCAGGTGCCCGCCGTACAGGCTCAGCAGCGAAGCGACGATCAGCGCGCCGCCGATCAGCAGGCCGATGCGGCCGACCGAGAGCTGGAAGTTGTCGGCAAGGTAGACCACCAGGTAGGGCAGGGTGATCGCTCGGGCGAGTGTCAGGGTGAAGGTGGTGAGCAACAGCAGGCGTACC
This sequence comes from Pseudomonas entomophila L48, assembly GCF_000026105.1. Taxonomy (NCBI): domain Bacteria; kingdom Pseudomonadati; phylum Pseudomonadota; class Gammaproteobacteria; order Pseudomonadales; family Pseudomonadaceae; genus Pseudomonas; species Pseudomonas entomophila. The sequence continues at coordinate 1,465,870 of NC_008027.1, forward strand.
GGCTTCGGATAGCCTTTGAGAGCGGCAAGCATTGCGACGTCCTGGTCTGGGTGGGGCGGTCGCCAAGCATATTCCAAGGGGTGTAGGTCGCGCTATATCTGCAAAATAGATAACAGATAGAGAAATTACCCGTTATATGGATATTCTTTGTAGGCATAAGATAACTCCACCTTACACAAGGCCAGGAGACATCCCATGCCATGCACCCAGACCCGCGCACCGTCGTGGCGCCCCTTCAGCCAATTGGCCCATCCCCGCGAGGTGATCCGCCAGTTCACCCCCAACTGGTTCGCCGCGACCATGGGGACTGGCGTGCTGGCGCTGGCCTTGCATCAAGTCCAGGTGCCATTGCTCGATACCGTGGCCCAGGGGCTGTGGTGGTCGACCATCGGCCTGTTCGTCCTGTTCTGTGTCCTGTATGGCGCGCGCTGGCTGTTGTTCTTTGATGAGGCGCGACGGATCTTCGCCCATTCCACCGTGTCGATGTTCTTCGGCACCATCCCCATGGGCCTCGCCACCATCCTCAACGGCGCACTGGTATTCGGCCTGGCGCGTTGGGGGGACGTCGTGGTGCCGTGGGTCGAAATGCTCTGGTGGCTGGACGTGGGCCTGGCGCTGCTCTGCGGCGTGGCGATTCCCTACCTGATGTTCACCCGCCAGGAACACAGCATCGACCAGATGACCGCGGTGTGGCTGCTGCCGGTGGTGGCGGCGGAGGTCGCCGCGGCCAGTGGCGGGCTGCTGGCGCCGCACCTGGTGGACGCGCACCGGCAGTTCCTGGTGGTGATCACCAGCTACGTGATGTGGGCGGTGTCGTTGCCGGTGGCCTTCAGCATCCTGACCATCCTCATGCTGCGCATGGCCCTGCACAAGCTGCCACCGGCCAACATGGCGGCCTCCAGCTGGCTGGCATTGGGGCCGATCGGCACCGGCGCACTGGGGATGCTGGTGCTCGGTGGCGATGCCCCGGCGGTGTTCGCCGCCAATGGCCTGGGCGGTCTGGGTGAAGTGGCCCGGGGGCTGGGGCTGGTGGCCGGTATCGTGCTCTGGGGCGCCGGTTTGTGGTGGTTGCTGACGGCGGTGCTGATTACCTTGCGCTACATGCGTCAAGGCATGCCGTTCAACCTGGGCTGGTGGGGCTTCACCTTCCCGCTGGGCGTTTACTGCCTGGCCACCCTGAAGCTGGCGGCCTGGTTGGAGCTTGGCTTCTTCACCGTGTTTGGCCAGGTACTGGTGGTGGCGCTGGCGCTGCTGTGGCTGCTGGTGGCCAGCCGGACTGTGCGCGGGGCATGGCGTGGCGAGCTGTTCGTGTCGCCGTGCATCGCGCAGGCGTGAGGGTGTCTCGGTAGCAGATCGCTCAGGAAGCGAAGTCGCCAGCACAACCGGCGTGGGATCAACGGTCTAGCAGTTTACGTTTGCCTTTGTGGGAGCGGCCTTGCCGAGGCGTCGGACCGGTCGGAAAGGGCTGCGTAGCGGCCCCAGGATCTCATTTCGATGCAATGATCGCCGGGGCCGCTTTGCGGCCCTTTCGCGACACAAGGCCGCTCCCACAAGGATCGCGCAAGGCTTGAGGTGGGCAAGCCCGCTTCCACTAGTGCCTTGTGCCAGCGGGCATTCCCGTGCAGATTTGTGGCTTGGCACGCCCGGCGTGCCTCCAATAACAAAGCCCAACCAGGTACAAGGACGATGAGTCACCCCTCGCAATTCACCCTGCTCGGCAAGCGGCGCTTCCTGCCGTTCTTCATCACCCAGTCGCTGGGCGCCTTCAACGACAACCTGTTCAAGCAATCGTTGATCCTGGCGATCCTCTACAAGCTGAGCCTGGAAGGCGACCGCTCGATCTGGGTCAACCTCTGTGCACTGCTGTTCATCCTGCCGTTCTTCCTGTTCTCGGCGCTGGCCGGGCAGTTTGGCGAGAAATTCGCCAAGGACCGCTTGATCCGCGCGATCAAGCTGGCCGAGATCGTCATCATGGCCATCGGCGCGACCGGTTTCGTCACCCACCATCTGGAGCTGATGCTGGTGGCCCTGTTCGCCATGGGCACCCACTCGGCGCTGTTCGGCCCGGTCAAGTATTCGATCCTGCCCCAGGCCCTGCGTGAAGAGGAGCTGGTGGGGGGCAATGGCCTGGTGGAGATGGGCACGTTCCTGGCGATCCTGGCCGGTACCATCGGCGCCGGAGTGTTGATGTCCTCCAGTCAGTACGCAGTGTTAGCCGCCGCCGGAGTGGTGGGCACCGCGGTGCTGGGTTACCTGGCCAGCCGCTGGATCCCTCGCGCCGCCGCCGCCGCGCCGCAGATGAAGCTGGACTGGAACATCTTCAAACAGTCCTGGCTGACCCTGCGCCTGGGCCTTGGTCAGACCCCGGCGGTGTCGCGCTCGATCGTCGGCAACTCGTGGTTCTGGTTCGTCGGTGCCATCTACCTCACGCAGATCCCGGCCTATGCCAAGGACTGGCTGCACGGTGACGAGACCGTCGTCACCCTGGTGCTGACCCTGTTCTCGGTGGGCATCGCGATCGGCTCGCTGCTGTGTGAGCGGCTCAGCGGACGCAAGGTCGAGATTGGCCTGGTTCCGTTCGGCTCGTTTGGCCTGACTGTGTTCGGCTTGCTCTGGTGGTGGCATTCGGGCGATGTGCCGGCCGGTGCCGTGCCCCATGACTGGCTGGCGTTGCTGGGCATGAGCCAGGCCTGGTGGATCATGCTGTCCATCGTCGGGCTGGGTATCTTTGGTGGTTTCTACATCGTGCCGCTATACGCGCTGATCCAGGCGCGTACCCCGGAAGATCAGCGGGCCCGGGTGATCGCCGCCAACAACATTCTCAACGCCCTGTTCATGGTGGTTTCGGCGATCGTCACCATCGTTCTGCTGAGCGTTGCAAAACTGAGCATCCCGCAGCTGTTCCTGGTGGTGTCGCTGCTCAACATCGCGGTGAACACCTACATCTTCAGGATCGTGCCCGAGTTCACCATGCGCTTCCTGATCTGGCTGCTCAGCCATTCGATGTACCGGGTCGAGCACCGCGAGCTCGAGCGCATCCCCGACGAGGGCGCGGCCTTGCTGGTGTGCAACCACGTGTCGTTCGTCGATGCGCTGCTGATCGGCGGCGCCATTCGCCGTCCGGTGCGCTTTGTCATGTACTACAAGATCTACAACCTGCCGGTGCTCAACTTCGTGTTCCGTACCGCTGGCGCGATCCCCATTGCCGGGCGCGGTGAAGACGAGGCTACCTACGAGCGCGCCTTCGCCCGAATTGCCCAGTACCTGGCCGACGGCGAGCTGGTGTGCATCTTCCCCGAAGGCAAGCTCAGTGCCGACGGTGAGATCGATGTGTTCAAGGGTGGGGTGAATCGCATCCTGCAGGAGACGCCGGTGCCGGTGATTCCACTGGCGTTGCAGGGGCTGTGGGGCAGTTTCTTCAGTCGTGACCCGAACAAGGGCTTCTTCAAGCGCTTGTGGTCGCGGGTAACCCTCGTGGCCGGCGCCGCCATCCCGGTGGAGGCGGCGCAGCCCGAGGCGCTGCGCGAGCAGGTCAGCCTGCTGCGTGGCGATATGCGTTGAAGGGGAGGGAAGTGAAGGTCAGCTGGCGCTGACCTTCAGGCCGACCAGGCCAGTGATGATCAGCGCGACGCTGGCCAGGCGCACCAAAGCCATCGATTCGCCGAACAGGATGATCCCGGCGATCACCGTGCCGACCGCGCCGACGCCGGTCCAGATGGCATAGGCGGTGCCCAGCGGCAGCTCTTTCATGGCCAGGCCCAGCAAGCCGAGGCTGATGACCATCGCGCCGACGGTAAGAATAGTGGGGAGTGGGCGGGTGAAGCCGTCGGTGTACTTGAGGCCGACAGCCCAGCCGACTTCGAACAGGCCGGCGAAGAACAGGATGATCCAGGACATGGTGAGTCTCCATCGTTTCAATGATGGGGCCGTCCCCGTAGCGATCACGCACTGCGTCGTGAGGTCGTCCTCACAGTGCGCACTATAGTGCACATTAATTGCAGGGGCGGCAAGCCCGAGGGATCGATGGTATCGGGTGGTTCGCCGGCAAGCCGGCGAACAGGCTTCAATATCTGGCGGATACAGCGCTTTCATCTGCCACCGGCTTTTCCATCCGCCTGAACCAGGTCGACAGCAGCGCGCCGGAAATGTTGTGCCACACGCTGAACAGCGCGCTGGGCACTGCCGCCAAGGGTGAGAAGTGCGCCGCCGCCAGCGCCGCGCCCAGCCCAGAGTTCTGCATGCCCACCTCCAGTGCCAGCGACTTGCGCTGGGCCAGCGGCAGCTTGCACAGCTTGCCGGTGAGGTAGCCGAGCAGGAAGCCAAAGCTGTTGTGCAGGATCACCACCGCCATGATCAGCAGGCCCGACTCGGCGATCTTCGCCTGGCTGGCCGCCACCACCGCGCAGACGATCATCACGATGCTCACCACCGATACCAGCGGCAGCACCTGAACCGCCAGCTGCACCCGGGCACCCAGCAGGCGTTGGGCAAGCACGCCCAGCACGATCGGCAGCATCACCAGTTGCAGGATCGACCAGAACATGTCCATGAACGAGACCGGCAACCAAGCCGAGGCCAGGAACCAGATCAGGGCAGGGGTGAGCAGCGGGGCGAGCAGGGTGGTCACCGCGGCGATCGCCACTGCCAGCGCCAGGTCGCCCTTCGACAGCCAGACCATGACGTTCGACGCCGTGCCGCTTGGGCAGCAGCCGACCAGGATCACGCCCACGGCGATCTGTGCCGGCAGCTGGAACAGTTGGCACAGCAGCCAGGCCATGCCGGGCATGATCACGAAGTGCGCCACCACCCCCAGCGCCACCCGCCAGGGCTGGCGGGCGAGGGCGGCGAAGTCGTCGAGCTTGAGCGTAAGGCCCATGCCGAACATCACCAGGCCCAGCAGCGGCACGATGGCGACCTTGAGGGCGATGAACCACTGCGGCATGAGGAAGGCCAGGCAGGCGAACAGCAGCACCCATAGGGCGAAGGTGTTGCCGACGAAGCGGCTGAGGGCGGCGAGGGCGCGCATGGGGCAGGTCCTTTTCTGTCTATTGTCTTGAAATTTTCATGGGCCCATTCGCGAGTAAACCCGCTCCCACAAGGGCAACGAGATCCCTGTAGGAGCGGGTTTACCCGCGAATGGCCGGTGCTGGCTCCCCAAAATTCAGGGCAACACCGGCAGATAACGCCCCTCAGACCCCTTGCGGAATCTCCTCGCCCCCCAGCGCCTCGAACAGCGCCGGCAGGAACTCGGTGAAGGTCATCATCATCAGGGTGAAGCTGGCGTCGAACTGCTGCTGGGCTTCATCGCCGCCGTCCTGCTCGGCCTGCTCTTGCAGCAGCTCCTCGAACTTCAGGCGCTTGATCACGGTCTTGTCGTCGAGCACGAACGACAGCTTGTCCTGCCAGGCCAGGGCCAGTTGCGTGACCACCTTGCCGGTGCTCAGGTGCAGCTGGATTTCTTCACCGGTCAGGTCCTGGCGCTTGCAGCGCACGATGCCGCCGTCTTCGCCGGTGTCGCGCAGCTCGCACTCGTCCAGCACATAGAAGCCTTCGGCGGCGTGCTGCGACTTGACCCAGTCGGTCATGGTCGCGGCCGGGGCGATCTTGACGGTCACCGGGCGCACCGGCAGCGACCCCATGACTTCGCGCAGGGTCGACAGCAGGTCCTCGGCGCGCTTGGCGCTGGCCGAGTTGACCAGGATCAGGCCCAGGCGCGGGGCAATGGCGGCGAAGATCATCGAGCGGCGGATGAACGCGCGCGGCAGGAAGGCCTGGATGATCTCGTCCTTGATCTGGTCGCGCTCCTTCTTGTAGACCTTGCGCATCTGCTCGGTCTCGATCTCCTCGACCTTCTCCTTGACCGCGTCGTTGACCACGCTGCTGGGCAGGATACGTTCTTCTTTACGCGCGGCGATCAGCAGGAATTCACCGCTGACGTGCACCAGGGGAGCGTCGGCGCCCTTGCCGAACGGGGCGACGAAACCGTAGGTGGTCAGCTCCTGGCTGGCGCAGGGGCGCGCCGGTTTGCTGGCCAGGGCGGCTTCCAGCGCTTCAGGCTCGAACGGGACATCCTGGGTCAGGCGGTAGGTCAGCAGGTTCTTGAACCACATGAGGGGGAATCTCTCCTTAATGCATAAGGCGGGCATTATTCTCCGAGCGGTGGTTCGAGGCCAGCCCTGTCAGAGGGCCAGCAGGCATATATAAGGAGGGAAAAGCCCGGCGCAGCTAGGTCTTTGAAAGGCCTGGCATTTTTTTTTGATTTTTTTGAAAAAAGTGCTTGCCAGGGTACAGGGTCCTCCGTAGAATGCGCGCCACACCGAGACGAAGGGTGATTAGCTCAGCCGGGAGAGCATCTGCCTTACAAGCAGAGGGTCGGCGGTTCGATCCCGTCATCACCCACCACTCGATGTATAGCGCGGCGGTAGTTCAGTCGGTTAGAATACCGGCCTGTCACGCCGGGGGTCGCGGGTTCGAGTCCCGTCCGCCGCGCCATATTCAGCTTCAAGGGCCCACTGAACACCCTGAAGCTACAGAGAAAGCGACCTTAGGGTCGCTTTTTTTGTTTCTGGCTTTGCACCAGAATGCCCCTGTCCGCCGCACGTGGCCAGCAGGCCCTGCGCCGGTTCTTATCGCAAGCAAGAGACCGACCATGCAGGATGCCAGCCTCTCTACGCCTTCTACACAATCCACCCCGCTCCTGGGCATCGACCTGGGCACCACCAACAGCCTGATCGCGGTCTGGCAGGATGGCGAAGCGCGCCTGATCGCCAACGCCCTGGGCGAAGTGCTGACCCCTTCGGTGGTCAGTGTCGATGACGATGGCAGCATCCTGGTCGGCCAGGCTGCCCGGGCCCGGCTGACCACCCACCCGCAGCGCACGGCGGGCGCCTTCAAGCGGTTCATGGGCAGTGACAAGCTCTACTCGCTGGGTGAGCACCGTTTCACCCCTGAAGAGCTGTCGGCCCTGGTGCTGGGCGCGTTGAAGCAGGACGCCGAGGCCTACCTGGGCTGCCCGGTGAGTGAAGCGGTGATTTCGGTGCCCGCCTATTTCAGTGACGAGCAGCGCAAGCGCACGGTGTTTGCCGCCGAGCTGGCCGGGCTGAAGGTACAACGGCTGATCAACGAGCCCACCGCGGCGGCCATGGCCTATGGCCTGCATGAACAGAAGTTCGAGCGCACCCTGGTCTTCGACCTGGGCGGCGGTACCTTCGACGTCACGGTACTCGAATACGCCCTGCCGCTGATCGAGGTACACGCCTCCACCGGTGACAACTACCTGGGCGGCGAAGACTTCACCGACGCGCTGCTGCAAGCCTGCCTGCACGACTGGCGGCTCAAGGTCGAAGACCTCGAGCCCCAGTCCCTGGCCAGCCTTCACGATGCTGTCGAGCAGCTCAAGCGCGAGGCAGGCGAGGGTAGTCGCACGTTGAACTGGAATGGCGATGGCCAGGCCCGCGAATGGGTACTGGACGACCTGAAGCTGCAAGCGATCTGGGCGCCGTTGCTGGCACGGGTGCGCACCCCTATCGAACAGGCCTTGCGTGATGCCCGGCTCAGCCCCCGCGAGCTGGACAGCCTGGTGCTGGTAGGGGGCGCCACGCGCATGCCGCAGGTACAGCAACTGGTGGCCAAGCTGTTCGGCCGCTTGCCCTACCGGCACCTGGACCCGGACACCATCGTCGCCCTGGGCGCCGCCAGCCAGGCAGCCTGCAAGGCGCGCGACGCGGCCATCGACGAGCTGATCCTGACCGATGTCTGCCCCTACACCCTGGGCATTGCCTCCTCGCGCGGCGAAGACGTCACCGGGGCTTTTTCGCCGATCATCGAGCGCAACACGGTGATTCCGACCTCGAAGGTCCAGCGCTTCTACAGCAGCCACCCCGAACAGGCGTCCATTCGCATTGCCGTGTACCAGGGCGAGCGCCCCTGGGTGCGTGACAATATCCTGGTCGACAGTTTCGTGGTGCCGTTGCAGCAGACCGGTGCGATCCAGTCGCTGGACGTGCGCTTCAGCTACGACATCAACGGCCTGTTGGAAGTGGACGTGACCTTCCTCGAAAGTGGCCAGAAACACAGCCACAGCATTGACCGCAGCCCCACCGGGCTGGATGTCGAGGCGCGCCAGGCCAGCCAGCAGCGCCTGGCACGGCTCAAGATCCATCCACGCGACACCCTGCCCAACCGCACCCTGCTGGCCCGTCTGGAGCGGGCCTGGATGCAGAGCCTGGGCGATGAGCGCGAGTTGATCGGCAGTTGGCTGGATGCGTTCAACGTGGTGCTGGCCAGGCAGCAGTCCGCCGAGATCGGCCGCGAGCGCCTGGCGTTGAGCCAAGCGCTCGATGAGCTGCGCTACTGACCGTTCAGGCGCCGCAAGGTGGCCTGCAGGCCACCTTCCATCGGCATGGCCTTGCCTGGCGGCGGCCCGTACAGGTTCGGCAGCTTGTTGCCAGGCAGGCCCAGCAGCACCAGGGTTGCGAACGGCAGCACACGGCTGATCAGCAGTAGCAGCAACAGGGTCGGTACGCCACGGCCGAGGTCGCGCAGGCGGCGCAGGCTGGCGCTGATCATCAGCACCGCGACCACCGCGATCAGTGCCGGGAACTTCAGGGCCATGGCGCTGCATGGCACGGCGGCCACCAGATGCAAGGCGAAGCCGGTGCGGTTCAGGCGACTGTTGAGCTTCCAGAATGCCCAGAAGGGGGCGGGTGGCTGTTTCAGGTCGTTGCCCAGCATGCGCTCCGCCCAGGACAACACCGCCATGCTTGCGCAGCGCAGGCCGGGGTACTGCCGGGTATCGTCCTTGATCTTCTGCAGGGCGCACAGCGCCCGGGGCTTGGGTGGCGTGCAGTCGTTGAGCAGGCCGTTCAGCGCGTCCATCACATCCTTGAACGCATGGCTGTCGATGCCCTGGCTGCGCAGGACTTCGGCCGGCGGCCGTCCGGCCTTGCCGTTCACCAGCCCACGACGCAGTGGCTCGAACCAGGCGCCGTGCAGCGCCATGGCTTCAAGACGGTTGCGCAGGCGCGTGCGTTGTTCCTCGCCCAGCGAGCGGTCGTGGTACAGCACCGCGCAGAACAGCAGGTAGCTCAGCGGGCTCTCGTCGAGCAGGCGGCCATCCTCTTTGTCCAGGCAGGCGGCCATCTGCGCGGCGCTGGGCAGGCGTGCGCTGTCGAGGGCCTGTTGCAGGGTCTGCAGGGGCGCGGACAAGGTGAGCGCTGGCAGGCTGTTGTCGCCTTCGGGATTATCGAGCGCCTGCAGGAGCTGCGCGTGCTGCTCGGCGAAGGGGTGGTCGGCGGGATACTGCATCTGCCCGGCCAATGTCGGGTCGATCAGCGTCAACCAGCGTGATTGCTGCTCCATCAGGGCGAGCATGAACAGCTGCTGGCGATGCCAGCCCCACAAGGCCTCGCCGTCAGGCATCGGAGGCAGCAGCACGCCGTCCTCGGCCAGGCGGCCCTGCAATGGCAGGGCGAATGGCGTGGTGAACAGGCGGCTTATCTCGAACTGGTTGTTGAGTGCGATCAGGGCTTGGGCCGAATAGACGCGCATGCGCCGCAACCATTCCCGGCATACCGGGCGAATGGCATCCTCGGTCAGTGCTTCGGGCAGCTCGAGCGCTGGGTCTTCGCTGGCGCAGAACCGCACCAGGGCCTGCACCACGGGCGATTGCTCGAGCCAGTGCAGGTGTTGCGCGGCCTGACGTTGGAAGCCTTCCAGGATCAGCGCGTCGAGCGGGTCCGCGCTCGGTGGGTGTGACAGGATCTGGCGCAACAGGCCTGCTTCGCCGCGTTGCAGGGCCCAGGCTTGCCAGTACAGGTGGTGCAGTTCGCGGTCGTGCTGCTCGTGCAGCAACCACGCCAGCAGCGGCAGCTCGTCATCACCGTCCAGGCGCCAATCGACAAAGGTGCCGGCAATCCCGCCAAGCTCCAGGCGCGCGGCTTCTGCCCAGCGTGCCAAGGTCTGCGGCGTCTGCGCCGGGCTGCCCCAGGCCTGGGCCGGATCGGCCAGGTCGGTGGGCCAGGAGGCGGGCATGTGCAGGTGGTCGAAGGCTTGGATCAATAACGGCAGGCGCTGCGGTTGATGGCGTGCGCACAGGTCGATCAGCCAACGCTCGGCCTCGGGGTGCTGGTGTTCGCGGTACAGTCGCAGCCAACAGTCCAGGGCTTGCTGTTCGGCGTCCAGGGCATGAGCCTGGCGCGCCAGCAGGTAAAGCAGGTCGATGTCGTTGGGCGCCTGCTGCAGGCGCTCCTGCAGTTGGCCATGGAAGGCGCGGCTGCCGATGCCCGCCTGGCTGAACTGCACCAGCAGGCGCTGCATCAGGGCGGGGTCGTCGGGGATGGCCAGGCAGGTGTGCACGTTGACGAACTGCTTGTATTCGAACAGCGGGTGCTGTTGGTAGCAATATTCCAGGCTTCGGAAATACCACAGGCTTTCCAGCTGTGCGCTGGGCGGCCAATCGCGCATCAGTGCGGTGTCGTAGGGGTCGGGCTCGTCCAGGCGGTCGAGGAAGGCTTCCACCTCATGTGGGTTGTCCAGGCGCAGCAATTGTTGCGCCCAACCCAGGCGATGGGCCAGCAGGCTGGCGCAGCGATGGGAAAGCGGACCGGCGTCGCGAAGGGTGGCGAGCAGTTGCCAGCTCAGGTCCTCCAGTTCGTCCAGTGGCAGTGTGTCCAGTTCGTCGATGTAGCGCTGCCAGGCTGGCGGATCGAAACGGGTAGCCGGCGCTTCGAGCAGGCTGTGGAAGGCGTGCAACGCAGGATGCACGGCGGCGTGCTCGGCCTCGGGTTCCAGGTCGTCAGGCGCTGGCGCGGCGCGTTCGCGGGCCAGGCGCTGGGCTTGCTCGTAGGCCTCGCGCAGTGCCTTGAAACCTTCCGGGTCGGTCTCGGGGTGGTGCGAGGGCAGCTGGCTGCGGTAAGCCAGGCGGATGGCATCGAGGTCCTGGGTTGGTTCGATCCCCAGGCGAATCCAGCAACTCATGACCAGCAGTCCTCTTCCAGCGTTATGGGGCGTTGTGGCTCGGGTAGGGGAAGGTCCCAGGGCAGCTCGGCGAACAAGGCGTGGGCACCATGACGCAGGTTGAGCAGGATGCAGCGGTTCCAGTGCTCGTAGCCCTGACGCTCGAGGTTGGCGGCCAGGGCTTCATCGCTGCTGCCGCTGGCGTTCCACAGTGCCTTTCCGAACAGGTAACCGGCCAGGTAGCTGTCCCAGCGGTTGTAGTAATGGCGGGCGCGCAAGGCCAGGCGGTAGTGCAGATAGAGGCTTTCCTCGCGGCTGACCAGGCCTTTCTTGACCCCGGCACGGAGCAGGTAGCTCATGCGCCCCAGGTCCCAGGCGCGGGTGCCGCCGGGGCCGCAGTCGGGGAAGGTGCGCGCGGCGTACTGGTGGCGGATGCGTTCACGTGGGGGCAGGGTTTCGAGCAGGGCCTGCCATTGGCTGGGCAGGCAGCGCTGGTACTGCCAGTAGGCTTCGCTCAGTTCGGTGGCGTGACCGTTGTCGGCCATGCTGAGCATGTCGAGCAACTGGGCGCGGGTGCTGATGCCCCACCAGCGCTCCAGGTCGGCCTGGTCTTCGCCTTCGAAGTAGTCGGGGGCGGTGTAGCTGGCGCCGTTCAGGGCGGCCATGGGGGCGGAAAGGGCATGCAGCCAGTGCTGGGCGGCTTCGTCCATGAGGGGTCCTGAGGTAGCTTTGGGCTGGCGCGGATTGTAATGCAATAGTCTTGCTGCGCGCTTGAGATCGAGCGCCGCCTGCGCGGCGCATCGCGGATGAATCCGCTCCTACATCGGTTGCAACGTGCCGCACCTGTGAGGCCATGGTCGCCAGCCTTGGCGCATGGCTTGAGCCAGGCGGGACGGCTTCAGCGCCAGCCGAAAAAACGCGCCGGACAAACAAGGCGAACAACTATGGCCTGTCTGGCATGGCCACGTTGCAACGGATGTAGGAGCGGATTCATCCGCGATGCGCCGCGCGGGCGGCGCTCGATTTCCCTGGCGCTGCAACTTCCTCGGCGAACATCCCGAAAGGGCTGGCAGAGGAAAATCAGCGTCCGAATGCCAATCCGTCAGCCCCGAACCTCCTCCCCCCGAAGCGTCAGCACCTCGTACCCACTCTCGGTCACCGCCACGGTATGCTCCCACTGCGCCGAAAGTGTGTGATCCCGGGTGATCACCGTCCAGCCATCGCGCAGCCCCCGGGTCCCGCGGCCGCCCTGGTTGATCATCGGCTCGATGGTGAACACCATCCCCGGTTGCAGCTTTATGCCCATCCCACGATGGCCGTAATGCAGCACCTCGGGCGCCTCGTGCATCTGCGTGCCGATACCATGCCCGCAGTACTCGCGGACCACGCTGTAGCCGGCCGCCTCTGCATGCGCCTGGATCGCATGGCCAATGTCACCGAGGGTGGCGCCGGGGCGTACCTGCTCGATGCCCTTCCACAACGCGTCGTAGGTGGTGTCGACCAGCCGCCGGGCCTCGTCGCTGATCTGCCCGATGCAGTACATCTTCGACGAGTCGGCGATATAGCCGCCCTGTTCCAGGGTGATGTCGACGTTGACGATCGAGCCTTCGTTCAGCACCTCACCCACCTTGGGCATGCCATGGCACACCACATGGTCCACCGAGGTGTTCAGCGCATAGGGGAAGCCGTACTGGCCCTTGCTCGCCGGACGCGCCTTGAGCGTTTCGACGATGAAGGCCTCGGCGCGGTCGTTGATCTGCATCGTCGTCACGCCCGGGCGGATGAAGCCGTCGAGGTGGGCGAACACCTGGGCCAGCAGTTGCCCGGCACGGCGCATCAGTGCCAGTTGGGCGGCGTCCTTGTGAATGACCTGGCTCATTGCAGCAGTTCCTTGAGATTGGCCTGTTCCTGGCGCAGCAACTGGCGCAGCAGGTCCTGGTAGGTGGCTTGCGGATGCAGCTCGGCGAGCATGCCGAGGCGGATCCAGTGTTCGGCCTGGGCGTTGATCGAGCGCGACAGCGCGGCACTGGCCACGCGCAGGTCTTCGTGGAGGTCGTCGGAGATCTTGACGATGCCCATGGTGGGATACCCGTATATATGAAACGTATACGAAGCATATCGCCTTGCCAGGCCTGAACGCCACCCAATGGTGCAACAGGCCCACTACGGTGCGACAAGACGCGATCCCGCGTAGGAGCCGGCCTTGCCGGCGAACACCGGCAAAGCCGGTGCCAAGCGCCACGGTACCTGATTCGCCAGCAGGCGCCGGTCATGGCCCGGCTTTTGCTGTCGCTCACTCATCAGGCCATCAACGTCGATGGCCGACTTTCATCACGACGAAGGCGCCGTGTTGCCCCGCTTGCCAGTGCAGGCCGGGGCAGCCGGCGCCTTTGTCGTTTCATCAGCAGGAGATCGCCGATGAGCAGCAGCGAGGTCCGCAGTGTTTGCCCTTATTGTGGCGTGGGGTGCGGCACCGTCATGAGCGTGGCCGACGGCAAGGTGGTCAAGGTCAGTGGCGACAAGCAGCACCCGAGCAACTTCGGCCGCCTGTGCACCAAGGGCCTGACCGCCCACATCCCCCTGACCACCGGACGCATGGCCCACGCCTGGCTGCGCCGCCAGCGCGACCAGGAACCGGTGCGCGACGGGTTGGACGAGGCCATCGCCGAAACTGCGTCCCGCCTGCGCGCGATCATCGACCGGCACGGGGCGGACGCCGTGGCCTTGTACGTGTCGGGGCAGATGTCGCTGGAGGCCCAGTACCTGGCCAACAAGCTGGCCAAAGGGTACATCCGCACCCGCCATATCGAATCCAACTCGCGCCTGTGCATGGCCAGCGCCGGCAGCGGCTACAAGCAGTCGCTGGGCGCCGATGGGCCGCCCGGCAGCTACCAGGACTTCGAACACGCCGAGGTATTCCTGGTGATCGGCGCGAACATGGCTGATTGCCATCCTATCCTCTTCCTGCGCCTGTTAGACCGGGTCAAGGCCGGCGCCCGGCTGATCGTCGTCGATCCCCGGCGCACGGCCACCGCCGACAAGGCCGACCTGTTCCTGCAAGTGCGCCCGGGCACCGACCTGGCGCTGCTCAATGGTCTGTTGCACCTGCTGCACGCCAACGGCCACACCGCCCCTGATTTCATCGCCCGCCACACCGAAGGCTGGGAGGCGCTGCCGGCGTTTCTCGCCGACTACACCCCTGAACGCGTCGCCACCATCACTGGCCTGCCCGAGGCCGATATCCGCCAGGCCGCCACCTGGATCGGCCAGTCGAAAAACTGGATGAGCTGCTGGACCATGGGCCTGAACCAGAGCATCCATGGCACCTGGCACAGCAATGCGCTGTGCAACCTGCACCTGGCCACCGGCGCCATCTGCCGCCTGGGCAGCGGGCCGTTTTCCCTGACCGGCCAGCCCAATGCCATGGGCGGGCGCGAGATGGGCTACATGGGGCCGGGCTTGCCGGGCCAGCGTTCGGCGCAGGTCGACGCCGACCGTGCCTTCGTCGAGCGGCAATGGCAGTTGGCGCCGGGCACGCTGCGCAGCGACGGCGGCGAGGGCACGGTGGCGCTGTTCGAGCAGATGAAGCAAGGCGAGGTGAAGGCCTGCTGGATCATCTGCAGCAACCCGGTGGCCAGTGTCGCCAACCGCCAGCAGGTGATCGACGGCCTGCGCCAGGCGGAACTGGTGATTTGCCAGGACGCGTTCCTCGACACCGAGACCAACCGCCATGCCGACATCCTCCTGCCCGCTGCACTGTGGGCCGAAGGCGAGGGGGTGATGGTCAACAGCGAGCGCAACCTCACCCTGATGCCGCGTGCAGTGGAACCGCCCGGTGAAAGCCTGGAGGATTGGCGCCTCATCGCCCGGGTGGCCAGCGCCATGGGCTATGGGCAGGCCTTCGACTATCCCGATGCCGAGGCGGTGTACGAGGAGATCCGCCGTTTCTGGAACCCCGCCACCGGTTACGACCTGCGTGGCATCGGCTACCCCGAACTGCGTGAGCGCCCACGGCAGTGGCCTTGTGCGCCGGGTCGGGAAGACGCCCGCAGCCCGCTGCGCTACCGCAACGATGGGGTCAGCCAGCAGGTGTTGCACGATGAGCAGGGCGCTCGCCCCGCATTGGCCTTTCCCACGCCCAGCGGCAAGGCGCGGTTCCTGGCACGGCCCTGGTTGCCAGCGGCCGAACAGGCCGACGAGGCGTATCCCTTCGTGCTCAACACCGGGCGTGTGCAGCACCAGTGGCACACCCTGACCAAGACCGGCCAGGTGCCCAGCCTGAACAAGCTGGAGCCGGGCCCCTTCGTCGAGATCAACCCTGAGGACGCCCAGCGCCTGGGCATTCGTGACCGGGACACGGTGGCGATCCGCTCGCGGCGCGGCCTGGCGCAGCTGCCCGCGCGGATCAGCGCTCGTGTGTTGCCTGGCGGTTGCTTCGCGCCGTTTCACTGGAATGATCTGTACGGCGAGCAGTTGGCGATCAACGCCGTCACCTGCGACGCAGTCGACCCGACTTCCCTGCAACCGGCTTTCAAGTATTGCGCCGTGGCCCTGGAGCGGGTCGCGGGCGAACGTATCGACGCCATCGACCTTGTTTCGGAGCCCGCCCGCATGCCCACCGCCACCTTGTCTCGCCTGCTTGGCCTGGATGTTCTGCCAGCACCGGAGCTGGCAGAAGACGAGCGTCATTACCTGCAAGGCTTCCTGCTCGGCCTGGGCCAGGCCCGTGCCGAAGGGGTTCCGCGCTTGCCGGCCGACGCGCCCCTGGCCCCCGCCCGACGGCTGTTCGTCGAGGGTCTGCTGGCGGCCTTGTTCAGCCAACCGCCGGCGGCCAATGAGGTCCCCAGCCATCACGTGGTATGGGCCTCGCAGACCGGCAACAGCGAAACCCTGGCCGAACGTTGTGCACAGCACCTGCGCGAAGCAGGGTTGCCCGTGCGCCTCAGTTGCATGGATGCGCTCGGCCCGGCGCAGTTGCAGGGGGCCGCCAGTGTGTTGCTGATCGCCAGCACCTTCGGCGACGGTGACGCCCCGGATTGCGCCACGGCGTTCTGGCAGGCCCTGCAAGGCGAGGAGGGCGGGCACTGCGCCACTTTGCCCTACGCGGTGTTGGCCCTAGGCGATTCGAGCTATGACCAGTTCTGTGGTTTCGGGCGCAAGCTCGACCAGCGCCTGGCCGAGCTGGGGGCTCGGCGCCTGCTGGCGCGGGTCGATTGCGAAGGGGATATCGACGAGGCCTTCAGCGGTTGGCTGGATGCCTTGATGAAGCAGTTGGGCAGTGCCATGCCGACACCCGTCGAGCCCAAGCCGGTAACGGGTTGTGGCAAGCAGCAACCGTGGTGCGCGGCAGTGTTGGAAAACCGCTTGCTCAATACTCCCGGGTCGGCCAAGGAAACACGTCAGCTGGTGTTTGACCTGCGCGATAGCGGCTTCACCTATCAACCGGGCGACGCGTTGGGTGTGTGGCCACGCAATTGCCCGGTGTTGATCGAGGAATTGTTGCTGCTGATGCAACTCGATGGGCAGGCCGCGGTCGAGCTCAAGGGGCATGCGCCAATGCCGCTCTCGGTCGCGCTGGAACACCACCTGGACATCACCCGGGTCACCTCGCAGCAGCTTGAGCGCTTCAGCCAAGGCAGCGACGACCTGCGCCGTCTGCTGCAACCTGAACGCAAGACCGAATTAAAGGGCTGGCTATGGGGGCGGCAACTGGCCGATGTGTTGCGTGCCTTTCCACAGCGCTTGTCGCTGACGGACTGGTTGGGCTTGCTCAAGCCCTTGCAGCCACGCCTTTACTCGATCAGCTCCAGCCCCAGCGCGCACCCCGACCAGGTGCACCTGACCGTCTCGACCGTGCGCTACGGGGCGCGCAAAGGTGTCTGCTCAAGCTTTCTCGCCGACCGTGCCGGTGCGCTGAAGGTGGCGATCTTCCCGCAGCCGTCGAAGCACTTCCGCCTGCCCGAGGATGACGCCACGCCGATCATCATGATTGGCCCGGGCACCGGTATCGCGCCGTTTCGCGCCTTTCTGGAGGAGCGCGAGGTGCGTGGGGCGAGCGGGCGCAACTGGCTGTTCTTCGGCGAGCAGCATGCGGCCAGCGATTTTTACTACCGCGAGCAGTTGCTGGCTTGGGAGGGCAGTGGGCATGTGCGGTTGAGTACCGCGTTCTCCCGTGACCAGCCAGAGAAGATCTATGTGCAGCAGCGCTTGCTGGAACAGGGCGCCGAGTTGTGGCGTTGGCTGGAGGAGGGCGCATTTATCTATGTCTGCGGCGACGCCCAGCGCATGGCCAGGGATGTGGACGCGGCGCTGCGCCAGGTGGTGGCGGTGCAGGGCGGGATGAACGATGAGGCAGCGGCTGCCTGGGTCGAGGCGCTGGGCAAGGCTGGGCGCTATCGGCGGGATGTGTACTGAGCGCCCCGTGATGGTGAGCCCTGCACCCAAGCGGTGCATCTGAACGGGCACGACCTCTGTAGGAGCGGCTTCAGCCGCGATCATCCGCGCAGCGGATACCAGGCACCGCGCCGCCTGCATCGCGGCTGAAGCCGCTCCTACAGGCACATTGGCACACTCCCTGCTTCAACCCTTGCACAAATGCCCCGCTGATCAACGGCGATCATCCAGGGGCCTCACACTGATGAGTACAGGCAAAGGCGCCTGGAGCTTCGGCTCCAGGCGCCTTTTTGTTTTCCGTGATCGAGGATCGGCTATGAAGGCAACAGCGAACGGCGCACCACGTGCGCGACTGGTCATCGTCGGCAACGGCATGGTTGGCCACCACTGCGTCGAGCAACTGCTCGAGCGGGGTGCCCAGGACCGTTTCGAGCTGCATGTGTTCGGCGAGGAACGCCAGCGCGCCTACGACCGGGTGCACCTGTCCGAGTACTTCACCGGTAGCTGTGCCGAAACCCTGGCGCTGTGCGAGCAGGACTTCTACACGCGCCATGGGGTGCACCTGCACCTGGGCGAAGCGGTGCTGGAGATCGACCGCGAGCGCTGCGAAGTGGTCACCGGCGAAGGCCGCTACGGCTATGACCAGCTCATCCTGGCCACCGGCTCCTATCCCTTCGTGCCGCCGATCGAAGGTTCCAGCGGCAACGCCCGGCTGGTCTACCGCACGCTTGATGACCTCGACGCCATCCGCCATGCGGCTGCCGACGCCCGCCGTGGCGTGGTGGTGGGTGGCGGCTTGCTGGGGCTGGAGGCCGCCAACGCACTGAAGTCGCTGGGCCTGGAAGCGCATGTGGTGGAGTTCGCCCCGCGGCTGATGCCGGTACAGCTCGACGCTGAAGGCGGCGCGGCGCTCAAGGCACAGATCGAAGCCCTTGGCGTGGGCGTGCACCTGTCCCGCGCCACCCAGTCGATCGGCGCGGGCGACGACTATTGCTACCGCATGCAGTTCGACGGTGGCGAGTACCTGGAGACCGACCTGATCGTGTTCTCCGCCGGCATCCGCCCCCAGGACGCCCTGGGCCGTGCCTGCGGCCTGGACATCGCCGCGCGCGGCGGCGTGGTGATCGACAACGAGTGCCGCAGCAGCGACCCGCGTATTTTCGCCATCGGTGAGTGCGCCTCTTGGAACGGCAGCGTGTTCGGCCTGGTCGCGCCGGGCTATGCCATGGCACGCAACCTCGCGGCGCTGCTGGTCGGCGACACGGCAGTCGCGTTCACTGGCGCCGACATGTCGACCAAGCTCAAGCTGCTGGGCGTCGATGTCGGCTCCATCGGCGACGCCCACGGCGCCACGCCGGGTTCGCGCAGCTACCGCTTCATCGACGAGGCCAACGCCGCCTACCGCCGCCTGGTGGTGGATGCCAGCGGCAAGCATGTGCTCGGCGCGGTGCTGGTCGGCGACAACAGCTACTACGACACCCTGCTGCAATACGCCCAGAACGGTATCGCGCTACCGGCCGACCCGGCTGCGCTGATTCTGCCGCAAAGCGGCGGCGCACCGGCCCTTGGTGCCGATGCACTGCCCGACAGTGCGACCATCTGCTCGTGCCACAACGTCAGCAAGGGCGCGGTATGCGCGGCCATCGACAGCGGTTGTGCCGACCTCGCCGCCGTGAAGGGCTGCACCAAGGCGGCCACCGGCTGCGGTGGCTGCGCGGCGCTGCTCAAGCAGGTGTTCGAGCACGAACTCACCGCCCGTGGCGTGACGGTGGACAAAAGCCTGTGCGAACACTTCGCCTACACCCGCCAGGAGCTCTACGCCATGGTGCGGGTCGAGGGCATCCGCAGCTTCGACGAATTGCTCGCGCGCCATGGTCGCGGCCCTGTCGGTTGCGACATCTGCAAGCCGACAGTGGGCTCGATCCTCGCCTCGTGCTGGAACCAGCCGATCATGGACCCCTCGCTGGTGCCCCTGCAGGACACCAACGACACCTTCATGGCCAACATGCAGAAGAACGGCACCTACTCGGTGGTGCCGCGCATTCCTGGTGGCGAGATCACCCCGGACAAGCTGATCGTGATCGGCCAGGTGGCGAAGAAATACGACCTCTACACCAAGATCACCGGCGGCCAGCGCATCGACCTGTTCGGCGCCCAGCTGCACGAACTGCCGCTGATCTGGGGCGAGCTGATCGAGGCTGGCTTCGAGACCGGGCACGCCTACGGCAAGTCGACGCGCACGGTGAAGTCCTGCGTGGGCAGCACCTGGTGCCGCTACGGCGTGCAGGACAGCGTGGCCATGGCCTTGCGCCTGGAGGACCGCTACAAGGGCCTGCGCTCGCCGCACAAGCTCAAGTTCGCGGTGTCGGGCTGCACCCGCGAATGCGCCGAGGCGCAGAGCAAGGATATCGGCGTGATCGCCACCGACAAGGGGTGGAACCTGTACGTCTGCGGCAACGGCGGCATGCGCCCGCGCCATGCCGAACTGTTCGCCACCGACCTGGACGACGAAACCCTGGTGCGCCTGATCGACCGGGTGCTGATGTTCTACATCCGCACCGCCGACAAGCTGCAGCGCACCTCGGTGTGGCGCGAAAGCCTGGAAGGTGGGCTGGATTACCTCAAGGCGGTGATCATCGACGACAGTCTGGGCCTTGGCCACGAGCTGGAGGCGCAGATGCAGCAGGTGGTCGACCGCTACGAATGCGAATGGGCCAACGCCCTGAAAGATCCGGAAAAGCTCAAGCGCTTCCGCACCTTCGTCAACGACCAGCGCCCTGACCCCGATGTGCATTTCGTTCGTGAGCGCGAACAGCGCAGGCCCGCTGCGCCGCTGCACCTGATCCCCACCATCACCGAGGAGGCTGTCTGATGAACCGTTCCAATGTTGCCGTGACACAGCCCTTGCACTGGCAGTCGGTTTGCCAGGTCCGGGACCTGGTGGCCGATTCGGGCGTTGTGGCCTGGCTCGACGGCGAGCAGGTGGCGCTGTTCTACCTGCCGGGGCTCGGGCAGGCGCTGTATGCCGTCGACAACCGCGATCCGCGGTCGGGGGCCAATGTCATCGGCCGCGGCCTGGTCGGCAGCCTGGGCGGCGAGCTGGTAGTGGCGGCGCCGTTGTACAAGCAACATTTCAGCTTGCAGGACGGGCGTTGCCTGGAGGATCCGGCGCAGCGGTTGCGGGTGTGGCCGGTGCGGGTGACGGGGGAGTACGTGGAGATCGCCCAGGGCTGAGCACCGGCCCATTCACCAGCATAACCAGCACCACATAACTCATTGACATAGCACGACCTCCGTAGGAGCCAGCCTTGCTGGCGAAGGCCACACCGCGGTCCCACGTCGAACCCGGTTCGCCAGCAAAGCTGGCTCCTACAGAGGTCGGCGCGGTCCCTGTAGGAGCCGGCTTGCCGGCGAAAGGGCCGGAACTGTCACCCATGGCCCCGCGCATTCCCACACCCACCTCAGGGTTTCCCTCATGGCCGAACCGCCCCCGCATTAGTATCATTTCGCCCTCACGGACCACCCGGGGCCTCAACGTCCCCCGCCTAGGAAGGCCCTTTCACGATGTCTGCCGCACCCGCCGATGCCGCGCTCACCACGCGCGAAATCCAGGTCGCCATTGCCCCCCTCGACACCCTCCTCAGCGAAGACCTCGGCGCCGCCGCCGCTTCCGTCGACCACTGGCTGCGGGAAATCAGCTACGGCCTGGTCGACCTGCAACTGCTGCGCCAGGCCGCCGAAAGCGTGCCGGTGATGGCCAACGCCCTGTCCTGCATGGACGCGCTGATCGACATCCTCGAACTGGTCGAAAGCCCTTCCCCCGACCCGCTGGTGTGGGTCAGCCTGGGCATCAACCTGATCGGCATCGTCCCCTATCCACCCGGCCTGTCCCGCGCCCGCACGGTGCTGCGCCCGGTGCTGCAGCTGACCCGCCAGACCTTGCGCCGCCGCCCCGGCGCGCACATCGGCGCGGTGATCCTGGAAATCATCGACGGCCACCTGCACGCCAATATCCGCGGCGCCCTGGAGCACTACGTGCGAGAGGCCCTGGCCCAGCTGCCGGCCATGCTCAGCGCTGCCGCCGACACTGCGCGCCTGTTGTTCACCTCCTTGGCCAAGACCATCGACGCCGCCGCCCGTGGCAAGCTGGATGCCGCCAGCAGCCACCGCCTGGCCCGCGCGCAGATGGCCCAGGTGGCGCTGTACGATTCGGCCCTGGAAACCGACGCCTGGCGCCTGGCCCTGTCGGCCCTGGCCAACGCCACCGAGGGCAGCCTCAAGGACGGTTACAACAGCGTCGCCCGCCACTTCAGCGGCGAGCTGGACACCCTGCTCGGGCCGCTGGTGCGCACCCTCGAGGACCTGGCCAAAGTCGTGCCCCGCCGCCTGGAAGCGCTGGGCAGCGCCGGTATGGAAAACAGCATCGCCTGGCTGCTGACCCGCTTGCTCGACACCGTGTTGGCCAACCCACGCCGCCCGGGTATGGCCGTCGCCATTCGCCCCGGCGTCACCCACCAGGCCCGGCATATCCACCCCGAAGGGCCGACCGAAGTGGTACGCAGCCAAGTTCGCGCCAACAAGCAGCCCAAGCCTACGAAGAACGGACCCTGTGCCTGCACCGGGTTCAGCATTGGTCATGTGCTCGGTGACGAGACGCTGGCCCATCAGGATTTCAGTCTGTCCGGGCCGTTCCCGGTCAACTGGACGCGGGTGTACAACTCGCGACTGGCGGCGCTCGATCAAGGTTCGCTCGGCGCCCGCTGGATCACCGAATTCACCACCTGCCTCGATGTCGTGGACAAGGGCGTGGTGTTCCACGACAGCGACGGCCGCAGCCACGATTACCCACTGCCCAAGGTCGGCAAGCCGCACTACGATCCGATCGAGTACCTCAGCCTGGTGCGCACCGCCGAGCAGCAACTGGTGTTGCTGCGTGGCCTGGACCGCCGTGAAACCTATGCCCGCCAGGGTGACCGCTTCTACCTGACGCATATCCAGCTGCGCAGCGGCGCCGGGGCAATGCTGCACTACGAGCACAGCCACAACGGTCGCCCGGTGCTGTCGGACATCAACACCTATTCCGACAACGACTCCGAAAAAGTCCACCTGCAACTGGGCACCCTGCTCGACGACCAGGGGCATATCCAGGGCCTGTGGCAAGTGGTCGACGGCACGCCGCTGCGCCAGCTGTGCGGCTACCACTACGACACCCACGGCGACCTGATCGCCGCCCAGGACGAACACGGCGCCGCCTGGCAGTACCAGTACCGCCAGCACCTGATCACCCGCTACACCGACCGCACCGGGCGCGGCATCAACCTCGAGTGGGACGGCAGCGGCCCGCAGGCCAAGGCCATCCACGAATGGGCCGACGACGGCAGCTTCGAGACCCGCCTGGCCTGGGACCCGAACATCCGCCTGACCTATGTCACCGACGCCCACGGCCAGGAAACCTGGCACTACTACGACGCCCTGGGCTACACCTACCGCCTGATCCACCCGGACGGCCGTGAGGAATGGCTGTTCCGCGATAAGCGCAAGAACGTCATCCGCCACGTCCACCCCGACGGCAGCCAGGACCGCTACACCTACGATGAACGCAGCAACCTGCTGCAGCACATCCGCGCCGACCACAGCACGGTGCACTACGCCTACGACGATCATGACCAACCGATCAAGCTGCGCGATGCCGAAGGTGGCTTGTGGCTACGGGACTATGACGAACGCGGCAACCTGGTCGAGAGCGTCGATCCGCTGGGCCACAAGACCGAGTTCGCTTACACACCGGCCGGGCTGGTCAAGGCGATCAAGGATGCACTGGGCAACGAGAAGACACTCGCCTACAACGCTGCCGGGCAGTTGCTCGAATACACCGACTGCTCGGGCAAGACCAGCCAATGGGCGTACAACGCCTTCGGCCAGCTGACCGAATTCGCCGATGCCGCCGGCAACAAGACCGCCTACGAATACCAGGCCGGGCAACTGGCCAAGGTCACCCACCCGGACAAGACCGAGGAGCGTTTCAACTACGACGCCGAAGGGCGTCTGCTGGCGCATGTCGATGCGCTTGATCGCTGTACCACCTGGACCTACAACGCGGTCGGCCTGCTGAGCGAACGCGTCGACGCCAACGAGCACACCCTGCGCTACCGCTGGGACAAGCTCGGCCGCTTGATCGGGCTGGAAAACGAGAACACCAGCAAGGCCACCTTCATCTACGACCCGGTCGGTCGGCTGCTGCAAGAAACTGGCTTCGATGGCCTGGTCACGCGCTACCAGTACGACCCGTACAGCGGCCGCCTCGCCTCGACCCAAGTCGGCCAGCGCCGGATCGAGCTGACCTTCGACCCGATGGGCCGATTGAGTGAGCGCACGGCCCGCCTGGGCAACCAGAGCCAAAGCGAAAGCTTCGCCTACGACGGCAACGGCCAGTTGATCCAGGCGGTCAACGCCGCCAGCAAGCTGCAATGGTTCCACGATGAAGCCGGCAACCTGACCCGCGAGCATCAGCACTACTTGGCCACGGGCACGCCAATGGTCGCGGTGTGGCAGCACGAATACGACGCGCTCAACCAGCGCACCGCGACGATTCGCCCGGACGGCCACAAGGTCAGCTGGCTGACCTACGGCAGCGGCCACCTGCTCGGCATGACCCTCGACCAGCACGAGATGCTGGCCTACGAGCGGGATGACCTGCACCGCGAAGTGGTGCGGCATCAGGGCAACAAGCTGATGCAGACCCAGGCCTGGGACCCGGCTGGGCGCTTGCAGGAACAGCTGCTGGGCAACCACGACGGCCAGTCCACGCTGCTCAAGCGTCAGTACCGTTATGACGCGGCCGGGCAACTGACCAACATCCATGACAGCCGTCGTGGCCCGTTGGAGTACCAGTACGACCCCGTCGGCCGCCTGCTCAAGGCCACCAGCCGCCTGGGCGTGGAAACCTTCGCCTTCGACCCGGCCGGTAACCTGCTGGACCAGAAAACCCAGGAGCTGAACCGCCCGCTGGAAGCCGACCCACGGCGCAACAAGCTGATGGACAACCTGCTGCGTGAGTACGCCGGAACCCACTACAAATACGACGAGCGCGGCAACCTGGTGCACCGCCTACACAACGGCGCCCATGCCCATTTCACCTGGGACCTGTTCGACCGGCTGGCCAGCTACAACGACGACCAGCTCAAGGTCGACTACAGCTACGACGCCTTGGGCCGGCGTTTGCACAAGCATTCGGTGGCGCATTTCTGGGATCGCCCGGAAGCGGGGACCGGCTGGAACCAGTTGCAACGAGCGAAGCGCCAACGTGAACTCGGCTGTGGCTTCACCCTGTTTGGTTGGGATGGCGACACCCTGGCATGGGAAAGCTCACCGCCACGCGACGAAGGCGACACCGGTCGTACCGTGCATTACCTGTACGAACCGGGCAGCTTCGTGCCGGTCGCCCAGGCCCTGCGCAACAGCCCGATCCGCCTGCACAAGCAACCGGATTGGAGCCAGCGTGAGTACGACTTCGATCAGGATCCGCTGTGGCACACCGAGGTGAAACCACAGGCGTTCGAGGCGATCGCCTGGTACCACTGCGATCACCTCGGTACGCCGATGGAGCTGACCGATGAACAGGGCAATGTCGCTTGGGCGGGGCAGTACAAGGCGTGGGGCGAAGTCCGTGAGGAGCGCTCGGCGTGGGCGAAACAGCAGGGCCTGGGCAACCCGATTCGCTTCCAGGGTCAATACCACGATCAGGAAACTGGGCTGCACTACAACCGCTATCGATACTATGACCCCCATCTCGGCCGTTTCGTAAATCAAGACATCATTCAGTATTCAGGAGGTATTAACCTTTATGTTTACTCACCTAACCCAATAGGATGGTGCGACCCGCTAGGCTTAGCCAAACGTAACGAGCACAAAGTTACGGGCAACACAGCTGGAGGGGATGTGATGAATCGAGGCGTTCATGTAAACATCCAAGGCCCTGGCCTCCCCAAAAAAGGACATATCGGGTTGACTCCCGATGCGTCCGGTGAGCGTATTGAGTTTGTACCGGTTGACCCAGCTACTCGCAACATGAAGCCTGGCGAATGGAAAAAAGCATGCGAGTGCATTGTTGAGTATCTTGAAGAGCCCAGCAACGTCAAGAAAATGGCATCCGCTGCCCAAGCTGGAATCGATGCCAACCCGAAATCCAATAGAGTGGAAGAACTTGCTAAGACCAGGGATATCTTGAATAAGCATCATGCTTCGAAAACGAATCCTGCACGATGAGGCGAATCATGGAACTATTTGAACTTGTCGATGTTTTTTTGCGCGATGGCTGCGTAGAAAAACCCGAATTTCTTGGCATTTCCGACTTCTCCCCGGAAACACTGGAGAATGCCGGATATTACTTGACTGGCGAGACCTGTGATTTTCACTCCTATGAAAATTACATAGATATATTTCATAAAAAAAATCCACTCTGGATACTCCACAAGCAATATTTCAACAAAAAACTCCCCATTGGCAATGCATTCGAAATAGGGCCTCGCGCCAGGCTGACAACACTCATAAAGAACCTGCCAGCATCAAGATCGCTAAAGTTCTTCTTTGATGAAACTCGAAAAGAAGGAGCAATGATGATAGATGATTATTACGTTATCAGGTTTAACGAGACTTGCTCGCGAGGCGCTTATCTTATCGAGACACTAGAAAGCTCTCTTGATAAATCTGGAGAGTATGAGCGCTTGGCAATTCGGATGGTGGTCAGCACACTAACTGAAAGTGATATGTACTCCCCCTTAAATAGAAAAGACGCCCCGAAGCCCTATAGAAAGCTGAAAATTGCACTTTGCAAACGATCCCAAGTCACACCAGAATCTGAGCATCAAGAAATTAGATGAACGAAGGAAATGCTAAATTAAAACCAAGCATTTCCAGGTTGCTTTACGGGAAGCACCGAGCAAAAATTTGGCAATTTCCGACCGAACTCTCATTCCTAGCAAGCTCAAGACTGACTACCGTTGCGACGTCTTGGGCGGCACCTACACATTCGGCGACGTAGTTCTGAGACGGCATCCGAACACAGCCTCAGCAGGCTAAATAACAGTGCAATCGGGGCGGCACCCGCCGCCCCACGATGTATGCATTGCATAATCGACCCAGCCCGTCTGGCCGCAAGGCACCCAGAACGAACCGATCCAGCCTCAGTGCCTCATACCCAGCTCTGCATCATCCATCAGCGCCTTGGCCAGCGCGCTCAGGTAATACGACGCCCAGAGCAGTTGCGGCTTTTCTTCCATGATCCCGGCAATGGTCAGGTCGCGCACGCAGCCCATCAGTTCCGAGGCTTGTTCGCGGGCGTGCTGGCAGGGGATACCGGGTTCGATGCAGAACAGCGGGGCGGTCTGGCCTTCGCCCTGGTAGAACTTGGTTTTGCCGGCAGTTGTGTTGGGGATGGTGTCGTCTGTGGTCATTGTTCAATCTCCCTGAAGTTGTTGGTGGCAGGGCGGGCCCTTTCGCCGGCAAGCCGGCTCCTACAGGTGAACGCAGCCCCCGGTAGGAGCCGGCTTGCCGGCGAACAGGGCCGGGCGCCACCTAATGCAGCGTCTGCGGAGCCTTGGGCATCTGCACCTGGATCAACGCCGATTCGAGCAGCACGCGCAGCGATTCGACTTCGTGGATCGACGCCATCATCAGGATTGTGGCCGGTGACCTGGGCTGGGCATGCACGGCCTGATGGGCCACGGTCAATGCGCACAGGGCGTATTCGCTGGCCTGGAGGAGGGTGTCTTCAAGGGAGTGAGGATGGGGTGGGTCGGGGACGATCTTTAACATGACGACCTCTTGCTGATGAGTGGGACCACCACCGTCTGCTGTCAAACAAGAGGGTGGCAGCTGTACATGGGTTGACAGACCGGTCAGCAAGAGCAAAACCCCGGCGCACACGAAGTGCCCCACATACAGCCGCCATATAAAGCAAAGCCGTTGAAGTTGCTCTTGGAAGTCGGCCTGTCAAAGCCGGTCGCTGATTCAAGCGACCCGCCGAGACTAGAGCCGTGCCAGAACGACCGCAACGGAAAAAGGGCGGCGGGAGTATGTTTGGGAAATGGACTACAAGGAAGGGGTTAAATCTGATTTCAGGGCTTGGAATGCACTCATCATCGATGAGTGCTATATCCCTGTGGATTCTGCTTTACCCAACAGTGGCATCGTTCGACCCATGGCTCTGGCATGATTCAGCACGCAGCCTGTAGGAGCGGCCTCGTGCCGCGAAAGGGCCGCAAAGCGGCCCCGGCGATCTTTGTTCGACACTGAAGTCCTGGGGCCGCTACGCAGCCCTTTCGCGGCACGAGGCCGCTCCTACAGGGGGAACGCTTAAGGTGTGGGGTTTGCCCGCGAAGCAGTCACACCGTTGCCGGTGTTCGCGGGCAAGCTCGCTCTCACAGGGCTTGTTGTTTTACGGATACACTGCCGGGCATGAACCTCGACACCCGCATCAAGTACCGCCACCTGCTGTGCTTCCTGGAGATTGCCCGGCAGGGCAGCCTGGCCAGGGCCGCCGACGTGCTCGCCATCAGCCAGCCGGCAATCTCCAAGACCCTCAAGGACCTGGAAGACCTGCTCGAGACACGCCTGTTCGAGCGCTCACGCAACGGCGTCACGCTGACCCCGGCCGGCACCCGTTTCATGCGCTACGCCGGCCCCAGCGTGCAGGCCCTGCGCGAGGGCGTGGGCAGCGTGCGTGGCGAGGCGCGCACGCCGTCGCAGGTGCGCATCGGCGTGCTGTCCACCGTCGAGGGGTTGTTGATGCCGGAGGTGCTCTGCCGCCTGCACCAGCGCCACGAGGCGCTGGTGATCAGCGTGGTGACCGGGGTAAGCGCGCAACTGCTCGGCCAGTTGCACTTGGGCGAGCTGGAGCTGGTGGTCGGGCGCATGACCGATAGCCCGCAGATCCAGGGCCTGTCGTTCGAGCACCTGTACAGCGAATCGATGGCCCTGGTGGTGCGCCCGGGCCATCCGCTGCTGGCCAGCACACCGGTGGAACGGACCCAGGTGGGGCGTTATCCGCTGGTGCTGCCGCCCCAGGGCACCACCATTCGCCAGCACGCCGACAGCCTGTTCGTACAGTGCGGCATCCCGATGCCGGCGCAGCGCCTGGAAACCCTGTCGCTGGCCCTGAGCCGTCGCTACCTGCTGGGCAGCGACGCGCTTTGGGTGGCGCCGCGCGACGCGGTGCTGCTCGACCTGCGGCGCAACGAACTGGCCGAACTCGACCTGGGCGTGCGCGAGCCGGGCGGCTCGGTGGGTATCTGCCGCAATGCCGCCTTGCCGCAGAGCCTGCCGGCACAGTGGATGTGCGAGGTGCTACGCGAGGTGGCGGGGCAGTACCGCGATGGCGACTATCCCTGAAGGATGAAATGCGCAACTTGTCATCGTTTGTGCGATTGCCTGTCGTTTCAACGCTGGAACTTCTCCGGCATTTGCCGCTCTCATGCCGGTAGCCATTGGTCGTGGCCGCCTGATAAGCTCGCGGCTTTACCCTGATTGCCCCTATGGCGCATGAACAAGGAACTAGCATGAAACAGCATCGTTTGGCGGCTGCGGTTGCCCTGGTAGGCCTGGTCCTGGCCGGTTGCGACGCCCAGACCAGCAGCGTCGAGCTGAAGACTCCGGCGCAGAAAGCCTCCTACGGTATCGGCCTGAACATGGGCAAGAGCCTGGCCCAGGAAGGCATGGACGACCTGGATTCCAAAGCCGTTGCCCAAGGTATCGAAGACGCTGTCGGCAAGAAAGAACAGCGCCTGAAGGACGAAGAGCTGGTTGAAGCCTTCAGCGCCCTGCAGAAGCGCGCCGAAGAGCGCTTGGCCAAGGCCAGCGAGGAAGCGGCCGCCAGCGGCAAGAAATTCCTCGAGGAAAACGCCAAGAAACCAGGCGTGGTCACCACCGCTTCCGGCCTGCAGTACGAAGTGGTCAAGAAGGCCGACGGCCCGCAGCCCAAGCCCACCGACGTGGTCACTGTCCACTACGAAGGCAAGCTGATCGACGGCAAGGTGTTCGACAGCTCCGTCGAGCGCGGCAGCCCGATCGATCTGCCGGTCAGCGGCGTGATCCCAGGCTGGGTCGAAGGCCTGCAACTGATGCACGTCGGCGAGAAGTACAAGCTGTACATCCCGGCTGAACTGGCCTACGGCGCCCAGAGCCCGAGCCCGCTGATCCCGGCCAACTCGGTCCTGGTATTCGACCTGGAACTGCTGGGCATCAAGGACCTGAGCAAGGCTGAAGTCGAAGAAGCGCCAGCCAAGTAAACCCAGGCTTGCTTCCCCAGGCGCCCCGTTTCGACGGGGCGTCGTCGTTTTCAGGGGCGCTTGACGCGAACGGATGGCCTGCGCCACTGTCGCAAACTATGCTGGCGCGCGAATACGGGTGTGGCTGTCGCAAAACGTTTGCGTCTTTGAAACGACTGTGTAAAAAACGCCCGATTCGTGCCCGGCCCTTGCCTGACGGGCACCTTGTGCCGTGAAGGCGGCCCTGTTCACAAGGTTATCCACAATTTTTGTGGATAACCTTCCTGGCTCCTCTGGAGGTTTCATGAGCGCACCCTGGAATTTTGCCCGTTTCCTGCCCTTGGCCGAGCGCCTGCTCAGCCGCGGGCGCTTGCCGGCGCTGCTGTTCGCCGTGGCCCGCAAGGGCCCCAAGCTGGGGCAACTGCGTGAGGATGTGCGGCTGATGCAGGCGCTGTGCCTGGCCTGGTGGCGTGGCGAGTACCGTGCGGTGAGCCCCAAGGCGCTGGTCACCATCGTCGCCGGGCTGTTGTACTTCGTCAGCCCGCTGGACGCGATCCCGGACTGGTTGCTCGGTGTCGGTCTGCTCGACGACATCGCCGTGCTGGGCTGGGTGCTCAAGACCGTCGCCGACGAGCTGGGCCGCTTCAAAGCTTGGCGCGACAGCCAGGCCCCGGAGAAACTGCGGGTGGTCGAACGCCTGCCGGACACCCCTGAAGCCCTGCGCCTGGAGCGACCTGGCAACTGAGTTCACCGGATCCCCGAGGTTGGTAATATAATTGGCATAAGCGTTATGCCTACGGATTACATGCCGTGATCCAACGTCAAGGGGGTTGTTATGGGTATTCAGGTCATCAGCCGGGACGGTCAGCCCGAGTACGCCGTCGTGCCCTGGGAGCAATACCAGGCGCTGCTCGTGGCCGCAGGCCAGGCACCTGCCAACGCATCAAGCACCACCGACAACGTCGAAAGCACACCTCAGAGCGCCAGCTTGTCTTCTTTGGACCAGCTGGCGTCGTTGCGCCAGGCGAAGGGCCTTGCGCCTGAACAACTGGCGCGCACGGTTGGCATCAGCCCGGCTTATCTGGCCATGATCGAGGCCGGCGAGCGTCGCCCGGATGCAGCGATCCTGCGCAGCCTGGCCTGGCACCTGGGCGTGGCGGGCTGGAGCGAACCGTCATGAGCCAGGTCAGGATCAGCCGTCAGCAATGGGAGAACCTGTTGACCGAGCTCGACCTGGCCCGTCGCCAACGCCACCTGCTCACTTACCGGGCGCTGCTCGAGCGCTTGCAGCTACCCAGCCCGGCCATGCAGACCCTGACCGCCGCCCTGGAGTATCTCGCCGTGCTCGATGCCCGTGCCGAGCAACCCTTGCGCAGCTCGCTGGTGATCAGCCAGGGCGCCAGCCGCCTGCCGCGTACCGGGTTCTTCGAGTGCGTCGAGCGGCTAGGGCGGTTCTCGGGGCCGGTGGACGGCATGGAGGCGGCGTCCTGGCATGCCTCGGAAGTGGTGCGGGTGTTCGAGTACCGCTATCCGGAAGCTGAGCGGGCCTGATGTTCATACCAACACACCGCTGTAGGAGCGGCTTCAGCCGCGATGCAGGCAACGCGGTACCTGGCACCCGCTTCGCGGGTGATCGCGGCTGAAGCCGCTCCTACAGTGTGGTATCAATCAGGCTCAGGCTCGGCCCGCGGGTATCCTTGGCCTGGCGCTTGGCCTGGGAGGCCAGCTCCGCCAACTGCCCGGCATCCAGTTCAAGGCTGCTCCCGGCCGCCAGCCACACCACCCCGATCGAGAGCGACAGCAAGGCGAATGTTTCGCGTTGGCCCTGGCGGTTGTGCGAGGTGAAGCACTCAGCCTCCAGGTGCTCGCTCCGGTAGAAGCGCCGACATTGCCGGGCAAAGGCTTCCAGCAGCAGTTGCAGGCGCGCATGCCAGTCACTGGAACCCAGCACCAGCATGAAATCGTCCCCGCCGATATGCCCGACGAAGTCGCGGCTCGGGTCCACGCAATCGTTGAGGCACTGGGCCAGGCACAGCAGTACTTCATCGCCCCGGGCGTAACCGTAGATGTCGTTGAACGGCTTGAAACTGTCGATATCGACGTAGCACACCGCCGCCTCGCGCCGCTGTTCCAGCAGACGGGCCAGGCACTGCTGGATCGGCACGTTGCCCGGCAGCAGGGTCAACGGGTTGGCATGCCGGGCCTGCTGGAGCTTCTGCTCGGTGATCAGCTTGAGCACGTCGATCACCCGTCCCAGCCCCAGGTAACGGCCGCTCTGGGTAATGATGAAGTCTTCCTCGATACGCTGGCGGGCACGGCTGGTGAGCAGGCGGCTGACCTGTTGCAGCGATTGGCCGCGCTCGACGGCCAGGTAGTCCTGGCTCATCAACCGGCTGATCGGCTTGCGCGCGAACAGGTCGGTACCGAAGGGCATTAGCAGGGCATCGGCCAGCGAATG
The DNA here is from genome assembly GCF_000026105.1 of Pseudomonas entomophila L48. NCBI lineage: Bacteria > Pseudomonadati > Pseudomonadota > Gammaproteobacteria > Pseudomonadales > Pseudomonadaceae > Pseudomonas > Pseudomonas entomophila. The sequence goes on from NC_008027.1 coordinate 1,497,940, forward strand.
GCGATGCACGATGCCGCAGGGTTTGCCGCGCTCGTCCAGCACCGCCAGGGAGTTCAGGTTGGCCTGGCGGCGAAACGCTTCAAGCACGTGCTGCGTAGCGGTGTCGAGGGTCACCGCCGGCTGCTCGATCAGCAGGGCGCTGAGGTCGCGGCTGTCGTCGCCCAGGGCCACGCCGGTACCCGGCGCCTGGGGCAGCAGGGTGAGGGTGTCGCGTGGTGGAAACTCCTGGGGACGGCCAAGCAGGTAACCCTGCACCAGGTCGACGCCCATCTCGCCGAGTACCGCCAGTTCTTCTTTGAGCTCGATACCTTCGGCGATCACCTGGGCACGGGAAGCGCGGGCAATCTGCAGGATCGAGCCGACGAATTCGCGCTTGAGCGGGTCCAGGTGAATACCGTCGATGAAGTGGCGGTCGATCTTCACGTAGTCGGGGCGCAGTTCCGACCACAGGCGCAGGCTCGAGTAGCCCGCCCCGAGGTCGTCCAGGGCAATCGAGAAGCCCATGTCGCGGTAGTGGTGCAGGGCGTTGTACAGCAACTGGAAGTCTTCGGTGGGGGTCTGTTCGGTCAGTTCGATGACCACGCGGCTGGGCGGCAGGCCGACCTGTTCGAGCATCTTCAGGGTGCGCCCGGACGGGTGGTGGGGTTCGAGCAGCGATTCTGGCGAGATGTTGAGGAACAGCTTGCCTTCCAGGCCCTGCTCGCTGAAGCGGCGGCAGGCGCTTTCCCGGCACAGTACTTCCAGCTCGCTCAGGCGCCCGGCCTGGCGGGCGATGGCGAACAGGTTCAGGGGTGAATGCAGCGGGCTGTTGGACGGGCCGCGGCTGAGGGCCTCGTAACCGAGGATGCGGCGTTCGGACAGGCAGACGATGGGCTGGAACAGGCTATGGACGCTGCGTTGAGCCAGGATGGCGCTCAATGCGCTGAGCTGTTCGGTGACGGTCATGGACTGCTTCCTGAATGAAAAAAGGCCGGACGCTTGCACGTCCGGCCCTTCTATTTCACGACAGCCCGATGACTGTTTGATGACAGGTCACATTATTCTGCCATCACTTCAGTGCTTGGCTACCGAAGTGCTCAGGCTCAGGTAGTCGAGCAGGATGCGGCCAGTCTCGGACAGGTAGGCGTCGTCCTCAGGCTTGGTGTCTTCCGGCTCGGCCGGCAGCGCATCCTCGTCTTCCTTCTTCAGCTCTTTGAGCGGCTCTTCGCCCTTGGCTTTGCGACGAATGTTCTCAAGGGCCAGTTGCTTGGCCTCGATCTCGTCGTGGCGGGCGCGGCGCTCCTGCTCGTTGAGGCTGACGGTCTTCTCGTTCATCAGCTTCTGCGTCAGCGCCAGGCGGTCGCGGATGTAGACGAACTCGGCGTCCTTGTCGCTGCGTGCGTCATGCTGCGCCTTGAGCTGGGCCAGGAACGGCTTGAACGGATCGGAGGCCGGCTTGACCACCGGGCGGATGGTGTCCCAGGGCATGGCTTCAGGCAGCGCGCTTTCGCCGATTTCCTTCGTGTCGATGATCGACGGATAGGCGATGTCCGGCAGCACGCCCTGGTGTTGGGTGCTCTGCCCGGAAACCCGGTAGAACTTGGCCAGGGTGAGCTTGAGTTCGCCGTGGTTGAGCGGCTGGATGGTTTGCACGGTGCCCTTGCCGAAGGTCTGGCCACCGATGATCAGCGCGCGGTGGTAGTCCTGCATGGCACCGGCGAAGATCTCCGAGGCGGACGCCGAGAGGCGGTTGACCAGCAGCGCCAGCGGGCCTTTGTAGAAGGCGCCAGGGTTCTCGTCTTCGAGCACGTCGACCCGGCCGTCGGCATTGCGCACCAGCACGGTCGGGCCTTTCTCGATGAACAGGCTGGTCAGTTCGGTGGCCTCCTGCAGCGAGCCGCCACCGTTGTTGCGCAGGTCGATGACCACGCCGTCGACTTTTTCCTTCTGCAGTTCGGTCAGCAGCTTCTTCACGTCGCGGGTGGTGCTCTTGTAGTCCGGGTCACCCGCGCGGTAGGCCTTGAAGTCCAGGTAGAAGGCCGGGATCTCGATGATCCCCAGCTTGTAGTCGCGGCCGTCCTGCTTGAGCTTGAGCACCGACTTCTTCGCCGCCTGCTCCTCGAGCTTCACGGCTTCGCGGGTGATCGCGACGATCTTGCTGGTCTGGTCGTTCGGCGCGTTGCTGGCCGGGATGACTTCCAGGCGCACTACCGAGCCTTTCGGGCCGCGGATCAGCTTGACCACTTCGTCCAGGCGCCAGCCGACCACGTCGACCATTTCCTTGTTGCCCTGGGCGACGCCGATGATCTTGTCGGCGGGGGCGACCTGCTTGGTTTTCGCCGCCGGGCCGGCCGGCACCAGGCGCACGATCTTGACCTGGTCGTTGTCGCTCTGCAGCACCGCGCCGATGCCTTCGAGCGACAGGCTCATGTTGATGTCGAAGTTCTCGGCGTTGTCCGGCGACAGGTAGTTGGTGTGCGGGTCGTAGGACTGGGCGAAGGTGTTGATGTAGGCCTGGAAGATGTCTTCGGCACGGGTCTGGTCCAGGCGCGCCAGCTGGTTCTTGTAGCGCTTGACCAGGGTTTCCTGGACTTGCTTGAGCTCTTTGCCGGAGATCTTCTGGCGCAGCACCTCGTCCTTGACGCGTTTGCGCCACAGGTCGTCGAGCTCGGCCTGGTTCTTCATCCACGGGGCGTCCTTGCGGTCGACCAGCAGGTCTTCCTTCACCGTGAAGTCAATCTTGTCGACGCCTTTGTTCAGTTCGCCAAGTGCGAAGTCCAGGCGCTGCTTCACGCGGTCCAGGTAGCGCTTGTAGATGGTGAAGCCGGGTTCGAGGTTGCCGCTCTTGAGGAAGTCGTCGAACTGGGTCTTCCACTTGTCGAATTCGGCGATGTCCGCCGCAGTGAAGTAGCTGCGCGAGGGGTCGAGCAGCTTGATGTAGCTGTCATAGATGATGACCGAACGGGCGTCGTCCAGCGGCGGCTTGCTGTAGTGGTGACGCTTGAGCAGCTCGACGATGTTGAGGCTGGCGACGACCTCGTCGCGGTCCGGCTGCAGGCGGTCCCACTTGTTGGCGGCGGCCGCATTGCCACCGAGCGTGAGGCTGCCGAGCCCGATCACGAGGGCGAGGGCGGTGCTGGGGAGGAAATGCTTCATGCTGATTCGACGTGGAGGCAATTGATCACGCATAGTAGGCCGTCTTTTCCGTTCGCCGGTTCCATGAAACCGGACGCATACTGCAAAAAGCCTGGGACGTGCATACCCAGGCTCAGTCATATGATTCAACTATGGAGGCACTGTGAAGGCATTGCAAGGCGTTGACGGACATGTGGCCTGGGTCGAGGCCGATCGTCCGGCCTGTGACGCGGGGCAGGTGCGTATTCGCGTGGCCGCCGCGGGGCTGAACCGCGCCGACCTGTTGCAGATGAAGGGGCTGTATCCGCCACCGCCAGGCGCCAGCCCCTACATGGGCCTGGAATGCGCCGGCGTGGTCGAGGAAGTCGGTGCCGGCGCCGACTGGCGCGTGGGCGACCGGGTGTGTGCGCTGCTGGCCAGCGGGGCCATGGCCGAGGAAGTGGTGGTCGATGCCCGCCATGTACTGCCGGTGCCCGAGGGCCTGAGCCTGCACGAAGCGGCGGCGCTGCCCGAGGTGTACGCCACGGCCTGGTTGAACATCTTCCAGCTCGGCGGCCTGAAGGCCGGCGAGAAGGTGCTGGTGCATGCCGGCGCCAGTGGCGTGGGCTCGGCGGCGATCCAGTTGTGCAAGGCCTTTGGCAGCCCGGTATGGGTCAGCGTGGGTTCGCCGGAGCGCCTGGCCTATTGCCAGGGCCTGGGCGCGGCGGGTGGCGTGGTGCGCAACGCCAACCTCGACGAGCTGGAGCAGCTTGGGCCGTTCGATGTGATCCTCGACCCGGTAGGCGCCGGTTACGGGCAGTTGAACCTCAAGGTGCTGGCCCGCGATGGGCGTTGGGTGATCATTGGTTTGATGAGCGGTCGCAAGTTCGAGCTGGACCTGGCGCAGGTGCTGGGCAAGCGCCTGGAGATCACCGGGTCGACCCTGCGCAACCGCGACGATGGGTTCAAGGCCGAGTTGCTGCGCGAGTTGCAGCAGCAGGTGTGGCCGTTGTTCAGCGAAGGGCGGTTGTCGCCGCAATTGGTCGATACCTACCCGGTTGAATTCGCCCAGGCGGCGTATGCCGAGCTTGAGAGCAACCAGGTGTCGGGCAAGCTGGTCATGGTGATCGATCCGAGCCTGGGTTGAGCCCGTTCGCCGGCAAGCCGGCTCCTACAGGTTCGGTGTAGGAGCCGGCTTGCCGGCGAACAGCGGTATCACGACCAGCTTAAAATCGGCCAGCCATTGATCTGGGCATGTTCGCGCAATACCGAGTCCGGATTCACCACATGCGGGTGATCGACCTTCAGCAACAACGGCAAGTCATTCCTTGAATCGGAATAGAAACTCGCCCCCTCCAGATTCTCCTGCTCCTGGTCCAGCCACTCCAGCAACCGGGTGATCTTGCCTTCACGGTAGGTCAACACGCCGTGGGTCTTGCCGGTAAACACCCCGTTCACCGCCTCCAACTCGATCGCCAGGTACTCGTCCACGCCCAGGCGTGCCGCGATCGGCCCCACCAGGTGCGTGCCGCTCGCCGAGATGATCAGGATCCGGTCGCCACGCTTGCGGTGCTCGGCGATGCAGCGACAGGCGTCGCCATAGATGATCGGCTCGATCACATCCTCCACCCACGGCTCGACCAGGTGCTCGACCTCTTCCAGGGTGCGCCCCGCGATGGGCTCCAGGCTGAAGGCCATGTAGTCCTCCATGGCCAGGTGGCCCTTGCCGTAGGCCTCCATCAGCTCATGGTCGCGCTTGAGGAACGCCTTGCCGTCGACCCAGCCCAGCCGGGCCATCTGCTCGCTCCACAGCGACGCGCAGTCGCCATGGATGAGGGTTTCGTCCAGATCGAAAATTGCCAGTGCCATGCGTTGTATCTCCTTAGGCCACTTCTCGTAGCGCCGTGGGGTCGATCGACAAGGATACCCGCTGGCCGTCGGCGTGCAGGTCGGCCGCCGAACGGTTGAGCACGTCCACCACCAGCTCTACGTCGCGTACCTTGACCCGATAGCGGATGACATTGCCCAGCAGGCTGTGGCTGCGTACCTCGCCGTCCAGTTCGCCGTTCAGGCCGAGGGTGATGGACTCCGGGCGAATGGCCAGGCGGCTGGCCACCGGGCGTTGCAGCAAGCGGCTGGCGCTGTCGGCGTCGAGCAGGTTGTAGTTGCCGATGAAGCCCGCGGCGAACAGGTCGACGGGGGCGGTGTACAGGGTCTCGGCGTCGCCGCTCTGGACGATGCGCCCCTGGTTCATCAGGACGATGCGGTCCGACATGGTCAGCGCTTCTTCCTGGTCGTGGGTGACGAAGATGGTGGTCAGCCCCAGCTCGCGCTGGATCGCGCGGATCTGCTCGCGCAGGTGCTTGCGGATGCGCGCATCCAGTGCCGACAGCGGCTCGTCGAGCAGCAGCAGGCGCGGACGGGTGACCAGTGAACGGGCCAGGGCTACGCGCTGGCACTGGCCACCGGACAGTTGATGCGGGTAGCGGCCGGCAAAGTTGCCCAGTTCCACCAGGTCGAGCACTTCGCGCACCCGGGCCTGGCTCTCGTCGGCCTTGACCTTCTGCATGCGCAGGCCGAAGGCGACGTTCTGTTCCACGGTCATGTTGGGGAACAGCGCGTAGCTCTGGAACACCATGCCGATCCCGCGCTTCTGCGGGCTGAGCGGGACGATGTCCTGGCCATCGAGCAGGATCCGCCCTTGGTCCACCGGTGTCAGCCCGGCGATGCAGCGCAGCAGGGTGGACTTGCCGCAGCCGGAGGGGCCGAGCAGGGTGACGAACTCGCCGCGCTCGATCTGGCAGTCGATGTTCTCGAACACCGGGCTGCCGGCGTAGCTCTTTTGCAGTTTCTGTACGCTGACGAAGCTCATGTCAGGTCTTGTCCTTGTTCAAGCGGTTGGCGACCCAGGTCAGCACCAGCACGAAGGCGAAGTAGGAGATCACCAGGGCGCTGTTGAAGTGGCCGCTGCTGTTGCGCATGTTGTTCAGGTACACCTGCAGGGTTTCGTAGCGGGTGCCCACCAGCAGGTTGGCGAACACGAACTCGCCGAACAGGAACGAGAACGACAGCAGCAGCGCCACCATCAGGCCCTTGCGCAAGTTGGGCAGTACCACCAGGAAGGCGGCCTGCCAGGTGCTGGCGCCCAGCAGTTGGGCGGCATCCATCAGGTCGCGCAGGTTGATGGCCTGCAGGTTGTTGGTGATGGCCCGGTACATGAACGGCAGGGCGATGGTGAAGTAGCAGCCGATCAGGATCCACGGCGTGCCGACCATGGCCATCGGCCCGCTGCCGTACAGCTGCAGCAGGCCCACCGAAGACACCACCGGCGGCACCGCGAACGGCAGCAGGATCAGCACGTTCATCAGCGCGTCGAGTTTCGGGAAGTGGTAATGCACCACGAACAGCAGCGGCAGGATCAGCACCACCGACAGCACCAGCGCGCCTACGCACACCAGCAGTGATTGGCCGAAGGCGGCAAGGAAGCGCGGTTCGCTCCACAGCGCGATGTACCACTTGAAGGTCAGGCCGCTGGGTAGCAGGGTCGCCGACCAGCTGGTGGCCAGCGAGTAGAGCAGGGTGCCGGCCAGCGGCAGCAGCAGGATCAGGAACAGCAGGTACACCACCACCCGGTGGTAGAGCCCGCCGCTATTGTTTTCAGCGCGCATGGTAGCTCCTCTTGAGCAGCCATTGATGGACCACCGTGACCACGGTCATCAGCCCCACCAGTACCATCGCCAGGGCGCTGGCCAGGTTCGGGTCGAGGCTGATGTCGCCGGCCACCAGCCCGGCGATGCGGATCGGCAGCACGTTGAAGTTGCCGGTGGTCAGGGCATAGACGGTGGCGTAGGCGCCCAGGGCGTTGGCCAGCAGGATGACGAAGGTGCCCAGCAGTGCCGGGGTGAGTACCGGCAAACCAATGTGCCGCCAGAACTGCCAGTGGCTGGCGCCCAGCAGCGCGGCAGATTCGCGCCAGTCTTCGCGCAGGGCGTCAAAGGCGGGGTAGAGCAGCAGTACGCCCAGGGGGATCTGGAAGTAGGTGTAGACCAGGATCAGGCCGGTCTTGGAGTAGATGCTGAAGTCACCGAGCAGGCCCATCTGCTTGAGCAACAGCGTCAGTGCGCCGTTGAAACCCAGCAGGATGATGAAGGCGAATGCCAGGGGCACGCCGGCGAAGTTGCTGGTCATGTTGGCGAAGGCACTGACGAAGTCGCGCAGCTTCGAGTCGACCCGGCGCAACGAATAGGCGCCCAGCGTGGCGATGACAATGCCGAACAGGCTCGACCAGAAGCTGATCTCCAGGCTGCGCTGCAGCGCCTGCAGGTAGAACTTCGAGGCGAAGATCTTGCTGAAGTTGGCCAGGCCCCAGCCGCTTTCGCTCTGCAGGCTGTTGAGGGCGACCCAGGCCAGCGGCGCGACCTGGAAAATGATGAAGAAAACGGCGAACGGCAGCAGGCAGAGCAGGGCCAGGTAGCGGCCGCGGTGGCTTGCATTCACTTGAGCAGCTCCCGGCAGACCGGTTTGTCGTGGGGCGCGCCGAGCAGCTCGCAGATCGTGCCGCACAGCTCGGTCTGCAACGGCTTGGCCGCGGGATCCAGGCTGAATGCCTCGCCGAACACGAACAGCGGCACTTCGCGCTCCTCGGCCAGCAGGCCGTTGTGCGAGCGGTCGTTGTTCATGCCGTGGTCGGCGGTGACCAGCACCTGGTAGCCCTCTTCCAGCCAGCGCGGCAGGTAGTCGGCCAGCAGGATGTCGGCGCTGCGCGCGGCATTGCGGTACTGGCTGCTGTCCAGGCCGTGGCGGTGGCCGGCGTCGTCGATGTTCATCGGGTGCACCAGCAGGAAGTTCGGGGCGTGGCGGCGGCGCAGGTACTCGGCGTCGGCCAGCAGGTGCGAATCGGGGTAGTGGTCGGCGTAGTAGAACAGGCCGTGTTGGATCGGCAGTTTAGGTGCGTGGGTGTGGCGGTCGCGCAGCGGGTCGAACGGCGAGCGGTTGTACAGCTCGCTCATCCAATGGTAGGCCGCCGCCGCAGTGCCCAGGCCCGCCTCGCGGGCGTAGTGGAACACGCTGCGCTGGTTGGACAGGCGGTTGACGTTGTTGTGCACGATGCCGCTGTCGATGGGCGGCACGCCGGTGAGGATGCATTCATACAGCGGCCGCGACAGCGACGGCAGTTCGCATTCGACGCGGTACAGCGCGGCGCGGTCGGCCTCGACATAGGCGTGCAGGTGGCCCATGGCGTGGTGCGCGACCTGGTGGTTGAGGCCGTCGAGCAGGACCAGGATGACGTTGTGGTTCATTCAAAACTCCGCAAAGGAACCGGGGAGGGCTGCGCCCTCCTTTCGCGACACAAGGCCGCTCCCACAGGAACAGCGAAAACCTCTGGGACGACGCCGGCCCTGTGGGAGCGGCCTTGCGTCGCGATGGGCTGCGCAGCAGCCCCAGGTTGTCCCAGCCTTATTCCATCTCGATGATCACTTGTTCCTGCCACTTCTGCGGCAGGGCCTTGGAGGTCGCTTCCCAGGCTTCGGCGTTCTTGATCGGCTGGGCGGCCTTGTACTGTTCGTTGGGCAGCAGCTTGGCCTGCACGTCCGCCGGCAGCTTCAGGTGCTCGGCGCGGATCGGCCGGGCGTGGCCGATGGCCAGGTTGGTCTGGCCGGCGTCGCTGAAGATGTACTCGCGGGCAAGCTTCGCCGCGTTCGGGTGCTTGGCGTACTTGTTGATGATGGTGGTGTAGCCGGAGGTGACCGAGCCATCCGACGGAATCAGCACTTCAAAGCGCTTCGGGTCGATCTGGTCGCGGTAGCTCAGGCCGTTGAAGTCCCACACCACGCCGACTTCCACCTCGCCCTTCTCGAGGGTCTGGATGGTCGGGTTGGCCAGCGACAGGCGCTTCTGCTGGGCCAGCTTGGTGAACAGTTGCAGGCCCGGCTCGATGTTTTTCTCGTCGCCCTTGTAGGCAATGGCGGCGGCAAGCACGCCATTGGCGGCCTGGGCTGCAGTGCCGACGTCACCAATGGCGACCTTGTACTTGCCCTTCTCCAGGTCGTGCCAGCTGGCGGGGCGCTCGCCTTCCTTGACCAGGTCCTTGTTGATGATGAAAGCGATGGTGCCGGTATAGGCCAGGGCCCAGTGGCCGTCCTTGTCCTTGGCCCACGCCGGGACTTGCTCCCAGGTGCTCGGTTTGTACGGCTGCGTCACGCCTTTGGTGGCGGCGATCGGGCCGAAGGCAGCGCCGACGTCGCCGATGTCGGCGCTGGCGTTGTCTTTTTCCGCGTCGAACTTGGCGATTTCCTGGGCCGAGCTCATGTCGGTGTCGCTGTGCTTGAGGCCGTATTTTTTCGCCAGGTCTTCCCAGGTGCCTTTCCAGTTGGCCCAGGCATCGGGCATGCCCACGCTGTTGACCGTGCCTTCCTTGCGGGCGGCGTCTTCAAGGGCCTTGAGGTCCTCGGCCATGGCCGTGGTGCAAAAAGCGATGGCCGAACCGAGCAGTGACGCCATGAACAACTTTTTCATCCGAAGCTCCTTTGGTGGGTGCCTTGCATTCGTTGTTATGAATGGACCTGCGCTTGCGAACCGTTGGTCTAGGTCAGCAAACCTTGAGCCAAGGTAGGCCTGTTGCGTGACAGTTTGATGTAAGGCGGGCGCCGCCAAGGGCGGCGACGGCCCTGGAAATACAGCGTAGACCACATCGCAAGGCCCGGATTACTGGGGCTTGGCCCGAATCTGGCAGGTGCGGTTGAAGGCTTTGTCACAGGATGTTCATCAGCTGTGCCTAGGCTTGCACTATTCTCCGAATGCCCTGTTATGGGGCTGGACTAGTCCAGATAGGTAACCTTTGATGCAAGCGACGCCACCGCGCGCGGTAACAGCCATCTGCCAGGCCCTGCAGGAGCAGATCGAACACGGCCTGCTGGCGCCGGGCGGCAAGCTGCCGGCCGAGCGCAAGCTCAGCGAGGTGTTCGACACCACGCGCATCACCCTGCGCGAGGCGCTGGTGCAGCTGGAGGCCCAGGGCCTGATCTACCGCGAGGAGCGGCGTGGCTGGTTCGTCGCCCCGGAGCGGCTGACCTATGACCTGATCCAGCGTAGCCACTTCCACGCAATGGTCCGTGACCAGGGGCGCGAACCGTGCACCGAGCTACTGTCGGCGCGGCTGCAGCCGGCGCCGGCGGCGATCTGCGCGCGCTTGCGCCTGCCGGCGCTGTCCAGCGTGGTGTGTATCTGCCGACTGCGGCGTATCGATGGGCGGGCGGTGCTGTATGCCGAGCACTACCTCAACCCGCGTTATTTTCCGGGGATTCTCGAACTGGACCTGGCGCGGTCGCTGACCGAGATCTATGCGCGCGAGTATGGGATTCAGTACGGGCAGGTGTGTTTCGAGATCCTGCCGACGGCATTGCCGGTGGCGGCGGCCGGTGCGCTGAAGATGTCGGCAGGGAGCCCGGGGTTGCATATCACCCGGGTCAACAGTGACCAGCATGGGCATCTGATCGACTGTGACCTGGAGTATTGGCGGCATGATGCGATCCGCATTCGCGCCGAGGCCGGTTAAGGCGGCCTTTTGTGTAGGAGCGGCTTCAGCCGCGATGCGGGCGACGCGGTTGCTGGCACCCGCCTTGCGGGTGATCGCGGCTGAAGCCGCTCCTATAGGGAGCTGGCGTTACTTCGTGTCGCCGCCAGCGGTCACCACCTGCACCGACAACCGCGGCGTCGCCAGGTCCAGCCCGGCTTCATCGAGCTGGCGCTTCAACGCCAGGTTGAACGCCCGCGACACTTCCCACTGCTTGATCGGCGCGGTCTTGAACCGCGCCCGCAGGATCGCCGACCCCGACTCGAAGCTCTCCACCCCCTGCAACTCCAGTGGCGACCAGATATTGCGACGCATCAGCGGGTCGTTGCGCAGCTTCTGCCCCACCTCACGGATCAACGTGATGGCCTGGTCGATGTTCATGCTGTGGGGAATGGCCACGCGGAAGATCGCGTAGCCGAACTCCCGGGAGTAGTTCTTGATGCTCTTGATCTCGCTGAACGGGATGGTGTGAACGATGCCGTCGATATCACGCAGGCGCACGGTGCGGATGGTCAGGCCCTCCACCGTGCCCAGGTGGCCGCCGACGTCGACGTAGTCGTCGATGGCCAGCGAGTCCTCGATGATGATGAACAGCCCGGTGATCAGGTCGGCCACCAGCGACTGCGCGCCGAAACCGATGGCCAGGCCGATGACACCGGCACCGGCCAGCAGCGGGGTGACGTTCATGCCCATGTTGGCCAGGGCGACGATCACCGCGATGATGAAGATCACCACGAACATCACATTGCGGATCAAGGGCATCATGGTCTGCGCCCGGGCGTTGGCCAGGCCGCGGCGCGAGCGCACCAGGGCGTGGTGCACGGCGGTGTCGGCAAGAATCCACACCAGCCAGGCGACGATCAGCGTGCCGGCCAGGCCCAGCAGGCGCAGGCTCACCTCATGGCCGTCGCCCTCGGCAAAGCTGATCATCGAGCGGCCCCACACGCGCAGGCCCAGTTCGATGAACGCCAGCCAGATGAACAGGTGCACCAGCACATAGCCGAAATTGCGCAGGCGCTCGGTGTAGACCGCCTGGCGCTTGTTGGCGCGCTTGGGGTTGGCGGCGTGGCGGCGCACCAGGCCGTTGAGCACCATGCACACCACCACCAGCACCGTGCACATCAGCGACTGGCGCAGGGCGGTGCTGGTGTCGCCAGCGGAGACGAAGGTGGCGAACAGCGAAATCGCCACCAGGATCAGGGCCGGGATGTACCAGAAGCTGCCGAGGATCTCGATGGTGTCGCTCAGGGTGCGGCGGGTCAGGCGCCGGGCCAGCGGCTGGTTGCGGATCAGGTGGGCGATCGGGCGGCGGAAGCGCAGGATGAACAGGCCGGTGCACACCGCCGCGACGACGTTGGCGAGGGTGGCCAGGGCATGGGCCAGGTGACTGCCCAGGGCGGTGGTCAGGCGCGGGTCGCTCATCGCCTCGCCGAACGCGGCGAAGCTGCCGATCATCCACAGCGGGCGAAACGCCTGGTGGCGCAGGATGTGCAGCGCGCGGCGTCGGTGCGGGCCGTCGAGCAGGGAGAAGGCGATCACGCAGATGGCCGAGAACAGCGTGCCGACCACCAGGGCGTAGGCCAGGACCATGGCCATGGACTTGCCCAAGGAGGAGGGCAGGGCAAAGCTCAGGTAGACAGTGAAGACAAGGGCCACCAGCCAGGGGCCGAGCTTGCGCAGGGCGAAGCGCACCAAGTCCCAGGTGCGCGGGTGCTGGGGCAGTTCCTCGCTCAGGCCGAAGCGCACCCGCAGCTGGTGGCCGACCCAGTTGAAGGCGTAGGCCAGCAGGCTCCACACCGCGATGATCGCCGCGAAACCGAACAGCATCGCCGGCCATTGGTGCACTGGCACCACCAGCGCGGTGAGCTCGTCACGTGCCTGGCTGATCTCCAGCGACCAGCGGTTGAACGGGCTGGCCTCGCCGCTGAACTGCTGCTCGAAGTCATGCAGGGCGCCGCCGATGAGCCCGAGCACGCCTTGCTCGACAGTGGGCTGGGACTGTTTCGTTGCGTCGCGAAGCTTCTTCAGGTCGGCCAACAGCTTGGCCCGCTGCTGGTCGTTCTCCAGGTTCTTGATCACCTCGTCCAGGGATTTGCCCAGGGGCTCGCTGGCCTCGGGCTGGCTGGGCGCGCTCGAACCGAGCAGGCCCGGCAGGCCGGCGGCGTGTACCGGGGTGACGAACAGGAACAACAGAAGGGTCAGGCAGCGCAGGAATGCAGGCACCGGGAAATCTACCTCAGGTCAAACGATTGCCCGAGTGTAGAGCTTTATGTGGGGAGTTTCTCGAGGATCTTCCAGCAAGTGAGGCCAAAGATGCCCAGGGTGCCGATCCACATCATCAGCACGCCGATGTTGCGCTCGCGCAGGCTGAAACCGATGGTCAGCAGCATCAGGAACAGGAAGACGGGCACGAACAGGGAGAGGAAGGGGGACATGTACGGCAATCCTTTTGCTTCAGGGCATGTCCTAAGCATAGCGGGTTGCGGCGGTGGGGGCGTTGACCCGGGGCATGTTCGCTGTAGGAGCGGCTTCAGCCGCGATCCAGGCAACGCGATGCCCGGCACGCGCTTCGCGGGTGATCGCGGCTAAAGCCGCTCCTACAGAGGTCATACCTGATCAATGGCTTATGGTTTGTGGCCTCAAGGCAGTTCGCGGCTGCGGTAGAAGGCGGTTAGCACTTTCACCAGGTGCGCCAGGTCATGGCTGCCGCACAGTTCACGAATGGAGTGCATGGCGAAGGTCGGCAGGCCGATATCGACGGTGCGCACGCCCAGGTGGCTGGCGGTGATCGGGCCGATGGTCGAGCCACAGCCCATGTCGCTGCGCACCACGAAGCTCTGCACTGGTACTTCTTCAGCCATGCACAGGTGGCGGAAGAAACCGGCGGTTTCGCTGTTGGTGGCGTAGCGCTGGTTGTTGTTGACCTTGATCACCGGGCCAGCATTGAGCTTGGGACCGTGGTTGCCGTCGTGCTTGTCGGCGTAGTTGGGGTGCACGCCATGGGCGTTGTCGGCCGAGACCATCAGCGAGCGCTGGATGGCGCGCACGTAGTCGTCGCCGTCCGGCAGCAGGCGCTGCAGGGTCTGTTCGAGCATCGGGCCATCGGCGCCGCAGGCCGAGCAGGAACCGACCTCTTCGTGGTCGTTGCACACCAGCACGCAGGTCTCGTCGCTGTCGGCATTGAGCAGCGCCTGCAGGCCGGCATAGCACGACAGCAGGTTGTCCAGGCGGGCGGCGGCGATGAAGTCGCCGTTCAGGCCGATCAGCGCGGCGTCTTGCGTGTCGTAGAAGCTCAGCTCGTAGTCGAGCACCACGTCGGCGTTGAGGTCGTGCTCGCGGGCCAGTTGCTCGGTGAGCAGGGCGCGGAAGTCGACTCGTTCGTCGCCGGCCACTTGCGCCAGGATCGGCGGCAGCTCGGTCTGCGGGTTGATCTGCCAGCCTTCGTTGGCGGTGCGGTTGAGGTGGATCGCCAGGTTCGGGATCACCGCGATCGGCAGCTTGAAGTCGATCAGCTGGCTTTCCACCTTGCCGTCACGGCGGAAGGTGACCCGGCCGGCCAACGACAGGTCGCGGTCGAACCAGGGGGCGAGCAGGGCGCCGCCATACACTTCCACGCCCAGTTGCAGGAAGCCCTGGCGCTGCAGCTCGGGCTGCGGCTTGACTCGCAGGCAGGGGCTGTCGGTGTGGGCGCCGACCATGCGGATCCCGCCCAGCAGTGGCGAGAGCTTGCCCAGCTTGATGGCGATGATCGAGGAATCGTTGCGGGTCACGTAGTAGCGACCGCCAGGCACCGTGGCCCAGCTGTCGCGCTCGTCCAGGCGCTGGTAGCCGGCGGCCTCGAGGCGTTGCACGAGGCTGGCGGTGGCGTGGAAGGGCGTCGGGGAGGCCTTGAGGAATTCGATCAGGCCGGCATTCAGGGCGTCGCGCATAAGTCACTCCAGACAGCAGTGGCGCGAGTTTAGCGTAATTGCTCGACAAATTGTGTCGGCCTGTTCGCCGGCAAGCCGGCTCCTACAACGGACACTCTGTAGGAGCCGGCTTGCCGGCGAACAACTTCAAAACGGTGCCGGGCACTCGAATTTCAGGCGTTCGCCAGAAACTGGATGGGTAAAGCTCAGCATCGACGCATGCAGGCACAGCCGCTCATGGGCCGCCAGCGCCTCGGGGTTGGCGTACAGCCGATCCCCCAGCAGCGGATGCCCGATCGACAGCATGTGCACGCGCAACTGGTGCGAGCGCCCGGTGATCGGCGTCAGCTCGACCCGGCAATAGTCGCCGCAGCGCTCGACGATGCGCCAGAAGGTCAGGGCGTGCTTGCCCTGCTCGTGGTCGACCACATGGCGCGGCTTGGTGGGCGGGTCGTAGCGCAGCGGCAGGTCGATGCTGCCGCTGTCCAGCGCCGGCTGGCCCCAGCACAGCGCGGTGTAGGCCTTTTCCGTCTCGCGGTCGTGGAACTGGCGCGACAGCTCGCGGTGGCTGTCGGCGTCGCGGGCCAGCAGGATGATCCCCGAGGTTTCCCAGTCCAGGCGATGGACGATCAGGGCGTCGGGGTAGCCGTTTTCCTGCAGGCGGGTGATCAGGCAGTCCTTGTTGTCTTCGGCGCGGCCTGGCACCGACAACAGCAGGGTCGGCTTGTTGATCACCAGGATGGCGGCGTCTTCATGAAGGATCTGGATGTTCGACAGCGGCATTGCAGGTTCTCTATAGACAAATCGGGGCCGCTTTGCGGCCCATCGCGACGCAAGGCCGCTCCCACAGGTATTGCACAGTTCCTGTGGGAGCGGCCTTGCGTCGCGATGGGCTGCGCAGCAGCCCCAGAATCAACCGGAAACGCTTGGATCAGCGCTCAGGCAGGGTGATGTTCAGCTCGAGGATCGAGCAGCTGCCCTGGTTCTCCAGCGCCACCTGCACGTCGTCGTTGCCGATGTTGACGTACTTGCGGATCACCTCGACCAGCTCTTTCTGCAGAGCCGGCAGGTAGTCCGGGGTGCTGCGCTGGCCGCGCTCGTGCGCCACGATGATCTGTAGACGCTCTTTCGCTACCGACGCGCTGGTCTGTTTCTGCCTGCCACGAAAGAAGTCAAAAAGGTTCATGGTTTACTTGCCTCCAAACAGACGCGCAAAGAATCCTTGCTTCTGCACGTCGATGAACCGCAGGGGCTTCTCTTTGCCCAGCAGACGGTCGACGGTGTCACTGTACGCCTGGCCGGCATCGCTCTGGTCGTCAAGGATGACCGGGATGCCTTGGTTGGAGGCCTTGAGAACGGCTTGCGACTCGGGAATCACACCCTTGAGCTTGATCGCCAGGATCTCTTCGACGTCGGCGATGCTGAGCATTTCGCCCTTTTCGACGCGCTCGGGGTGGTAACGGGTGATCAGCAGGTGTTCCTTGATCGGCTCTTCGCCGTTCTCGGAGCGGCGCGACTTGCTCGACAGGATGCCCAGCATGCGGTCGGAGTCACGGACCGAAGACACTTCGGGGTTGGTCACGACGATGGCTTCGTCGGCGAAGTACATCGCCAGGTGCGCGCCTTTCTCGATACCGGCCGGCGAGTCGCAGATGACGTAGTCGAACTGGTCCTTGAGCTCCATCAGCACCTTCTCGACGCCTTCTTGCGTCAGGGCGTCCTTGTCGCGGGTCTGGCTGGCGGCCAGCACGAACAGGTTCTCCAGGCGCTTGTCCTTGATCAGGGCCTGCTGCAGGTTGGCTTCGCCGTTGACCACGTTGACGAAGTCGTACACCACGCGGCGCTCGCAGCCCATGATCAGGTCGAGGTTACGCAGGCCGACGTCGAAGTCGACGATGACCGTCTTGAAGCCACGCAGTGCGAGGCCGGTACCGATGGCGGCGCTGGTGGTGGTCTTGCCCACACCCCCCTTGCCGGAAGTGACGACGAGAATCTTGGCCAAGGTGTTTCACCCCTAAATAAACGGGACGCAGGTCCCTGCAAATACGAAAAACGGCAACGTGAAAAAAGTTGCGCTAAAAATGCCGGCAAGTATCCGTTAAAGACGGGTGATGTTCAACACGTCGCCGGACAGGCTGACTTGTACGCCCGAGCCCCACAGCGGGTCGCGACGCAGGTCTTCGCAGACCTTGTACTGGCCGGCGATGGAAACCATTTCCGCCGTCATCTGCTGGCAGAAGATGCGGGCCTTGGTATTGCCCTTGATCCCTGCCAGGGCACGGCCGCGCATGGCGCCGTACACATGGATGTTGCCGTCGGCGAGAAGTTCCGCGCCCGGGCTGACGGAGCCGGTGACCACCAGGTCGCCGCCCTGGGCGTAGATCTGCTGGCCGCCGCGCACGGGCGAGGTGATGATCCGCGTCGGGCGCACCTCGGGTTCGGCCGGGGCCGGGGGCGGGGTGGGCTCTGGCTCGGGTTTCTTCGCTTCCGGCTCGGGTTCCAGCGGGCGTTCGCGGGCGCCCGACGGTGGCAGCACCGGCAGGTCGATGGCGATCGCCGCGGCGATGTCCTCGATGCGGCTGGCGCGGATCGCCAGGGTACGCAGGCCATGGTGGCGGCAGATGCGCATCAGCCCGGGCAGGTCGATGGCGCCTTCGTCAGCGGGCAGCTTGTCCAGGGCCAGCACCAGCGGGGTGTTGCTGAAGAAATTCGGCGCCTGCGCCACCTTCGCCGCCAGTTGGCGGTCGAGGGATTCGAGGTCGTTGCGCGCCAGTTCCAGCACGGTGATGGCAAGCATGCTGCCCTTGAGCTGGAACACGGGGGTGTTGTCGGGTGTCTGGTTGGGGCTCATGGTCTGCATAGACGGCTTGTTGCGAGAAAAGTGCCCTGACTTATAGCGATAAGACCGATTGCCCGCAACCGATGTAGAATGCCCGGCTCATGTCTTGCCGGAAGTATCAATGGAACGCCCGCGTTTTCGCCCCCTCTACCTTCACCCTCGATTCTGGGCCCTGTGGCTTGGCCTGGGCCTGCTGTGGCTGGTCGCCCAGCTGCCCTACCGCGCCCTGCTCGGGTTGGGGCGCGCCCTGGGCGCGGTGATGTACCGGTTGGCCGGCGAGCGCCGAAGCATTGCCGCGCGCAACCTTGAGTTGTGTTTCCCTGAGCTGTCCGGCGACGAACGGCAGCGTCTGCTCAAGGAAAACTTCGCCTCCACCGGTATCGCTTTCTTCGAGATGGCCATGAGCTGGTGGTGGCCAAAGGCCCGATTAGCGCGCCTGGCCCATATCGAGGGCATCGAGCACCTGCAAGCCGCCCAGCGCGAAGGCGAGGGGGCCATCCTCATGGCCGTGCATTTCACCACCCTGGAGATCGGCGCCGCATTGCTCGGCCAGGTCCACACCATCGACGGCATGTACCGCGAGCACGGCAACGCGGTGTTCGACTTCATCCAGCGCCGTGGCCGCGAGCGGCACAACCTCGACTCGCTGGCGGTGGAGCGCGACGACGTGCGCGGCATGCTCAAGCTGCTGCGCAAAGGGCGGGCGATCTGGTACGCCCCGGACCAGGACTACGGCATCAAGCAGAGCATCTTCGTGCCGCTGTTCGGCATCCAGGCGGCCACCGTCACCGCTACGTCCAAGTTCGCCCGGTTGGGCAAGGCCCGGGTGATTCCGTTCACCCAGAAGCGCCTGGAAGATGGCAGCGGCTATCGTCTGGTGGTGCACCCGCCGCTCGAAGGCTTCCCCGGTGAGACCGAAGAGGCCGATTGCCTGCGTATCAACCAGTGGGTCGAGGGTGTGTTGCGTGAGTGCCCCGAGCAATACCTGTGGGCGCACCGGCGCTTCAAGTCGCGGCCCGAAGGTGAGCCGCGGTTGTACGACAAGAAAGCACGCTGAATTGTCCGGCCCGTTCGCCGGCAAGCCGGCTCCTACACGGTCAGCGTAGGAGCCGGCTTGCCGGCGAACGGGCGAAAGATCCAGGGAGGAACCATGACCCCCACCACTGGCTTGATCCTCTCTGGCGGCGGCGCCCGCGCCGCCTACCAGGTCGGCGTGCTCGCCGGCATCGCCGAGCTGCTGCCCCCTGGCGCCCCTAACCCGTTCCCGGTGATCGTCGGCACCTCCGCCGGCGCCATCAATGCCGTCAAGCTGGCCAGTGGCGCCACCCGCTTCGCCGAGTCGGTACAGCACCTGACCACCTTCTGGCAGCATTTTCGCAGCCATCAGGTGGTACGCAGTGACTGGCCGGGGGTCATCCGCCAGGCCAGCCGCTTCGTCGGGCACAGTCTGCTGGGGATGGGTCGCCATGTGCCGGTGGCGTTGCTCGACAGCCGTCCGTTGCGTGCCCTGTTGCACAAGCACCTCGACCTCGATGGCATCGGCCACTCCCTGGCGGCCAATCAGCTGCGCGCCGTTGCCATCACCGCCTTTGGCTACGAGTCGGGCCAGGCCGTGACCTTCTACCAGGGCCGCGACACCATTGAACCCTGGCTGCGCCACCGGCGCATCGGCATGCCCACGCCGCTGACCATCGACCATCTGCTGGCCAGTTCGGCGATCCCGCTGCTGTTCGCCCCAGTGCGGCTGGGCGAGGAGTACTTCGGCGATGGCGCGGTGCGTCAGTCGGCACCGATCAGCCCGGCGCTGCACCTGGGTGCCAGCCGCGTGCTGGTGGTGGGCGTCAGTGGCAACCCTCAGCGGCCAGCGCCGCCGTTGCCGACCCAGCGCGTGTTCAGCGGCCAGCAGCCGAGCCTGGCGCAGATTGGCGGCCACATGCTCAACAGCACCTTCATCGACAGCCTCGAGGATGACATCGAGCTGCTGCAGCGTCTCAACCACCTCAGCCACCTGTTGCCCGCGCACTTGGATACCCGGCGCCTGGGCCTGGCGCCGATCGAGGTGCTGGTGGTTGCGCCCAGCCAGCCGCTGGACGAGATCGCTGCCCGGCACCGGCGCGAGTTGCCGGCGGCGTTGCGCCTGTTCCTGCGCGGGCCGGGGGCGACCAAAACCAGTGGGGCGGGGGTGCTGAGCTATCTGTTGTTCGAGGCGAGCTATTGCAGCGAGCTGATCGAGCTGGGGCGCAAGGATGCGCTGGCGAAGAAGCGCGAGCTGACGCAGTTTCTGGGATTGGCGGGGTGACCGGTTCGCCTGTGTAGGAGCGGCTTCAGCCGCGATCACCCGCGAAGCGGGTGCCGGGCATCGCGTTGCCTGGATCGCGGCTGAAGCCGCTCCTACAACGAATCGCAGCTATTCGGCGATCTGCAACTTGCGCGCCTGGGTGTACACGTAGCGCAGCTTCTCGTACTCGAACGGCGAGTTGGTCTGCCCGTAGCGGAAGTTGTTGGTGTAGCGCAGGTCGATCACGCGCAGCAGGGTGATCTCGGGGTGCTCCTCGGCCGCCTCGGCCATGTTGAGGAAGTTGAGCTCCCGCTCGCCCACGTAGTCCACCACCAGCCCGGTGGTGTCGCGCAGGTTCGAAGGCCCCAGGATCGGCAGCATGATGTACGGCCCTTCCGGCACGCCATAGACGCCGAGGGTCTGGCCGAAGTCCTCCTTCTGTTTCGGCAACCCCATCTTGGTGGCCGGGTCCCACAATCCACCCACGCCAATGATCGTGTTGAACATCAGCCGCGCGGTGATTTCCGCCGAACGCTTGGGCTTGAGCTGCAGCACGCTGTTGAACAGGTTGGGCACATCCCCTAGGTTGCTGAAGAAGTTGCTGACGCCGGTACGCACGAAGCCTGGCGTGACGTAGCGGTAACCATTGACCACCGGCAGGAACACCCACTCGTCGAAGCGGTAGTTGAAGTGATAGATGCGCCGGTTCATCGATTCCAGCGGGTCGTACACATTCAGTGCGGCCAGGGTCGAGCGTTCGAACTCGCGCTGGTCCAGACCCGGGTTGAATTTCAGTTCACGCAGCGGGTCGAGGAAACCGTCGGTTTCCGCCGAGAGGGTGCCGATGGTTTCGGATTCGACCACGCTGGCACGCGGCGCGGTCTCCTCGGCCAGGGCGCAGCCGCTGGCGAGCAGGGCGGTGACGAGCAGCAGTCTGTTAACCACGGAAGAACTCCAGCATGGCGTCGCTGTTGACGCGGTAGTTGAGGTTGCCGCAATGGCCGCCATGGGGGTAGAGCGTGAGACGGTCGCCGAACACCCGGCGCAGGAAACCGATATCGCCGGGGCCGAGGATCACGTCGTCGGCGTTGTGCATCACGGCGATCTTCGGGCTGTTGCGCAGGTAGTCTTCCAGCGCGTAGAGGCTGACCTGGTCGATCAGTTGCAACACGCTGTTGCCATCGGTACGCGCACGCCACATCGGTATCACCTGCTCGGTGATGTAGCAGTCGAAGTCGCATTGCAGGGCGCGCTTGAAGAACGGCTCCAGGCTGCTGCCCTCGGTGATAGGCAGCTTCGGCGGGATGATCAGGCCGCGGCGGTTGATCAGGTCGGAGGTGAAGGCGATGTCGGCTGCCGAGAAGCGGAACGAGGTGCCGATGAGCATGGCCATCTGCTCGTTGGACAGGTGCTCGCGGGACTTCTGGAAGTCGTACAGCAGGGCGTCGTTGAGGTCGATGTAGCCCTTGTCCTGGAAGTAGCGGGTGAGCTTTTCCAGCATCAGTTCGTAGAAGGTGGTGCTCTTGTCGATGCCCTTGACCCGGGTTTGCACCAGTTTGTCCAGGTTGGTGACCGAGGTGTACAGGTTGACTGGCGGGTTGAGCAGCAGCACGCGCTTGAACTTGAAGCTCTGGCGGGTTTCGTCCAGCTTGCTGACGAACGCTGCGTCCAGCGCCCCCAGGCTATAGCCGGTGAGGTAGTACTCACTGATCGGCAGGCGCGGGTGCTGCGCGCGCACCGCCTGCATGACCCGGTACAGGTCCTTTGCATCCTCGCTGGTCACCCCAGGGGTGGCGAAGCGCGAGGCGGCGCTCATGAAGTCCCAGCTGGTGGGCGAGGACAGTTGCACCACGTGGTAGCCGGCCTGGTAGAACAGCTTCTTCAGGTACTCGTTGATGCTGCTGGAATAGGGCGCGCCGGTGCCAGCGATCAGGAAGATCAGCGGTGCCTCGTGATCTTGCCTGGCCAGGCGATAGCGCAGCTTCTTCACCGACCAGAAGTTGTCGGGCAGGGTGAATTCGCGCTCGGGGCGTAGCGTGAGGCTGTAGTCGGCCTGGTCGATGTCGTCGTCGCTGGGCAGCGTCGGGCGATGGTCCGGCGGCGTGGTGGCGATGGTCGCCTCGAACGGGTTGGTCAACGGGTAGCCGTAGCTCGCGGCGTCGATGTCCCGCGCCAGGGCGGCCGCAGCCATGAGCAGGCCGCCAAGCAGGGCGGCGAGGCGCAAAGGTCGAAGCATGAAATCCCCCAGGAAAACGCAAGGTCGTGCAATCAATACGCAGGCTAGGACCACGGCTGGCCAGGCAAAGTTGCCGCCGTTCATGCCTTTGTCGCGCCAGATGTTGCCGCGCCGGGCAATGTTTGTCTTGTGCAACATAGCTGCAGGCGGGTGATTTTGCCTTGCATCGCGCCTTGGGCGATCATGCGGCGTTTCGATTACCGCTATTGGAGAACGGCATGTCTCGGTCGCTTCCGGTCGTTGCCCTGATGCTGTTCCTGCTGCTTTGGCTGGCCGCCAGTTATGGCGTGCGCTATGGGTTGATGGAAGATGCCAGTTGGGTTGGCTTGTGCACGGTGCCGAGCGAATATTGGCAGTGCCAGGTGCGCTCGCTGCTGGGGTTGGCGATTCACTTCCAGGTGATTGCCTGGGTTGGATTGGGGCTGGCGTTGATCGCCCAGCTGCTTCCGGCAAGGCTGGGTTGGTGGCTGGCGGTGCTGGCCTTGGTTTTCGGTGTCCCGGCGCTGGTGCTCTATACCGCCAGTATCGCGGTGTTCACGGTGGTGCTGGCGGGGTTGCGCCTGGTTCGGCGCGCTTTACCGGATCGACGATAGGCCTACGCATTGCACAGTTCCTGTGGGAGCGGCCTTGTGTCGCGAAAGGGCCGCAAGGCGGCCCAGGGATTAAGTTGGTGCCGCTGTAGTTGCCGGGGCTGCTGTGCAGCCCTTTCGCGACACAAGGCCGCTCCCACCGGGACTGCTATCCATGTCACACCTTGCGCAAACGCAGGCTGCGCCACAATGCACCGGTCATCATCACGCTGACCACTGCCCACCCCCAGGCTTGCTGATTGCTCAACCCCTCCTGGAACAGCTGCGGCGCAATACCAGCCCCGACAATGAACGTCAGCAATGCTACCTCCGCCCGCCGCGCAGCCACGGGCCGCAGCAGGTACACCACTGCCGGCAGCAGCAGCGCCGCGCTGGGGAAGCTGCGATAGCGTGGGTCGAACACCATCGCCAGCATGCTCACCGCCGCGGCAAACCCTGCCGCCAGCAACCAGGTGCCGCCATTGCGCTCGAGCCAGGCGAACAACCGTTGGCGCCAACCCTCGCGTCGGGCCAGGGCCAGCGCGCCCTGGGCCAGCACCAGCAGGTTCAGCCCGGTAAGGGCCTCGGCCCACAGCCATTCCCCGGCAAAACGAGCATTGGTGCGCATCAGTTCGCCCCATAACCCCAGGCTACCGGTGCCCAGGGCTGCCAGCAGCGGTAGCAGCAAGGCGGCGCGGGCATTGGCCGGGCGCCCGGCCAGGGCCAGGGTGGCCAGCATCAGCAGCACGCTGGCCAGCAACCATTGCGGCCACAGCGCCAGGTTGCTGACCGGCCCTTCGAGCACGCCCTTGTCCTGGCGGTCGGCGTCGTACAGGCCCCAGTAGCCGCCAACGGCGCCTTCGCTGGCGCGCTTCCACGGTTGGTCGAAGGCTTCGATCAGGTTGTAGTGCCAGCCATTGGCTTCGGCCAGGGCCACGAAGCCGCGAATGAAGCGCGCTTCGTTGACCCGGCTGGGCACGGCTGTCTCGCGCTGGCGTCCCTCGCTGGGCCAGCCGGTCTCGCCGATCAGGATGTCCTTGGGCGCGAAGCGGTTACCGAATACCTGGCGCACCTCGGCCACATGGGCCAGCGCCGCGTCGATGCCGCGCGGGTCATCCTCCCAGTAGGGCAGCAGGTGGATGGTGAGGAAGTCCACCGCCGGCGCCACCTGCGGGTGCTGCAGCCAGAACTCCCAGACATCGGCGTAGGTCACCGGCACGCTCACCTGGCTTTTCACCTTGCCTATCAGTGCCGCCAGGCGCTCGCCGGTCACCTCCTTGCGCAGCAGCGCCTCGTTACCGACGATCACCGCGCTGACCACGTCCGGGTTGGCGTTGGCCGCGGCGATCAGCAGGTCGATCTCCTTGTCGGTGTCCACCGGGTTGGCATTGACCCAGGCACCGAGCATCACCTTCAGGCCATGCTTGCGCGCCAGTGCCGGGATCGCTTCCAGGCCGGTCATCGAGTAGGTACGGATGCACTGGAAGCGCTCGGCCAGCAGCGCCAGATCGGCGTCCATGCGCGCCGGGCGCAGGCGGAACGGTTGGTCGAACGGCGATTGGTCCTTGTCGAACGGGGTGTAGGAGGCGCACTGCAGCTTGTGCGTCGGGCTGGCCGCATCAGGCAGGTGCACCGGCTTGCCCAGGCCATACCAGAGGGCGCCAAGGCAGGTGAGGGCAAACAGACAGGCAAGCAGGTAGGTCGTGCGGAGCATCGGGCGATCACGTTCCCCTGTAGGAGCCGGCCTTGCCGGCGATAGGGCCGGTACACGTCGGCCAAAGGCTGTGATAGTAGCCCGGCGCCAAGCCTTTGGCATGCAAGGATCGCGCAGGCCGTCACGGCAGCATGGCGTTAATGGCACAGTGCTGTCGCTGATCGTTCGCTGGAGGTCGCTGCCAGAGCAGGTCGCGCGCCGGGGCAGGTCGATGATGCAGTCTCCAAGACCTGACGAGGGGATGCTTTGATGAGTATGCGACGTTTCCTGGGGGTGGGCACCGCCCTGGTATTGGCCATGAGCACTGCGCAGGCAATGGCCAAAGAAGTGAGCATCGGTTACGTGGATGGTTGGTCCGACAGTGTGGCGACCACCAACGTGGCCGCCGAAGTCATCAGGCAGAAGCTCGGTTACGACGTGAAGCTGCAGGCCGTGGCCACCGGGATCATGTGGCAGGGCGTGGCCACCGGCAAGCTCGACGCCATGCTTTCTGCCTGGCTGCCGGTCACCCATGGTGAGTACTGGGCCAAGAACAAGGACAGCGTCGTCGACTACGGGCCCAACTTCAAGGATGCCAAGATCGGCCTGATCGTCCCCGAGTACGTCAAGGCCAACAGCATCGAGGACCTCAAGACCGATCAGAGCTTCAAACAGAAGATCGTCGGTATCGACGCAGGCTCCGGGGTGATGCTCAAGACCGAGCAGGCGATCAAGGACTATGACTTGACTGGCTACAAGCTGACCGCCAGTTCCGGTGCGGCGATGACCGCTGAACTGGGGCGCTCGTATGCCAAGAATCAATCCATCGCGGTGACCGGTTGGGTACCGCACTGGATGTTCGCCAAGTGGAAGCTGAAGTTCCTCGAAGACCCCAAAGGCGTGTATGGCGCCGCGGAGACGGTCAATAGCATCGGCAGCAAGGAACTGGCGGGCAAGGCCCCGGAAGTGGCCGAGTTCCTGAAGAAGTTCCAATGGCAGTCGAAGGATGAGATCGGCGAGGTGATGCTGGCGATTCAGGAAGGCGCCAAGCCCGAAGCGGCGGCCAAGGACTGGGTGGCCAAGCATCCGGAGCGGGTCAAGGAGTGGACCGGCAAGTAGTTAGACTTATTTGATATGCCTGCTGTAGGAGCGGCTTCAGCCGCGATCACCCGCGAAGCGGGTGCCAGGCACCGCGATGCCTGCATCGCGGCTAAAGCCGCTCCTACAAGGCGAACGGTTGTTGCGAAATCTGTAAAACACCGTTGCATCTAAGACTAAGGTCGTCTGGTTGGCGTCCAACGGCAGCATAAAGTTGGAGTCGGGTTCTCCCTACTCTGTGCTGCTAGGACAAAAACAATGAACGACAGCATTTATCAATCGATACAGAACAGTCCACGCTTCAAGGAACTGGTCACCAAACGCGAGCGCTTCGCCTGGATTCTCTCGGCGATCATGCTCGGCCTCTACTGCGCCTTCATCCTCCTCATCGCCTATGGCCCGCACGTGCTGGGCACCAAGCTCAGCCCCGATTCGTCGATCACCTGGGGCATTCCCCTGGGCGTCGGCCTGATCCTCTCGGCGTTCGTGCTCACCGCCATCTACGTGCGTCGCGCCAACGGCGAATTCGATGAGTTGAACAAGGCGATCCTCGAGGAGGCCAAGCAATGATCCGTCACATGAAAACCGTGGCCATCCTGGCCTGCGGCGCTTTCGCACCCGCCGTGTGGGCAGCCGATGCCCTGACCGGCGAGGTGCAGAAGCAGCCGCTGAACGTCGCGGCGATCGCCATGTTCGTGGCCTTCGTCGCCTTCACCCTGGGCATTACCTACTGGGCCTCCAAGCGCAACAAGTCGGCCGCCGACTACTATGCGGCCGGCGGCAAGATCACCGGGTTCCAGAACGGCCTGGCGATCGCCGGTGACTACATGTCGGCGGCGTCGTTCCTTGGCATTTCCGCACTGGTGTTCACCTCCGGCTACGACGGCCTGATCTACTCGATCGGTTTCCTGGTCGGCTGGCCGATCATCCTGTTCCTGATCGCCGAACGCCTGCGAAACCTGGGCAAGTACACCTTCGCCGACGTGGCCTCGTATCGCCTCGGGCAGAAGGAAATCCGCACCCTGTCGGCCTCCGGTTCGCTGGTGGTGGTGGCGTTCTACCTGATCGCCCAGATGGTCGGTGCCGGCAAGCTCATCGAGCTGCTGTTCGGCCTGGACTACCACGTGGCGGTGATCCTGGTCGGTATCCTGATGTGCCTGTACGTGCTGTTCGGCGGCATGCTGGCCACCACCTGGGTGCAGATCATCAAGGCGGTGCTACTGCTGTCCGGTGCCAGCTTCATGGCGCTGATGGTGATGAAGCACGTGGGCTTTGATTTCAACACCCTGTTCTCCGAGGCGATCAAGGTGCACGCCAAGGGCGAGGCGATCATGAGCCCGGGCGGCCTGGTCAAGGACCCGATCTCGGCGTTCTCCCTCGGCCTGGCGCTGATGTTCGGTACCGCCGGCTTGCCGCACATCCTGATGCGCTTCTTTACCGTCAGCGATGCCAAGGAAGCCCGCAAGTCCGTACTCTATGCCACCGGTTTCATCGGCTACTTCTACATCCTGACCTTCATCATTGGCTTTGGCGCGATCTTGCTGGTCAGCACCAACCCTGACTTCAAGGACGCCGCCGGCGCCCTGATCGGCGGCAACAACATGGCGGCGGTGCACCTGGCCGATGCCGTGGGTGGCAGCGTGTTCCTCGGCTTCATCTCGGCGGTGGCCTTCGCCACCATCCTGGCGGTGGTCGCCGGCCTGACCCTGGCCGGTGCCTCGGCGGTGTCCCATGACCTGTACGCCAGCGTCTGGCGCAAGGGCAAGGCCAACGACAAGGACGAGATCCGCGTGTCGAAGATCACCACCGTCGCCCTGGGCGTGCTGGCGATCGGCCTGGGTATCCTGTTCGAGAAGCAGAACATCGCCTTCATGGTCGGCCTGGCCTTCTCCATCGCCGCCAGCTGCAACTTCCCGGTGCTGCTGCTCTCGATGTACTGGAAGAAGCTGACCACCCGCGGCGCCATGATCGGTGGCTGGATGGGGCTGGTCAGCGCGGTGGGCCTGATGATCCTCGGCCCGACCATCTGGGTGCAGATCCTCGGCCACGAGAAAGCCATCTACCCGTACGAGTACCCGGCGCTGTTCTCGATGATCATCGCCTTCGCCGGTATCTGGTTCTTCTCGGTCACCGACAAGTCCAAGGCCGCCGACGACGAGCGGGCGCTGTTCTACCCGCAGTTCGTGCGTTCGCAGACTGGCCTGGGGGCGAGCGGGGCGGTTTCTCACTGATCGATCGAACTGGCTGAACGACGCCCCGGCTTGCCGGGGCGTTTTTGTTTCAAGAGGCGCGCTTTCAAGGTGTTCGGCGGGAGCGTTGCAGCGCTTGTGAGATCGAGCGCCGCCCGCGCGGCGCTCAATCTCCAGGGCACTGCAAGTGCCACCACCAAGCACCTGGCCACCGCCACCCGTTCAATTACCTCGCGGCCAAAGACCTTGAAAGGGACGGTTTGAAGAGGGACGTTTCCCTGGGAAGTTTCCTAGCGCCACTCGGAGCGGTCCTAAAGGCCGCCGGCCAGGAACCACGAATAATCCCCTCACCAGCGGCAAGTCGCCGTCCTGGACTCATTGGCTGGCGCGTTGTCAGCCGATCGATAGGAGATCATTTCGTGAAAGCTTTGTTTCTTGCCCTTCCTCTCGCCGCCTTTGTTACTGGCGCCGCCGTTGCCGCCGACCCGATCGAGAAGCAGGTCCAGGTGATTGCCACCGTGCCAACCGCCGCGTTCTTCGTCGAGCCGGTGGGTGGGAACTGGATGAACGATCCGCAAGAGCTGCAATGGAACTCGAACCAGGGGACCTTCGACACCATCGACAAGCAGTTGCAGGTCAAAAGCACCATCGGCCCCATCGCCGCTTACCTGCTGTCGCCAGCGGTCATCTCCAGCGGCGCTGAAGGCATCGACCTGGATGTGAAGGTCGCCGGTACTTCGTTGTCCACCACGTCCACCGAGGTGATCGACGAAACCAAGGCCAATGCGGGTGCGGTTGTCGGCTTCCAGATCGCCGCGCTGCCCGCCAGCAGCGGCAGCTATGTGCCGGGCAGCTATCAAGGGCTGGTCAGCATGGTGTTCGAAACCGCCGCGCCTTGATCCGGTCGTTTGACTGAATCAATCCTTCATCCGTTATCCCCTCTCGCCTTTCAGCATTGCTGGCTGCAGGGCGAGTCGGGTTGCTTGCAGGCTGTCATGGCAAACCTTCATTTCTCTTGTGCCTGCCTTTATGGCGGGCTGGCTGTTCTCGCCTGTCTGGCGCGCCCGGCCCTGGCTGAGCCCGCCACCGGCGGGCTGGCGGCGATGATTCCTACTCAGGGGCTGCCACGGGATTTCGAGGCTCACTTTTTCGATGTGCCGCTGGCGGTCAGGGTCGATCTGGATGGCCGTTACCTGGGGGACGCGATGGTGGTGCTGTCGCGTGATATGCGGGTCCAGTTGCTCGAGTTCACCGATACCCAGGAGAGTCAGGAACCAGCGGTGGTACGCCGCCGCTGGCATGAGCGCCTGGCTGCCGGACGTCCCTTGGGTGATTGTTCCCGCGATTGCGCCGATGGTTTGCGAGCGGTGCATTACAGCCTGGTCAATTCGCAGTTGTCGCTCCTGACCCACAATGTCGAGCAGGGTGACGGGGCCGCGAAATTTCATGCGTTGCCGGAGCACGGCAGCCATGGGCTGTTGCTACGCAACCAGCTCAACGTTCTGGGCAGTGGCACCGACACGACAGGCCGCTACGCCGTGCAGGGGCAGGGCAGTGTCGGCAACTGGACGGTACTGGCCGATGCCCAGGCCGACCGTGGCAGCGACGAGCGTCAGGGCACCCGACATCGACTCGACCAGCTCTATGCTGAGCGGCTGAGCGATGAACACTTTTACCGCCTGGGCTACTTCACGCCAGGCGCCCAGGGCTTGACCCGTCAACCCCGACTGTATGGCAGCAACCCCGACACCACCTTGGGGCTCATGTTCGGCAGCAGCGACAGCCTGTTGATCGAAAACGGCCAGCCCAGTGCCACCCCTATCTACGTCACGCCCAATCGCCAAGGTGTGGTCGAGATCTATCGCAATGGCGTGCTGATCAACAGCCAGCCGGTCCAGCCTGGGTTGCAGGCACTCAATACCCGGGTGCTGCCTGGTGGCATCTACGAGGTCGAGATTCGCCTGCTCGAGGACGGCCAGGAGACTTCGCGCAGCGAAGCGTTCGTCTACAAGCCAAGCAGCTGGGGCAACACCGATAGCCGCTGGCGCTACAACGTCTACCTGGGGCAACAGCAGACCCTGTTGAGCAATTGGCAGGACAGTCGTGAGCAGAGCCTGGCCGCAGGGGTGATGACCAATTACCTGTTGCACCCTCGGGCAATTGTGGGGATGTCGGCCCAACAGGTCGACGAGTCCATGCAATACGGGGTGTCGCTGGATTGGGACGCGCTGGACCGCCTCAAGCTGTACGGCAATTTCTACCAGAGTCAGGGGCGTGGTGACGGTCATGACCTGCAAGCCGTGTTGAACCATGACCAGGGTTCGCTGGTGCTGAGCCACAGCCGCAGCCGTGTCGATGCCTCCGCTTCGGTGCGCCAGGCGCTACGCCGACAAGAGGACATTCGTCAGACCTCCCTGTCCTATAACCATCGGCTGACGCCTCGCAGCACAGCCACGTTGCGCCTGGCGCATGGCACGGGGGCTGAGAGTGGTACCGGTGCCGACCTGGGCTTTTCCTACTACGGAAAGCTGCTCGGATCCGAGGCGAACTGGCGTGTGTCGGTGTTTGATCGCCCGGGCACCCTCAGTACCGGCGAGCAACGCAGCCGAGGCATCAACCTTAGCCTGAGCATGAGCCTTGGCGGGCCGGGGCGGCGGCTGGGCGCGAGCCTGGGGACACGGACCTCCCGGGACGGTGGACGGGACCAGAACGCGTCATTGTCCTATCAGCAGGATGTCGCACTGGGGGCTGTGCGCAGTGTGGGCGGCACGCTTACCGTGGACCGCTACGGGACCGGCTACTCAGGCAACGCCCAGTTCCAGAGCCAGACCCTGCACGGGGATGCCTATGCACAAACCTCGTCCTATAACGGTGAACTCAGCGCTGGCCTGAACCTGCAGAGCCTGGTGGCATTCGGCGCTGGCAGCATGGCGATGTCCGGCCAGTTCGTGCCGCAGGAGGCCGGCCTGATCATCGATGTCGACAGCGACCTGCCCGGCCTGGCACTGCGCGGTGACGATTTCCTGGGCGTGAGCACCACACTGCATCCAGGGCGCAACGTCGTGCCGGTCAGAGCTTACCGTAGCGGGCATGTACAGTTCGATTTTGCCCAGGCACACGACCCCTCGGCGGTCATCCAGCCTTCCAGCCTCGATTACCACCTCAATCGGGGCGGTGTCGATTACCACCAGATTCGTGTCGTGCGTACCGTCACGGTGCTGGGGCGGTTGTTGGATGCGCAGGGCCAGCCCCTGGCGGGTGCCATGGTGATCAATCATGCCAGCCGGAGCGTCAGCGAGGCGGGTGGGCACTTCGCCGTGCAGTTGAGCGAGTCCACGCCGACCCTGGAAATCCGCTACAGGGGGCAACCCCTCTGCAATGTGTCGCTGGACCTGATGGCCCATGCGCGCGAAGACGATGTGCTGCTGGTCGGTGACCTGCCGTGCGAGAAGCAAGGGTTGGCGGTGCTTGGGGCATCGGAGCAAGGAGAAACGATTTGATGAAGCAGGCCAGGACATTACTGTTGGGCATGCTAGGCCTCGCGGCAAGCAGCCTGTCTTCAGCCTGGGCGGTGGACGTGACGCTTTCGGCCCGATACATGGGCGATGCCGCCGGGCAGTTCGAGAACACGACACCGAGGGCCGATTTCTGCGGACGCTGGCCGGTGATGTGCACAAAGGATACGGTGGACTTGCCGATCAGCTTTCTCAAGACCACGAGCAAACGCGCGGCGGATCCACGAGACCGACTATTCGTGAGACTTCCCCCGCGGCGAACAGTGACGGTGGTCAACCAGTCGACGTTGGACAGCTATCCGGTCACCCTCGAATTCCAGGAGTTCAGCCTGGAGCTGCAGCGTACCCGAGGTACAGCGGATGTACCGATCTTCGACCTGGAGGGAGGCTGTGCGATACGTATCAGTAACAGCCTCAACTTTGGCGCCTACGGGCGTTTTCTCTGGTCGGTGAACGATCCCCGGGACCCACAGCCCTGCTACAGCGACTCCGTCAGAGGTGAGGACGAGGATCAGGTCGAAAGCGAAGTGGGGCTGGCCGGTACCACTTACAGCTTGATCATGCCGCGCCCCATCGGCATGCCCCAGGGGACTTACCGAGGCAGCACCCAGTTTACGGTGGGGGCGGATGCAGATTTCGCCTTTGGCAACAATGTCTCAGGGCTCAATGACCGTGTGCTGACCGTGCACCTGGACCTGGACGTCAGGCACGACCTCTACCTGCGTTTCCCTCCGGGTTCGGATCGCGCCGTGCTCGAACCTCCTGGGGGCTGGCAGGCTTACTTGGGAGGGCGTGGTGTGCCATCGCGGTTGGAGCGCGACCTGCCATTCAGGATCTGGTCTTCCGGCCCTTTCAAAGTCTACAAGCGTTGCGAGTTCGACATGGGGGCGCATTGCGGCATACGCAACCCGATGCACCATGCCGTACCGGTGGAGGTCAGCCTGTCGCTGCCGAGCAATGTCCAGCATGGCGGTGGCGCTGCACGACATGTTCCGTTGAGCACTGGTGCAACGGGGGCTCCCGTGTTCAACCCGCAGCACCTGCTGTTCGATCAGCCAGGGCAACTGCATTTTCAAGTGCGACAGGCGGGTGTGGGGGAGATGGTCGTGCATGCGGGTACAACCTATCAAGGGCAGGTGACGGTGGTGTTCGATGCGGAGCTTTAGGGGGCTGGGGCGATTTGGGAAATTTCCGAAGATTCTTTGGGAAAGGTTGAATCAATCTTCGTCGGCACAAGCATGAACAATGCAACGGCGTCGTTCATCAGTGCGAAAACCCTGCGAGAGGACCGTTTTCAATGACCATCCGTCCCTTCCTGCTGGCCGCCCTCGGCCTACTGTTCCCCTTGCCGTTGCTGGCCACGCCCGCACTCAACGTGGGTGGGTTGTACGATTACCTCGATGCTGCCCGCAGTACGGTGCTCAAGCGTGTGCGCAATGGTGGCGACAGCACGGCGTTCGTCAAGGTCAGTGTCGCCGAGCTAGTCTATGACGACGATGGCAGCGCCCGTGAGGTCGATCAGGATACGCTGCCACTGGAGGCCCGCGGCTTGATTGCCAGCCCGGCACGTCTGATCGTGCCAGCGCGTGGCATGCAGTCCGTTCGTCTGCTGTACCGGGGGGAGCGTGTCAAGGAGCGGTATTTCCGTTTGCGTTTCATTCCGGTATTACCAGAGCAGCGTGACGGTTTCGCGGTGTCCGAAGCCGAGGCGCAAGACTACAAGAACAGCTTCAAGGCCGGGGTCAATGTGCTGGCAGGCTATGGAACACTGCTGTTCGTCAAACCATCCGAGGCTCGCTACCAGACTCCCGTGGATCACCGGGATGGCACTCTGCATGTGACCAATGAGGGCAATGCAACCGTAGTGCTGGACCACTTCCGCCAGTGCGATATCACCGGCAATAAATGCGACACGGCCATCAAGCATCACCTGTTGCCTGGGCGCAACCGCCAGTTCTCCGTGGATACCGGGCGTTTCTATCAGTTCGAGCTTCATGAGGGGAGCGAACGCAGGGATGTGGTGGTGGGGCGATGAGGGCAGCGGGGAGACTGCCAGCACTGGGAGGCAGGGAATGTACACAGCACTAGTGGTGGACGATCATCCCTTCATTCGCAGCAGCGTGTGCATGCAATTGCGCATGGACAACCTGGAGGTCGTCGGGCAGGCGGACAACGGTATCGATGCTATCGTGCTGGCCCGTGAGCGTATGCCCGACGTCATTATTCTCGACCTGCTCATACCGGGCCTCGATGGGCTGGAAGTGATTGCCCGGATCAAGGCAATGCCGCGCCCTGCCAAGGTCGTGGTACTGACGTCGCAACTTACCGAAAACTTCTCGTTGCGCTGTATGAAGGCAGGGGCATCTGGATTCGTCTCCAAGACCGAGAGCCTGCAAACCCTGAGCAAGGCGATCATGGCCGTGCTGTCGGGTTACACCTACTTCCCGGATGTTGCCCTCAGTTCGGTCGATCGGCGTGATGTTCAGTTGAACGAGGCGCAGGCACTGGCCAGCCTCACCAATCGCGAACTGGTCATCCTGCAGCATTTGGCACGAGGCTTGAGCAACAAGGCCATCGGCGAGGCCATGTTGCTGAGCAACAAGACCATCAGTACCTACAAGACCCGCCTTATCGAAAAACTCAAGGTGGGTTCGGTCATCGACATGGCGGATATCGCTCGACGTAATGGATTGATCTGATGCTCGCAGAGCGGGCGTTGGCATCGTCAGGCGCAACAGGGTAGTGATAGGCGACGGATAGCAGCTTCACCTGCGCCTGCAGCCCAATTGAGCGTCCCTTGTCAGATTCACGGTTACATGATCAGCCACAGCCAAATACCAGGCGTCTGCGCGTGCTGGTGGTGGATGGGCACCCGGCGACTCGTCTGCTGCTGACGCTTCAGTTGCAGCGTCTGGGCCATGCCGTCACCCAGGCAGAAGACGGTGGGCGGGCGTTGCGAATGTGCCTCGAAACGCCATTCGACGTAGTACTGAGCGACTGCGAAATGCCAGGTATGGATGGCTGGCGATTCGCCCGTGCGTTGCGTTTGCATGAATATCGGCGACAGTGTTTTCCTGTGGTGATCCTTGGGCTGACGGTCCGACGGCGAACAGTGGACGCGCAGCGCTGTCTTGCGGCAGGCATGGACCGGTGCCTGCCCAAGCCCTTGTCGATGGCACGGCTGAGTTCGCTCTTGTCCTGCGAGGGTATGCGAGCCTTTGGCATGGGGGCGTTGGACATGAGCGAGTTGGAGCGCTTGGCGGCAGGCGACGCGACGTCGTTGAGTGGCCTTTTGCAGGTTTTGATAGACACCAATCGCAATGATCTGAAGCTGCTGTGCAAGTGTGCTCGGCATCGAGACCTGCACGGGCTGAGATTGCTCGCTCACCGAATCAGGGGGAGCGTGCGGATGATCAAGGCGCAAGCGCTGATCGGGGCCTGCCAGGTGATCGAAGACCAGTGCAGCACCACACAGGCCACGATCAGTGATGTCATGGACAACTTGCGCTTGGCGAGCCTTCAGATGCGGCGGCTCGAGATCTGTTTGTATCGTCATCAGGCCAGCTACGGGCAAAGCAACATCCAAGCGCGACACTCGCCCGCCCGGTCTGCACTTGGCAGAGCAGGGCGGGTGATCCGCCCGTCATATCCGGCCGAGCAGCAACAACACCAACAGCACCACGAGCACCACGCCGACGATGCCGGAAGGGCCATAGCCCCAGCTGCGCGAGTGCGGGAAGACCGGTAAGCCACCGATCAGCAGCAGGATGAGGATGATGATCAGGATCGTGGTCATGGCGGAGTCCTTGGGTGATTGAGGGTCAAGGGCCTCGGAATGCTGGCCGCTTACTGATTGCGACCATTGCGCGCAGGCAAAGATTCAATTGGCTTGTGTGTACTGCGCTAGCGCCGCCCCCAATGCCTTCTCATTCAGCATCCTGATGCCGCACCGCGGCTCTTCGGGTTGTGGCTAGACTCCAGCCCATTCCCACTGATCAGGACCTGTTTTCCCCATGCACAACCGAATGATGATCACCGGTGCCGGTTCCGGCCTTGGCCGCGAGATTGCCCTGCGCTGGGCCCGTGACGGCTGGCGCCTGGCGCTGGCCGATGTCAACGAAGCAGGGTTGCGCGAGACGCTGGAGCAGGTGCGCGAGGCCGGTGGCGATGGCTTCATCCAGCGCTGCGACGTGCGCGACTACAGCCAGCTCACGGCCCTGGCCCAGGCCTGCGAGGAGAAGTTCGCGGGTATCGACGTGATCGTCAACAATGCCGGGGTCGCTTCGGGCGGTTTCTTCGCCGAGTTGTCGCTGGAGGACTGGGACTGGCAGATCGCGGTCAACCTGATGGGGGTGGTCAAGGGGTGCAAGGCCTTCCTGCCGCTGCTGGAACGCAGCAAGGGGCGGATCATCAACATTGCTTCCATGGCTGCGTTGATGCAGGGGCCGGGCATGAGCAACTACAACGTGGCCAAGGCCGGCGTGCTGGCGCTGTCGGAAAGCCTGCTGGTGGAACTGCGCCAGTCGGAGGTCGCGGTGCATGTGGTCTGCCCGTCGTTCTTCCAGACCAACCTGCTCGACTCGTTTCGTGGACCGGACCCGGCCATGAAGGCACAGGTCGGCAAATTGCTGGAAGGTTCGCCCATCAGTGCCGCCGACATTGCCGAGCACATTCATGGGCGGGTGGCCGCGGGCGAGTTCCTGATCCTGCCCCATGAGGCTGGGCGCCAAGCCTGGCAGCTCAAGTGCCAGGCGCCGCAACGTCTCTACGACGAGATGGCGGACATGGCCGTCAAGATGCGAGCGAAGTCACGCAGAAGCGGCAATTGAGAGGTGTTTTTGTAGGATCTATTACCGACGTAAGTAGGATCGGTCTTTTTGTCTGGTGAACGATTGAGTAGGCAAAAGGCCTGGGTGCAGTCTCCGATTTTTCCTGGAGCTGGAGGATCGGAGCATGTTGGTAATCGGACGCGAGATCGGTGAGGTGATTGTCATCGCCGATGACATCAAGATCCAGGTGATGGCGGTGGAAAATGGCCAGGTGCGCTTCGGCATCCAGGCCCCTCGCCATGTCGAGGTGCACCGGGTCGAGGTGTACAAGCGGATCAAGGCGTTGGCCCGGGACAAGCAGCAAGCCTGATGGGGTCAGTCCAGCAGTTCGCGCGGCACTTCATGCCTGGCCAGTAGCTGGCATTGCTGGCTTTCCATGTCGAACAGGATGAATGCCTGGCCCTTGGCCAACGCCTGGCGCACGCGTAGTACACGGGTTTCCAAGGGCGTGTCGTCGCCGTTGTCGGTGCCGTCGCGGGTGACGAAGTCCTCGATCAGGCGGGTCAGGGTTTCGGCTTCGAGTTGGTCGTAGGGGATCAGCATGGTCTGGGGGCAGT
The DNA here is from genome assembly GCF_000026105.1 of Pseudomonas entomophila L48. Taxonomy (NCBI): domain Bacteria; kingdom Pseudomonadati; phylum Pseudomonadota; class Gammaproteobacteria; order Pseudomonadales; family Pseudomonadaceae; genus Pseudomonas; species Pseudomonas entomophila. Next base: position 1,534,317 of record NC_008027.1, read on the forward strand.
GGTGGGCATGGGTGCATGCTACGTGAAATCTGCGGACATGCGCAGTCACTCATTGATCCAGCGCGAGCCCTGTAGGAGCGGCTTCAGCCGCGATCACCCGCGAAGCGGGTGCCAGGCTTCGTGTCGCCTGCATCGCGGCTAAAGCCGCTCCTACAGGGGGGCAGTCAAGCTTTGTGACCCACCAGGCTGTCCACCGCCGGTACCCGTGTCTCGCTTTCCATTTGCGCATCGTGCTCCAGCTGGTGGCTGAAGCGCTCCAGCGAGGCATTGGCCGGCTGCGAGTCGCTGGCGAACACTGGCGGGCTGAGCAGATAGCCCGATAGCAGCCGGCTGAGCGCCGCCAGGCTGTCAACATGGGTGCGCTCGTAGCCGTGGGTGGCGTCGCAGCCGAAGGCTACCAGGGCGGTGCGGATATCGTGTCCCGCGGTCACCGCCGAATGGGCGTCGCTGAAGTAGTAGCGGAACAGGTCACGGCGCACGGGCAGGCCTTGATCGCCGGCAAGCTTCAGCAAATGGCGTGACAGGTGGTAGTCGTAAGGACCTGACGAATCCTGCATGGCCACGCTCACCGCATGTTCGCTGGAGGCCTGCCCCGGCGCCACCGGGGCGATGTCGATGCCGACGAACTCACTGACATCCCAGGGCAGGGCGGCCGCGGCACCGGAGCCGGTTTCTTCGGTGATGGTGAACAGCGGGTGGCAGTCGATCAGCGGCTGGCGACCACTTTCCATCACGGCCTTGAGCGCGGCCAGCAGGGCCGCCACACCGGCCTTGTCGTCCAGATGGCGGGCGCTGATATGGCCACTTTCGGTGAACTCCGGCAGCGGGTCGAACGCCACGCAGTCACCGATGGCGATACCCAGCGCCTCGCAATCGGCGCGGGTGGCGCAGTAGGCGTCCAGGCGCACTTCCACGTGGTCCCAACTGATCGGCATCTGGTCGATGGCGGTATTGAACGCGTGCCCACTGGCCATCAATGGCAGCACGCTGCCGCGAATCACGCCGGTATCGGTGAACACGCTGACCCGGCTGCCCTCGGCGAAGCGGCTCGACCAGCAGCCCACCGGGGCCAGGGCCAGGCGGCCGTTGTCCTGCATCTGGCGCACGCTGGCGCCGATGGTGTCCAGGTGCGCCGAGACGGCGCGGTCGGGCGAGCTCTGACGGCCCTTCAGGGTGGCGCGGATGGTGCCGCGGCGGGTCAGCTCGTAGGGGATGCCGAGTTCGTCCAGGCGCTCGGCCACATAGCGCACGATGGTGTCGGTGAAACCGGTGGGGCTGGGGATGGCGAGCATCTCCAGCAGGACTTTCTTCAGGTAGTCGAGGTCGGGTTCGGGGGGGCATGCGGGCATGGACTGCTCCTTGGGCTTTGTGTCGTGTTTGCTGGCCCTTTCGCCGGCAAAGCCGGCTCCTACAGGTACGGTGCCGATCATCAGGGTGGGAGCGGGTTTGCCCGCGAAGAGGCCGGCACGGGCTCATACCACTGGCCGGCTGTGGGGAAACAGCAGGTCGACGAATCGTTCGGCGGTGGGCTGTGGCTCATGATTGGCCAACCCTGCGCGCTCGTTGGCTTCGATGATCACGTAGTCCGGATGCTCGGCATCGCGAACCATGAAATCCAGCCCCACCACCGGGATCTCCAGGGCGCGGGCGGCGCGCACGGCGGCATCGGCCAGCACCGGGTGCAGGCGCGCGGTCACGTCCTCCAGGGTGCCGCCGGTGTGCAGGTTGGCGGTGCGTCGCACGGCCAGGCGCTGACCGGCCGGCAGCACATGGTGGTAGCCCAGGCCCGCGGCCTTGAGTGTGCGCTCGGTCTCGTCGTCCAGGGGGATGCGGCTTTCACCGCCCGTGGCGGCCTGGCGCCTGCGGCTTTGGGCGTCGATCAGCGCGTGCAGGTTGTGCCTGCCGTCGCCAATCACCTGCGCCGGATGGCGGATGGCAGCGGCCACCACTTCATAGCCGATCACCAGGATGCGCAAGTCGCTGCCTGGGTGAAAACTCTCCAGCAACACGCGGCTGTCGAAGCGCCGCGCCTGTTCGATGGCCTGGTCGAGTTCGTCGAGGCGGCCCAGGTTCACCGCTACCCCTTGGCCTTGTTCGCCATCCACTGGCTTGACCACCACCGCGCCATGCGCGTCGAGGAACGCCTGGTTGTCGTCGGCGGTGCCCGCCAATTGCTGCGCCGGTACTTGCAGACCGGCGGCGTGCAACACTTTGCGGGTCAGGCACTTGTCCTGGCAGAGGGTCATGGTCACGGCGCTGGTCAGGTCGCTGAGCGATTCGCGGCAGCGAATGCGCCGCCCCCCCAGGCTCAGGGTGAACAGGCCGCTGGCGGCATCGTCCACCTGCACATCGATGCCGCGGCGCAGCGCCTCGTCGACGATGATCCGGGCATAGGGGTTGAGCCCGGCTTCCGGCCCCGGCCCGAGGAACAGCGGCTGGTTGATACCGTTCTTGCGCTTGATCGCGAACGTCGGCAGGTTGCGAAAACCGAGCTTGTGGTACAAGCGCTTGGCCTGGCGATTGTCGTGCAGCACCGAGAGGTCGAGGTAGGCCAGGCCCCGGCTCAGGTAGTGTTCGACCAGGTGGCGCACCAGCACTTCACCGACGCCTGGACGCGTGCAGTGCGGGTCGACGGCCAGGCACCAAAGGCTGCAACCATGCTCGGGGTCGTCGAAGGCCTTGTGATGGTCCAGGCCCATGACACTGCCGATCACGGCGTTGCTGTCTTCATCCTCGGCCAGCCAGTACACCGGGCCGCCAAGGTGGCGTGGGGTGAGCAACTCAGGATCAACCGGCAGCATGCCGCGCGCCTGGTACAGCGTGTTGATCGCCTGCCAGTCGGCGGCGCCTTGCGCGCGGCGGATGCGGAAGCCGCGGAATACCCGTTGCGCCGGGCGGTAATCGGTGAACCACAGGCGCAGGGTGTCGGACGGGTCGAGGAACAGCTGTTGTGGCGCTTGAGCCAGCACTTGCTGGGGCGCGGCCACGTACAAGGCGATGTCGCGCTCGCCGGCCTGTTCTTCCAGCAGGGCCTCGGCAAGGCCGACCGGGTCGGGATAGGTGTGCCCGATCAGCAGCCGTCCCCAGCCACAGTGCACCGCGCGTGGCTGATCGTGGGGCTGATTGCCGTCACCGGCCAGGCGCGCCTGCAGGCGTTCGTAGGAGGGTGCCTGGCCGCGCAGCAGGCGTTGCCCGTAGGCGATTTCGTGAGCTTTCATCGATCAGATTCCTTGCTCGCTGAGCCACAGGTTCAAGGCGGCCAGCTGCCACAGCTTGGAACCGCGCAGCGGGGTGAGCTGGCCGTGCGGGTTGCTCAGCAGGCGATCAAGCATCGCCGGATTGAACAGGCCACGGTCCTGGCTGGGGTCGGTCAGCAGTTCGCGCACCCAGTCCAGCGTCGCGCCTTGCAGGTGCTTGAGGCCGGGGACTGGGAAGTAGCCTTTCTTGCGGTCGATCACTTCATGGGGGATGACCCGCCGCGCTGCCTGCTTGAGTACCTGCTTGCCACCATCGGGCAGCTTGAAGCGTGCCGGGATGCGTGCCGACAATTCGACCAGGCGGTAGTCGAGGAAGGGCGTGCGCGCCTCCAGGCCCCAGGCCATGGTCATGTTGTCCACGCGCTTGACCGGGTCGTCCACCAGCATCACCGTGCTGTCCAGGCGCAGGGCCTTGTCCAGCGCATCGGGGGCGCCTGGGCGGGCGAAGTGCTCGCGGACGAAGTCACCTGCGGCATCGCTCTCCAGCAGCCAGGGGGGCTGCACGGTCTCGCGGTATTCCTCGTGGCTACGGTCGAAGAAGGCGGCGCGGTAGGCGCCGAAGGCGTCTTCGGCGCCGTCCACCTGCGGGTACCAGTGATAGCCGGCGAACAGCTCGTCGGCGCCCTGGCCGCTCTGCACGCCCTTGCAGTGCTTCGCGACTTCCCGCGAGAGCAGGTAGAAAGCGATGCAGTCATGGCTGACCATCGGTTCGCTCATGGCGCGAAACGCTGCTGGCAACTGTTCGATGATCTCGCGTTCGTCGATGCGCAGTTGATGATGGCGGGTGCCGTAGTGGCGTGCGATCAGATCGGAGTACTGGAACTCGTCGCCGCGTTCACCGCCGGCATCCTCGAAACCGATGGAAAAGGTCGACAGGTCGTCCACCCCGGCCTCTCGCAGCAGGCCGACGAGCAGGCTGGAGTCGACGCCACCGGACAACAGCACGCCGACATCCACCGCCGCACGTTGGCGAATCGCCACGGCGTCGCGTGTGGTATCGAGCACCTGGGTGGTCCAGCCTTCGAGGTCGAGTTCGCGCTCCTCCGGGTTCGGGCCGTAGTGCAATTGCCACCAGGCCTGGCGTTCGACTTCACCGTGGCGGTCGATACGCATCCAGGTGCCGGGTTCGAGCTTTTGCACATTGGCCAGCAGGGTGCGCGGCGCGGGCACCACCGCATGGAAGTTGAGGTAGTGGTTGAGCGCCACCGGGTCGATCAGCGGGTCGATATCGCCGCCCTTGAGCAGCGCTGGCAGGGTCGAGGCGAAGCGCAGGCGTTCACCGTTGCGCGACAGGTACAGCGGCTTGACGCCGAGGCGGTCGCGGGCCAGGAACAGGCGCTGGTTGTCGCGTTCCCAGATGGCCAGGGCAAACATGCCGTTGAGCTTGGGCAGCAGCGCCGCGCCCCAGGCATGGTAGCCCTTGAGCAGCACTTCGGTGTCGCCGTCCGAGTGGAAGTGATAGCCCAGGGCCTGAAGCTCCTGACGCAGTTCGGGGAAGTTGTAGATGGCGCCGTTGAAGGCCAGCGACAGCCCCAGGGGCGTGTCGACCATGGGCTGGGCCGAGCCATCGGACAGGTCCATGATCTTCAGGCGACGGTGGCCGAGGGCAATCGGGCCCTGGCTATGGAAGCCCCAGGCGTCGGGCCCGCGGGGTGCCAGGTGGTGGGTGATGCGCTCCACGGCGGCGAGGTCCGCCGGGCGTGGGGCTTGGTTGAGGGGGGTGAAACGTAACTCTCCTGCTAATCCGCACATAGGTCCTTACCGGTTTTGCCGTTGGGGAGGTGTGCCCTTTATTCCAGGCACCTAGTGAAGGACATGGTTAGGTTGCGAGAGTTTTAGATCGATCTGTTATATAGAGTGGTGGCAGTTTGCCTGCTCTCTGTAGGAGCGGCTTTAGCCGCGATGGGGGCATCACGGTGCCTGGCACCCGCTTCGCGGGTGATCGCGGCTAAAGCCGCTCCTACAGGGGGCGTATTGGAGCGCTCAACCGGTGCGTTACTTGCCGCGAATCAAGCGGCGCAAGGCAAAGCGGTTAGGATGGCACGCCTCGGCAACGGCCCTGGGGACCGGCAACGGTTCGCCGCAGGCCCACGCCGCGATCAGCTCGCCCGACAACGGTGCCGTGATCAGCCCGCGCGATCCATGCCCGCTGTTGACATACAGCCCATCCAGCCACGGGCAGGCGATATCCGGCACCTGCCGCGCATCCTTGGCCAGCATGGCATAGGTGGTGTTGAACGCCTGGACATCCGCGACCGGCCCGACAATGGGCAGGTAGTCGGGGCTGGTGCAGCGAAACGCCGCACGCCCTTCGAGCTGTTCGGCATCAAGCTCGGCGCAACCCAGGCGCGTGGCCAGGTCGGTCGAGATATCCTCCAGCAGCCCGAGGTTGCCCTGGTGCTCCGCGGTGGTCGGTGTGAGGTCATCGTTGTGGAAGTCGAAGCTGGCCCCGAGGGTGTGCTCGTCGCCACGCGGCGGCGCGACATAGCCATCGGCGCAGACCACCGTGCGCAGCGCGCGGCTGGCTTCTGTTGCCGGCAGGCGGGTGATCTGCCCGCGGATGCGCTTGAGCGGCAGCTCGGCGCAGGCCGGGAAGCGCCGGACATCGGCGGCACCGGCCAGCACCACCAGCGGCGCGCTGGCCAGCAGGCGCTCGCCATCCCAGGCCTGCCACTGGCCATCGACCTTGCGCAGTTCGATCACCTCGTGGTGGTTGAGCAGGCGAACATTCGGATGCCCGAGCTGCGCCTGGCACAAGGCCGGTGGATGCACCCAGCCGCCTTCGGGATAGAACAGGCCGCCACTGGCCAGGGCGATGCCGGCCACGGCCTCGGCCTGGTCGTGTTCCAGCCGCTGTAGCAGGCTTTCGTCGAACGCAGCGGCCAGCTTGGCTTGGCGTGCGGCTTCCTGATCGTCGAAGGCCAGTTGCAGTACGCCGCAGGCGTCCCAGTCCTGGCCGCGCTGCAGGTGTTCGAGCCAGCGGCGGGTGTAGCCGAAGCCTGAGAGGATCATCTGCGAGAGGGTGGTGCCGTGGGCGGAAAGCTTGAGGTACAGCACGCCCTGTGGATTGCCCGAGGCCTCCTGGGCCGGGCCGGCATGGCGCTCCAGCACGCTGACCTGCCAGCCGCGCTCGGCCAGGCTCCTGGCCGTGGCGCTGCCGGCCAGGCCGGCACCGATCACCAGCGCTTCGCGTGGGCCGGGCAAATCGGTCGGGCGTGCGTACCAAGGCGCGGCTGGCGCAGCTGCGGCGCCCGTGTATACACCGTGCATCACTTCCCATTTCTTGCCGATGCCCGGCACCTTCTTCATGGTGAAGCCGGCTTCGATCAGCGAGCGGCGCACCCAGCCGGTGGTGGTGAAGGTGCCCAGCGTGGTCCCGGGCCGCGACAGGCGAGCCAGCTGGGTGAACAGCTCGGGCGTCCACATGTCGGGGTTCTTGGCCGGGGCGAAGCCGTCGAGGAACCAGGCGTCGATGCGAGCGTCGAGCTGCGGCAACTGCTCCAGCGCATCGCCGATCATCAGGTTCAGGGTGACCTGGCCACCGTCGAGGCTGAACTGCTGGAAGCCTGGGTGGATCGCCACGTACTGTTCAAGCAGAGGCTGGGTGAACGCCGCCAGCTCTGGCCAAAGCTGCATGGCGCGGGCGAGGTCGTCGCGGCTCAGCGGGTACTTCTCGACACTGACGAAGTGCAGGCGTGCCCCGGCCGGGGCCAGTTCGGCGAACAGTTGCCAGGCGCAGAAGAAATTCATGCCGGTGCCAAAGCCCGTCTCGCCGATCACCAGGCAGTCGTGCGGTTTCAGTTCAGCGAAGCGCTGGCGCAGCTGGTTCTGCTCGATGAACACGTGCAGGGTCTCGTCGATGCCTTCATTGATGGCGAAATAGACATCGTCGTATTGCCGCGAGTGGGGGCGGCCCTGGTCGTCCCAGTCGATCTGGGCATGCTGAAGAAGGGTGGACATGGTTGGCTCGGTTGCAGCGGACGGGCGGATTTTATGCCATCCGTGGCATTTGCGCAGGTTGTACCTGCCCATCCATGGCCGGCGTGCCTCTTGTAGGAGCCGGCTTGCCGGCGAAAGGGCCGGTACAGGCGAAGTACATTTCCGCTAGTCTTGCTTATCCAATGAGGGAGCCATCCATGTTCGAATCCGCGGAAATCGGCCACAGCATCGACAAGGAAACGTATGAAGCAGAAGTCCCCGCCCTGCGCGAGGCGCTGCTCGAAGCTCAGTACGAACTCAAGCAACAGTCGCGGTTTCCGGTGATCGTGCTGATCAACGGCATCGAGGGCGCCGGCAAGGGCGAGACGGTCAAGCTGCTCAACGAATGGATGGACCCGCGGCTGATCGAGGTGCGCACCTTCGACCAGCAGACCGATGAAGAGCTGGCACGTCCACCGGCCTGGCGCTACTGGCGAGCGCTGCCACCGAAAGGGCGCATGGGCGTGTTCTTCGGCAACTGGTACAGCCAGATGCTCGAAGGCCGCGTGCACGGACAGTTCAAGGACGCCGTGCTCGACCAGGCCATCGCCGGTGCCGAGCGCCTGGAGCAGATGCTCTGCGACGAGGGCGCGCTGATCATCAAGTTCTGGTTCCACCTGTCGAAGAAGCAGATGAAGGCGCGGCTCAAGGCGCTGAAGGAAGACCCGCTGCACAACTGGCGCATCAGCCCGCTGGACTGGCAGCAATCGGAAACCTACGACCGTTTCGTGCGCTTCGGCGAGCGCGTGCTGCGCCGCACCAGTCGCGACTATGCGCCTTGGCACGTGATCGAGGGCGCCGACCCGTATTACCGCAGCCTGGCGGTGGGGCGCATCCTGCTGGAGAGTTTGCAGGCGGCACTGGGCAACAAGCCGCTCAAGCACCAGGGCAACGTCGCCCCGCTGGGGCGCAGCATCGACCAGAAGAGTCTGCTCGGTGCGCTTGACCTGAGCAAGCGGCTGGACAAGCGCGACTACGAGGAACAGTTGGTCACCGAGCAGGCGCGCCTGGCGGGCCTTTTGCGCAACAAACACATGCGCCGGCATGCGCTGGTGGCGGTGTTCGAAGGCAACGACGCGGCCGGAAAGGGCGGGGCCATCCGTCGCGTGGCGGCGGCGCTGGACCCACGCCAGTACCGCATCGTGCCGATTGCCGCGCCCACCGAGGAGGAGCGTGCCCAACCATACCTCTGGCGGTTCTGGCGGCACATTCCGGCGCGCGGCAAGTTCACCGTCTTCGACCGCTCCTGGTATGGCCGGGTGCTGGTGGAGCGAGTCGAAGGTTTCTGCAGCCCGGCCGACTGGATGCGCGCCTACGGCGAGATCAACGATTTCGAGGAACAGTTGCGCAATGCCGGCGTGGTGGTGGTCAAGTTCTGGTTGGCCATCGACCAGCAGACCCAACTCGAGCGGTTCGAGGAGCGCGAGCAGATCCCGTTCAAGCGCTACAAGATCACCGAGGAAGACTGGCGCAACCGTGACAAGTGGGATGTGTACGCGGAGGCGGTGGGGGACATGGTCGACCGCACCAGCACCGAGATCGCGCCGTGGACCCTGGTGGAGGCCAACGACAAGCGCTGGGCGCGGGTGAAGGTGCTGCGCACGATCAACGAGGCCCTGGAAGCGGCGTTCGCCAAGAAGTAGGAGCGGCCTTGTGCCGCGAAAGGGCCGCATAGCGGCCCTCTGGGCTACTCGGTTTACACATGGACGGGGCCGCTGTGCGGCCCTTTCGCGGCGCAAGGCTGCTCCTACAAGACGGTGTCAGCCTGGCTGGGGCAATCAGGCATGCGCCCAGGGAATGACCTGATGAAAACTTTTCCCGCCACTCCCACCCCGTCAAGCCTTTAGACTGCACCTTCCCTCACCACGGGCCTGATCGAGAACACCATGCATATTTCTTCCGGCCGCTGGGCCTATGGCCTGTCGCTGGCCCTGTTGACCGCCTTTCTCTGGGGCATCCTGCCGATCAAGCTCAAGCAGGTGCTGCAGGTGATGGACCCGGTGACGGTCACCTGGTACCGCCTGAGCGTTTCGGGAGGTCTGTTGTTCGCCTGGCTGGCGGCCAATCGACGGCTACCGTCGTTCAGGCACCTAGGCCTCAAGGGCAAGGCGCTGGTGGCGGTCGCGGTGGGTGGCCTGGTGGGCAACTATGTGCTGTACCTGGTCGGGCTCAACCTGCTCAGCCCCGGCACGGCGCAACTGGTGGTGCAGCTCGGGCCGGTACTGTTGCTGGTGGCCAGCGTGTTCGTGTTCAAGGAGCGCTTCAGCCTCGGGCAGGGCCTGGGGTTGCTGGTGTTGCTGGCAGGCTTCGGGTTGTTCTTCAACCAGCGCCTTGAAGAGTTGCTCACGTCGCTGGGCACCTACACCACCGGTGTATTGACCATCATCCTCGCCACCAGCATCTGGGTGTTCTACGCCTTGAGCCAGAAGCAATTGTTGACGGTGTGGAACTCGCAGCAAGTGATGATGGTGATCTACCTGTGCTGCGCGCTGCTGCTCACGCCCTGGGTGCACCCACTGGAGGCGCTGCAACTGAGCCCGGTGCAGGGCTGGCTGTTGTTGGCCTGCTGCCTCAACACCCTGGTGGCCTATGGTGCGTTCGCCGAGGCGTTGGCGCATTGGGAGGCCTCACGGGTGAGCGCCACGCTGGCGCTGACGCCGCTGGTGACCTTTGTTGCCGTGGCATCGGCGGCCTGGGTGTGGCCGGAGCATGTGCAGGCCGAGGATATCAATGGCCTGGGCTATGTCGGCGCGGTGACGGTGGTGCTGGGTTCGGCGCTGGTGGCCTTGGGGCCATCGCTGGTGGCGGGGTGGAAGGCGAGGAGGGCAGAAGTGTTGCGTTGATCGGTTCGCCGGCAAGCCGGCTCCTACGGATGCGATTCTCTGTAGGAGCCGGCTTGCCGGCGAACCAGCAGATCAGCCCTTGCCCCCCGGCGCCAGCATGTTCTCCGGCCGCACCCACTGGTCGAACTGCTCATTGGTCAGGTACTTCAGCTCCAACGCTGCCTCCCGCAGGGTCTTGCCCTCGCTGTAGGCTTTCTTGGCGATTTCCGCCGCCTTGTCGTAACCGATGTGTGGGTTCAGCGCCGTCACCAGCATCAGCCCACGCTCCAGGTGCGCCGCCATCTGCCCGGCATCCGGTTCGATCCCGGCCACGCAATGTTGCTGGAAGTTGTGGCAGCCATCGGCCAGCAGCTCGATCGACTGCAACAGGTTGTGGATGATCACTGGCTTGAACACGTTCAGTTGCAGGTGCCCCTGGCTGGCGGCAAAGCCGATCGCCGCGTCGTTGCCCAGCACCTGGCAGGCCAGCATCGACAGCGCCTCGCACTGGGTCGGGTTGACCTTGCCGGGCATGATCGAGCTGCCGGGCTCGTTGGCCGGCAGGCGTACTTCGGCAAGCCCCGCGCGCGGGCCCGAACCCAGCAGGCGCAAGTCGTTGGCAATCTTCATCAACGCCACGGCCAAGGTTTTCAGCGCGCCCGCCAGGCTGGTCAATGGCTCGTGGCCCGCGAGGGCGGCGAATTTGTTCGGCGCGGTCACGAACGGCAGGCCGGACAGGGCGGCCAGTTCGGCGGCGATGGCTTCGGCGAAACCGTGTGGGGCATTGAGCCCGGTGCCCACGGCGGTGCCGCCCTGGGCCAGCTCGCAGACCGCCGGCAACGTTGCGCGGATGGCGCGCTGGGCGTAGTCGAGCTGGGCGACGAACGCCGAGACTTCCTGGCCGAAGGTGATGGGGGTGGCGTCCATCATGTGCGTGCGGCCGGTCTTCACCAGTTTTTCGTGGCGCTCCGACAACTCCGCCAACCCCGAGGCGAGTTCGCCGATCGCTGGCAGCAGCTTCGCGTGTACCGCCTGGGCCGCGGCGATGTGCATGGCGGTTGGGAAGCAGTCGTTTGAGCTCTGCGAGCGGTTGACGTGGTCGTTGGGGTGGACCGGTACCTTGCCGCCTCGGCCTTTGCCGGCCAGTTCGTTGGCGCGCCCGGCGATCACTTCGTTGACGTTCATGTTGCTCTGGGTGCCGCTGCCGGTCTGCCAGACCACCAGCGGGAACTGGTCGTCGTGTTCGCCATCCAGCACTTCATCGGCAGCCTGTTCGATCAGCCGGGCGATGTCGGCGGGCAGGTCGCCGTTGCGATCGTTGACCCGCGCCGCCGCTTTCTTGATCAGCGCCAGGGCATGCAGCACCGCGAGCGGCATGCGTTCCTTGCCGATGGCGAAGTTGATCAGCGAACGCTGGGTCTGCGCACCCCAGTAGGCCTCCTCCGGAACTTCGACCGGGCCCAGGCTGTCTGTCTCGATACGGCTCATGCTGCGCTCACTCCTTTGTAGTCCGAAATCGCAGTTTAGGCCCTGATTCGACAGCGCGGTTCCATCGCTCGTCGTGCCACTTGAGCACTTCGCCACCACGGCGCAGAATGCTCTACTCTGAGGTACTCGCCTCTCTTTCTTGAAGGAAATGCAATGACCCGTCTTCGTGTCCTCTGTGCCGCCGTTGCCCTGGTCTGCGCCAGCGGCCAGGTACTCGCTGCAACCCCCAGCCACAATGCTGCCGCCGAGAAATTCCTGACCCTGGCCAATGCCGACAAGCTGGGCACCCCGGTGTACATGCAGGTCCAGCAGATGTTCGCCCAGCGCTTCGAGCAAACCAAGGCGCCAGCCTCCAAGAAAGCCGTCCTCGACAGCTACCAGGCCAAGGCCAACGCCGCCCTGGACAACGCCATCGGCTGGAAGAAACTCAAGCCGAAGATGGTCGACCTGTACACCGCCACCTTCACCGAAGGCGAGCTGAACGACCTGGTCAAATTCTACGAGTCGCCGCTGGGCAAGAAAGTCCTGCGCGAAATGCCTAAAGTCACCCAGCAATCGGCCCAGCTGACCCAGCAAAGCCTGGAGCCTGCCGTGCCGGTGGTGAACAAGCTGCTCGACGACATGACCAAGGAACTCGACCCGAACGCCGGCAAGGCACCGGCGAAGAAGTGAGCCTGACGCGATGAGCATGCAGCAACGCATCGAACAGCAGCTGGCGCCGCTGGGCACGCAACACCTTGAAGTGCACAACGAGAGCCATATGCACAGCCGTGGCCAGGAAACGCACTACAAGGCGGTGCTGGTCAGCGAGCAGTTCGCCGGGCTGAACAGCGTCAAGCGCCACCAGAAGGTCTACGCCACCATGGGTGAGCTGATGGGCGAGATCCACGCCCTGGCCATCCACACCTACACGCCCGAAGAATGGGCGGCGGTCGGCGTGGCGCCGGCCTCGCCGGTGTGCGCCGGCGGCGGGCACTGAATCCTTTCCGTCCTTCTGGTACAATCCGCGTCATTCCCTTGGGGGCCGCCGCGCGGCCCATCGCCGGCAAGCCAGCTTCTACAACACCTGTAGGAGCCGGCTTGCCGGCGATGGGCTGCGCAGCAGCCCCCTTGCTTTTGTCAAACCCGGTCCGCCCCTTACGAGGGCAACCACCTGGAGATGCACATCCATGTCCCAACCGATCGTCGTGGCGGCGCTGTACAAGTTCGTCACCCTGGAAGACTACGTCGAACTGCGCGACCCCCTGCTCAAGGCCATGACCGACAACGGTGTCAAAGGCACCTTGCTGCTGGCCAACGAAGGCATCAACGGCACCGTGTCGGCCACCCGCGAAGGCATCGACGCGCTGCTCGCCTGGCTGCGCAACGACCCGCGCCTGGTGGATGTCGACCATAAAGAGTCGTACTGCGACGAGCAGCCGTTCTACCGCACCAAGGTCAAGCTCAAGAAAGAGATCGTCACCTTGGGCGTGCCGGGCGTGGACCCGAACAAGGCGGTGGGTACTTATGTCGACCCGAAAGACTGGAACGCCCTGATCAGCGACCCGGAAGTGCTGTTGATCGACACCCGCAACGACTACGAAGTGGCCATCGGCACCTTCAAGGGCGCCATCGACCCGAAGACCGAAACCTTCCGCGAGTTCCCCGACTACATCAAGGCCAACTTCGACCCGAGCAAGCACAAGAAGGTGGCCATGTTCTGCACCGGCGGCATCCGCTGTGAGAAAGCGTCCAGCTACATGCTCGGTGAGGGCTTCGAAGCCGTCTATCATCTCAAAGGCGGCATCCTGAAATACTTCGAGGAAGTAGCCCAGGAAGAAAGCCTCTGGGACGGCGACTGCTTCGTCTTCGACAACCGGGTCACCGTGCGTCACGACCTGAGCGAGGGCGAGTACGACCAGTGCCATGCCTGCCGCCACCCGATCGATGTGAAGGACCGGGAGTCGGAGCACTATTCGCCAGGCGTGAGCTGCCCGCATTGCTGGGACACCCTGAGCGAGAAGACCCGGCGCAGCGCCATCGACCGCCAGAAGCAGATCGAACTGGCCAAGGCGCGCAACCAGCCGCACCCGATCGGCTACAACTACAAAGCCGAGGCTTGATGCATGTCCGCACGCCTGCTCTATGTGATGGACCCGATGTGCTCCTGGTGCTGGGGCTTCGCCCCGGTGGCCGAGGCGCTGATCGCCCTGGCCCGCGAGGCCGGGGTCGACACCCGGCTGGTGCCGGGCGGCCTGCGTAGCGGCGGCAGCGCCCTGGACACCTCGACCCGCAAGTACATCCTCGAGCATTGGCAGGCCGTGCATGATGCCACCGGGCAGCCGTTCCGCTTCGAAGGCGCGATGCCCGACGGTTTCGTCTATGACACCGAACCTGCGTGCCGCGCCCTGGTCGCGGCGCGCGAGCTGGATGGCCAGCGGGCCTGGCGCTTGCTCAAGCTGATCCAGCGTTCGTTCTACGAGCAGGGTGTGGACGTCACCCGCGCCCCGCAACTGGTGGACCTGGCCGAGCAGGCCGGATACGACCGTGAGCCGTTCGCGCAACGTTTTGCCAGCCATGACACCCGGGCCGCCACCAGCGCCGATTTTGCCTGGGTGCAGGACCTGGGTATCGCCGGTTTCCCCACGCTGCTCGCCGAGCGCAATGGTCAACTGGCACTGCTGACCAACGGCTACCAGCCGCTGGAAAGCCTGCAGCCCTTGCTCGGCCGTTGGCTGCAGCAGGCCGCTTGTGCTTGATCTGCCAGGGTCGCCAGACCCTGTGCCAGGGAAGCCCGCCGCTGTGCCCGATCGCCTGAGCTGGGCGGAAATCCGCCGCCTGGCCCTGCAACACAAGAAAGCCCTGTGGACCGCCAACCTGGTGGCTGTGCTCGCCGCCCTGTGCAGCGTGCCGATCCCATTGCTGCTGCCGCTGCTGGTGGACGAGGTACTGCTGGGGCATGGCGACGCCGCGCTGAAGTGGATGAACCATTTGCTGCCTGCCGGCTGGCAGGTTGCGGCTGGCTACATCGGCCTGATGCTCTGCGCCACCCTGTGCCTGCGCCTGGCCGCGCTGGCGTTCAACGTGGTCCAGGCCAAGCTGTTCGCCGGTCTGGCCAAGGATATCGTCTATCGCCTGCGTATCCGTCTGATCGAACGGCTCAAGCGCATTTCGCTCAAGGAATACGAAAGCCTGGGCAGCGGCACGGTGACCACCCACCTGGTCACCGACCTGGATACCTTGGACAAGTTCGTCGGCGAGACCCTGAGCCGCTTCCTGGTGGCGGTGATGACACTGACCGGTACTGCCGCGATCCTGATCTGGATGCACTGGCAGCTGGCATTGCTGATCTTGCTGTTCAATCCACTGGTGATCTTTTTCACCGTGCAGCTGGGCAAGCGCGTCAAGCACTTGAAAAAGCTGGAAAACGACAGCACTGCGCGCTTCACCCAGGCGCTGAGCGAAACACTGGACGCCATTCAGGAAATCCGCGCCGGTAATCGCCAGGGGTATTTCCTCGGCCGTTTGGGCCTGCGCGCCCGCGAGGTGCGTGACTATGCCGTGGCTTCGCAATGGAAGAGCGATGCCAGTGGCCGCGCCAGTGGTCTGCTGTTCCAGTTCGGCATCGACATCTTCCGCGCCGCCGCCATGCTCACCGTGCTGTTCTCCGACCTGTCCATCGGCCAGATGCTGGCGGTGTTCAGCTACTTGTGGTTCATGATCGGCCCGGTGGAGCAGCTGTTGAACCTGCAGTACGCCTACTACGCGGCAGGTGGTGCGCTGAGCCGGCTCAATGAGCTGCTGGCGCGTGCCGACGAACCGCAGTATCCGGCGGCCAGCGATCCGTTCGCCGGGCGCGAGACGGTGGGGCTTGAAGTGCGCGACCTGCGTTTTGCCTACGCCGATGAACCGGTACTCGACCAGCTCAACCTGTCCATTGCCCCGGGCGAGAAGGTGGCCATCGTCGGGGCCAGTGGCGGTGGCAAGAGCACCCTGGTGCAGTTGCTGCTGGGGTTGTACAGCGCCCAGGCCGGAACCATTCGCTTCGGTGGCGCCAGCCTGCAGGAGATCGGCCTGGAGACGTTGCGCGAGAACGTCGCGGTGGTGCTGCAGCACCCGTCGCTGTTCAACGACAGCGTGCGCGCCAACCTGACCATGGGCCGCGACTGCAGTGACGAAGCCTGCTGGCAGGCGCTGCGCATCGCCCAGCTGGACGCCACTATCGCCGCCTTGCCCCAGGGGCTGGACAGCGTGGTCGGGCGTTCCGGGGTGCGCTTGTCCGGAGGCCAGCGCCAGCGATTGGCGATTGCCCGCATGGTGCTGGCCGAGCCCAAGGTGGTCATCCTCGACGAAGCCACCTCGGCACTGGACGCGGCCACCGAGTACAACCTGCACCAGGCCCTGGCGCGTTTCCTCAGCGGCCGCACCACCCTGATCATCGCTCACCGCCTGTCGGCGGTGAAGCAGGCTGACCGGGTGCTGGTGTTCGACGGCGGGCATGTGGCCGAGGATGGCGGTCACCAGCAGTTGATCGCCGAGGGTGGGCTGTACGCCAAGCTGTACGGGCATTTGCAGCAGACTTGAGAGACTGTGCGGGCTTCGCCAGCAAGGCTGGCTCCTACAGGGCGGCAGCGCGGCCCCTGTAGGAGCGGATTCATCCGCGAAAGCGCCCCATCAGGCACCGACAATACCGCAGAGTTGATACTTTCGACGGTCATCCCGCTCCCACAGGCATGGCAAATGGCCTACGCTGTGCTTGTCTAGGTCGATTCGTGCCTTATCTGCCGCAGTGACAGGGACCACATGAAGGGAAATCGGACGCTCGAGGCACCAAGGCTGCTGGGTATCATCTGGCCTTTCGTCGCCGTTGTGGTCTTCCAGGTGCTGCTGGGCAGCCTGAGCCTCTATGCATTGTCCGCCATGCGCGCCTATGTGGCGGGCGAGAGCCTGTGGTCCAAGGCGCAGAAAGATGCCATCTACTATCTGAGCCTCTACGCCGAAGACCGTGACCCGCGGACGTTCGAACGCTACCAGCGAGCCATCCTCGTACCCAAAGGTGACCATGACCTGCGCCTGGCCCTGGATCGCCCCGAGCCGGATCTTGAGGCCGCACGCACGGGTATCCTGCAGGGGGGCAACCACCCCGACGACGTTGCCCGGATCATCTGGTTCTACCGCAATTTCCGCCATATCAGCTACATGGAAACCGCCATTGACCTGTGGGATATCGGTGACGACTACCTGCGCCAGCTCGATGTGCTGGCCGTGCAGATGCGCGACGGCTTCAACGCCGGTGGCGTCGAGGCGCGGCAGGTGCTGGACTGGAAGGCGCATATCGTTGCCATCAACGATGGCGTGACGCCTGCCGCCAGGGCATTCAGCGATGCGCTGGGCGAAGGCTCGCGGGTACTGCTCAAGGTGCTCATGCTCACCAACCTCGCCACGGCGCTGTTCCTGATCGCCATGGCCTGGCGGCGCTCGAGCAAGTTGCTGGCCCAGCGCCAAGCCTTCGCCATCGCCTTGCAGGAGGAGAAGGAGCGGGCGCAGATCACCCTGGAGTCGATCGGTGACGCGGTGATCACCGCCGATGTCCACGGCTGCATCGCCTACATGAACCCCGCTGCCGAGCAGTTGACCCACTGGCAGGCCGCCCAGGCCCAGGGGTTGCCGCTGGCGGCGCTGTTCAGCCTGCTCGACGAAAGCGCCGAAAGCGACAGTCGCACCCTGGTCGAGCAGGTGCTCAGTGGCAGCCTCAAGGGCGGGGCCGAGCATGCCCGGCTGATCCAGCGCCTGGACGGCAGCACCGTGTCGGTCAACCTGGTGGGGTCGCCCATCCTCACCGAGGGGCAGGTCAGTGGCATCGTCGTGGTGCTGCACGACATGACCCAGGAGCGCCAGTACATCGCCAACCTGTCCTGGCAGGCCACCCATGACGCACTCACCGGCCTGGCCAACCGACGCGAGTTCGAGTATCGCCTGGAACAGGCGCTCAATGCCCTGGCGCGTCAGGCCGGGCGTCATTCGCTGATGTTCCTCGACCTCGATCAGTTCAAGCTGGTCAATGACACCTGCGGGCATGCCGCGGGCGATGAGTTGCTACGGCATATCTGTGCGGTGCTGCAATCCGGCCTGCGCGAGGGTGATACGCTGGCCCGGCTGGGCGGTGACGAGTTCGGCGTGCTGCTGGAGAACTGCCCGCCGGATCAGGCCGAACGCATCGCCGAGCACCTGCGCCAAGCGGTGCAAAGCCTGCATTTCGTCTGGAAGGGGCGGCCCTTCGTCACCACGGTCAGCATTGGCCTGGTGCACATTGCCCAGCCGCCCGGCACCCTGGAAGCCTCGCTGCGCGCCGCCGACATGGCCTGCTACATGGCCAAGGAGAAAGGCCGCAACCGGGTCCAGGTGTACCATGCCGACGACAGCGAGCTGTCCATGCGTTTCGGCGAGATGGCCTGGATCCAGCGTCTGCACGTGGCCCTGGAAGAAAACCGCTTCTGCCTCTATGCCCAGGAAATCGCGCCCCTGCGCCCGCAGGAGGGGGCCGGGCATCTTGAGATCCTGCTGCGCCTGCACGACGAGAACGGCCGTACCATCCTGCCGGACAGCTTCATACCCGCCGCCGAACGCTATGGCCTGATGACTGCTCTTGATCGTTGGGTGGTGCGCAGCGTGTTCCAGGTGGTGCGCCAGTGCCTGGACGAAGGCCGTGAGGGGCCGCTGGCGATGTGCGCGATCAACCTGTCGGGGTCGAGCATCGGCGATGACAAGTTCCTCGACTACCTGCAGCGGCTGTTCGAGGAGTTTTCCATTCCGCCTTGGTTAATTTGTTTTGAAATTACCGAAACCAGCGCGATCGCCAATCTGGGCAGTGCGATTCGATTCATCAATGAATTGAAGGCACTGGGCTGCAAGTTCTCCCTGGATGACTTCTGTGCCGGAATGTCGTCATTCGCCTATTTGAAGCATTTGCCTGTAGACTTCCTGAAGATCGACGGAAGTTTCGTCAAGGACATGCTCGATGACCCGATCAACCGGGCGATGGTCGAAGTGATCAATCACATCGGCCACGTCATGGGCAAGCGGACCATCGCCGAGTTCGTCGAGACCCCGTTGATCGAGCAGGCGTTGCAGGAGATCGGCGTGGATTACGCCCAGGGCTACCTCATCGAACGCCCGCAGGTCTTCACCTGCGACAGCCTGCAGCGCCAACGGATTGCCGCGAGGCCCCTCCTGCACCGGGCGCCGGGGACCTTTCGCTGAACTTTGCCCGGTCATCACAGGGAATCAAGGAGCTGACAGTGATTGACTCGTTCGTAAGGATCGGACCATTGATGGATCCGGCCAGTTATCCGGATTGGGCCCAGCAACTGATCGAGGATTGCCGCGAAAGCAAGCGCCGAGTAGTCGAGCACGAGTTCTATCAGCGCCTGCGCGATGGCCAGCTGCGGCCGGCCACCATCCGCCAGTACCTGATAGGTGGCTGGCCGGTGGTCGAACAGTTCTCGTTGTACATGGCCCACAACCTCACCAAGACCCGTTACGCCCGCCACCCCGGAGAAGACATGGCGCGGCGCTGGCTGATGCGCAACATCCGCGTCGAACTCAACCACGCCGACTACTGGGTGCACTGGTGCCAGGCCCATGGCATTCACCTGCACGAGTTGCAGGCGCAGGAAGTGCCGCCGGAGCTCAACGGGCTGAACGACTGGTGCTGGCGGGTGTGCGCCACCGAGTCGCTGGCCATCTCGATGGCGGCCACCAATTACGCCATCGAAGGTGCCACGGGCGAATGGTCGGCGGTGGTCTGCTCGACCGACACCTACGCCCAGGGCTTCCCCGAGGAAACCCGCAAGCGCGCGATGAAGTGGTTGAAGATGCACGCCCAATACGACGATGCCCATCCGTGGGAAGCGTTGGAGATCATCTGCACCCTGGCTGGCGAGAACCCCACGCTGGGGCTGCGCACCGAACTGCGCAGGTCGATCTGCAAGAGCTACGACTGCATGTTCCTGTTCCTGGAGCGTTGCATGCAGCTGGAAGGGCGTCAGCAGGGGCGGGTGCGCCCGGCGCTGGCGGCAGGCTGAAAAAATTCGCCGGCAAGCCGGCTCCTACATGGTCGATCCCGTAGGAGCCGGCTTTCCGGCGAACAGAGCCTTACTGCGCGTTCAGCGCCTGCCCGTTCACGTCCTTGCTGTCCGGCCCCATCAGGTACAGGTACACCGGCATGATCTCTTCAGGCAGCGGGTTGTTCTGCGGGTTCTCGCTCGGGTAGGCCTGGGCCCGCATCGCCGTGCGCGTGGCGCCTGGGTTGATGCTGTTGGCGCGTACCGGCGCGACACCTTCGAGTTCATCGGCGAGCGTCTGCATCAGCCCTTCGGTGGCGAACTTCGATACGCCATAGGCGCCCCAGTAGGCCCGCCCCTTGCGCCCGACGCTGCTGGAGGTGAACACCACCGAGGCGTCCTCCGACAGCTTGAGCAGCGGCAGCAGGGTGCTGGTGAGCATGAAGGTGGCGTTGACGTTGATGTGCATCACGCGCATGAAATTGTCGCCGGACAACTGCTCCAGCGGTGTGCGCGGGCCGATGATCGACGCGTTGTTGAGCAAGCCGTCGAGGCGCCCGAACTGCTCCTCGATCATCACCGCCAGTTCGTCGTACTGGTGGGGCAGGGCGGTTTCCAGGTTGAATGGAATGACCACCGGCTGTGGGTGGCCGGCGGCTTCTATCTGGTCGTACACCTCGTTGAGGTTGGCCTCGGTCTTGCCCAGCAGCAGCACGGTGGCGCCCAATGCTGCATAGGCTTTCGCGGCGGCGGCGCCGATGCCACGGCCGGCGCCGGTGACCAGGATGATCCGGCCCTTGAGCAGGTCGGGGCGGGCGGTGTAGTCAAACATCGGTCTGTCCTTAAATCGTTTGCGATCAATGGGGGCTGCCATGCAGCCCATCGCGACACAAGGCCGCTCCCACAGGCGACAGGTGACCCTTGTGGGAGCGGCCTTGTGTCGCGATGGAGGGCGTAGCCCTCCCTGGTGCGCGAAATCGGATCAGCAGCCGCACAGCGCGCTGTCGATCACCTTGCGCAGTTCCAGCGGGTGGTCCACCACCACGTCGGCGCCCCAGTTGTTGGGGTTGTCCTCTGGATGAATATAGCCATAGCGCACGGCCGCGGTGCGGGTGCCGGCGTCGCGGCCGGACTCGATGTCGCGCAGGTCGTCACCGACGAACAGTACGCTGGCCGGGTCGAGGTCGAGGGTCTTGCAGGCCAGGATCAACGGCTCGGGGTCGGGCTTGCTGTTCTTCACGTGGTCCGGGCAGATCAGCAGTGCCGAGCGCTCGGCCAGGCCCAGCCGTTGCATGATCGGCTCGGCGAAGCGCACCGGCTTGTTGGTGACCACGCCCCACAGCAGGTTGCCTTTCTCGATGTCGGCCAGCAGTTCCGGCATGCCGTCGAACAGCTTGCTGTGCACCGCGCAATCGCGCTGGTATCGCTCGAGGAACTCCAGGCGCAACGCTTCGAAGCCTTCCGCGTCCGGGTCCATGGCGAAGGTCGCGGCGACCATGGCCCGGGCACCACCGGAAATCACGTCGCGGATGCGTGCGTCGTCGATGGTCGGCAGGCCGCGGTCGGTGAGCATTGCCTGGCAGATGGCGATGAAGTCCGGCGCCGTGTCCAGCAGGGTGCCGTCCATGTCGAAGAGTACTGCTCGCAGGCGCATGCTCATTCCTCGCGCAGGGTCTGGATCATGTAGTTGACGTCGACGTCGTTGCTCAGCTTGTAGTGCTTGGTCAGCGGGTTGTACGTGAGGCCGATGATGTCCTTCACTTCCAGCCCGGCGACGCGGCTCCAGGCGCCCAGCTCGGAAGGGCGGATGAATTTCTTGAAGTCATGGGTGCCGCGCGGCAGCATCTTGAGGATGTATTCGGCGCCGATGATGGCTAGCAGGTAGGCTTTTGGGTTGCGGTTGATGGTCGAGAAGAACACCTGGCCGCCCGGCTTGACCATGCGGTAGCAGGCGCGGATCACAGACGATGGATCGGGCACGTGCTCGAGCATCTCCAGGCAGGTGACCACGTCGAACTGCTCGGGCATCTCCTCGGCCAGGGCTTCGGCGGTGATCTGCCGGTACTCGACGTCCACGCCGGACTCCAGCTGGTGCAGCTGGGCTACCGCCAGCGGCGCCTCGCCCATGTCGATGCCGGTGACGGTGGCGCCGCGCTGGGCCATCGCCTCGCTGAGGATGCCGCCGCCGCAACCGACGTCCAGGACTTTCTTGCCTGCCAGGCTCACGCGCTCGTCAATCCAGTTGACCCGCAGCGGGTTGATGTCGTGCAGGGGCTTGAACTCGCTCTCGCGGTCCCACCAGCGATGGGCCAGGGCCTCGAACTTGGCGATTTCGGCGTGGTCGACGTTGCTCATGTGAACAGTCCTCTGAAACTTCGATGAAAGTGCTACAGGCCGGCAGCCGTGGCTGCCGGCCGGCTATTCGTTGCGCCCGCCGATGCGGGCTCCCCAGGCGCGGGCGGTACTGGCCAGCGCGGCTTCGTCCATCTGCGTCAGGCAGCGATCCTGAACCAGGGCGTGGCCGGCGACCCAGACGTCTTTCACGCAGTCGCGGCCGGTGGCGTAGATCAGTTGCGAGACCGGATCGTGCACCGGTTGCTGCTGCAGGCCGGAGAGGTCGAAGGCGACCAGGTCGGCGGCCTTGCCCACTTCCAGCGAGCCGGTAATCGCTTCCAGCCCCAGTGCCCGGGCGCCATTGAGCGTGGCCATGCGCAGGGCGCGATGGGCGTCCAGGGCCGTGGCCGAGCCTGCGACCGCCTTGGCCAGCAGGGCGGCGGTACGGGTCTCGCCGAGCAGGTCGAGGTCGTTGTTGCTGGCGGCGCCATCGGTACCGACCGCTACATTCACGCCAGCCTGCCACAGGCGCTCCACCGGGCAGAAGCCACTGGCCAGCTTGAGGTTGGATTCGGGGCAGTGGACCACGCTGGTGTTGCTTTCTACCAGCAGCGCCAGATCTTCGTCGCTGACCTGGGTCATGTGCACCGCTTGCAGATTGGGGCCGAGCAGGCCCAGGCGGGCGAGGCGGGCCAGCGGGCGCTCGCCGTTACCCTTGAGGGCCTGCTCGATTTCGCCAGCGGTCTCGTGGATATGCATGTGCACGGGCGCGTCGAGCTGGTCGGCGATGATGCGGATCTTCTCCAGGTTCGCGTCGCTGACGGTATAGGGGGCGTGCGGGCCAAGGGCGACGGTGATGCGCGGGTGGTGGCGCAGGTCGCCGAACAGCTCGATGGCCAGGTGCAGGCCTTCTTCCGGCGTGCGGGCGCCGGGAATGGGGAAGTCCAGCAGGGGGACGGCGATCTGCGCGCGGATGCCACTGCGGTGCACGCGGTCGCAGGCTTCGCGAGGGAAGAAGTACATGTCGGCGAAACAGGTGATACCGCCCTTGAGCTGTTCAGCAATGGCAAGGTCGGTGCCGTCGCGCACGAAGGCTTCATCGACCCAGCGCCCTTCGGCCGGCCAGATGTGCTCCTCGAGCCAGGTCATCAGCGGCAGGTCGTCGGCCAGCCCCCGGAACAGCGACATGGCGGCATGGCCGTGGGCGTTGACCAGGCCGGGGGTGAGCAGGCAATCGGGGAGTTCCCGCACCTGATTCGCCAAGGGCGCGCGCTCGCGCGGGCCGAGCCAGGCGATCTGGCCATCGCGGATGCCCAGCGCATGATTTTCCAGCACCACGCCAGCCGGCTCCACGGGTACCAGCCAGCGTGGCGCCAGCAACAGGTCTAGAGGGGGCATGGAGGAGGGCATGCGCGGTATATACCAGGGTCGGTTCGGTTAAACGCGCAGTATACCCGAGCGGCCGCGGCTGAGGGTCGCTATAATCGCCGCCTTTTGATGCCAGGGCGACGGGGAGAGGCGATGCGCGAGCAACTGATGGCGGCGGAGACGGTGACGGGCATCGAATGGCACGATGGCGCGCTGCACCTGCTCGACCAGCGCCTGCTGCCGCTGGAACAGTGCTGGCTGACCTGCACCGATGTGGCGCAGGTGGCCGAGGCGATCAGCGAAATGGTGGTGCGCGGCGCCCCGGCAATCGGCATTAGCGCCGCCTACGGGCTGGTACTGGCGCTGCGTCAGCGCCTGGCTGAAGGCGAGGGGTGGGAGGAGTCCCTGGAAGAGGACTTCCTGATGCTGGGCGAGGCGCGCCCCACGCCGGCCAACCTGTTCTGGGCGCTCAACCGCATGCGTGAGCGCTTGCAGCGCCTGCGCCCGGGCGATGATGTGCTGGCAGTCATGGAGGCCGAGGCGATCGCCATTCATGAAAGTGACCGTGAGGCCAACCTGACCATGGCCCAGTTTGGGGTCGAGCAGATCCGCAAGCACCAAGGCAGCGAACAGGCCCTGCTCACCCATGGCAACGCCGGGGCCCTGGCCACCGGTGGCTTCGGCACTGCCTTGGGGGTGATTCGCGCCGCCACGCTGGAGGGGATGGTCGAGCAGGTTTATGTCTGTGAATCCCGTCCGTGGCTGCAAGGGTCACGTCTCACTGCCTGGGAGTTGGCCGCCGACGGCGTGCCGGTGACCGTGGTTGCCGACGCGGCGGCAGGGCATCTGATGAAGACCAAGGGCATCAGCTGGGTGGTGGTCGGCGCCGACTGCATTGCCGCCAACGGTGACGTCGCGGCGAAGATCGGCACCTACCAGATAGCGGTGGCGGCCATGCATCACGGGCTGCGCTTCATGGTGGTGGCGCCCAGCAGCAGCATCGACCTGAACCTGGCCACGGGCGAGGATATTCCGCTGGAAACGCGAGGCGTGGAAGAGCTGCTGGAAGTGGCTGGCATTCAGGTGACGGCCGACGTCGAGGTATACAACCCGGTGGTCGATGTCACGCCGGCCGATCTGATCGACGTGATCGTCACCGAAAAGGGTGTGGTCGAGCGCCCGGATGCGGCGAAAATAGCCCAGCTGATGTGTCGCAAACGCCTCCATTGAGGCGTTTTTCAATTCATTCGGATGGTGGTGCACGGCAACCTGCCACATCTCCCATGCGTCCAGCGTTTGTGATACCATCCGGCAGTTTCCAAGGCCGTTCTTTGCAGCGGCCTTCATTGCGCAGATCCATGGCACAACTCATTGATTTGTCGTATGTCGTCGCTTCCCTTCACGCAGCGGCGGCGAGCTTCGTTCGTCCTACGAGGGACCAGGCGAAGTTTCACCAGAAAAAGGAATCAGGCTTCTCATGGGCGAACTGGCCAAAGAAATCCTCCCGGTCAATATCGAAGACGAACTGAGACAGTCTTACCTCGACTACGCGATGAGCGTGATTGTCGGGCGAGCGCTGCCCGATGCGCGTGACGGCTTGAAGCCCGTGCATCGACGCGTTCTCTATGCGATGAGCGAGCTGGGCAACGACTGGAACAAGCCGTACAAGAAATCCGCCCGTGTGGTCGGTGACGTGATCGGTAAGTACCACCCGCACGGCGACACCGCCGTGTACGACACCATCGTGCGCATGGCGCAGCCGTTCTCGCTGCGCTACCTGCTGGTCGATGGCCAGGGCAACTTCGGTTCGGTGGACGGCGACAACGCCGCGGCCATGCGATACACCGAAGTGCGCATGGCCAAGCTGGCCCACGAACTGCTGGCCGACCTGCACAAAGAGACCGTCGACTGGGTTCCTAACTACGACGGCACCGAGCAGATCCCGGCGGTCATGCCGACCAAGATCCCCAACCTGCTGGTCAACGGCTCCAGCGGTATCGCCGTGGGCATGGCCACCAACATCCCGCCGCACAACCTGGGCGAAGTGATCGATGGTTGCCTGGCGCTGATCGATAACTCCGACATCACGGTCGATGAACTGATGCAGTTCATCCCGGGGCCGGACTTCCCGACAGCAGGCCTGATCAACGGTCGTCAGGGCATCATCGAGGCCTATCGCACCGGCCGTGGCCGCATCTATATGCGCGCCCGCTCGGAAATCGAAGACATCGACAAGGTTGGCGGCCGCCAGCAGATCGTCGTCACCGAACTCCCCTACCAGCTGAACAAGGCGCGTCTGATCGAGAAGATCGCCGAGCTGGTCAAGGAGAAGAAGATCGAAGGCATCACCGAGCTGCGCGACGAGTCCGACAAGGACGGCATGCGCATCGTCATCGAGCTGCGCCGCGGCGAGGTGCCGGAGGTGGTGCTCAACAACCTCTACCAGCAGACGCAACTGCAGAGCGTGTTCGGCATCAACATCGTCGCCCTGATCGACGGTCGTCCGCGCCTGCTGAACCTGAAGGACCTGCTCGAGGCGTTCGTCCGTCACCGCCGTGAGGTCGTGACGCGTCGTACCGTGTTCGAGCTGCGCAAGGCCCGTGAGCGCGGCCACATTCTTGAAGGTCAGGCGGTTGCGCTGTCCAACATCGATCCGGTCATCGCCCTGATCAAGGCTTCGCCGACGCCGTCCGAGGCCAAGGAAGCCCTGATCAGCACCGCCTGGGAATCCAGTGCCGTGCAGGTGATGGTCGAGCGTGCCGGCGCCGACTCCTGCCGCCCGGAAGACTTGCCGGAGCAGTATGGCCTGCGTGAAGGCAAGTACTACCTGTCGCCGGAACAGGCCCAGGCCATCCTCGACCTGCGTCTGCACCGCCTGACCGGCCTGGAGCATGAAAAGCTGCTGGCTGAGTACCAGGAAATCCTGGAGCAGATCGGTGAGCTGATCCGCATCCTCAGCAGCGCCGAGCGCCTGATGGAAGTGATCCGCGAAGAGCTCGAAGCGATCCGTGCCGAGTACGGCGATGCCCGTCGCACCGAAATCCTCGACGCCCGTCACGACCTCAACTACGGCGACATGATCCCCGAAGAAGAGCGCGTGGTGACCATCTCCCACGGCGGCTACGCCAAGACGCAACCGTTGTCCGCCTACCAGGCCCAGCGCCGTGGCGGCAAGGGCAAGTCGGCGACCGGCGTGAAGGACGAGGACTACATCGAACATCTGCTGGTCGCCAACAGCCATGCGACGCTCCTGCTGTTCTCCAGCAAGGGCAAGGTTTACTGGCTCAAAACTTATGACATTCCCGAGGCCTCCCGCGCCGCCCGTGGTCGTCCGCTGGTCAACCTGCTGCCGCTGGAAGAAGGTGAACGCATCACCGCCATGCTGCAGATCGACCTGGAAGCCCTGCAGCAGCACGCCGATCCGGAAGAAGAGCTGGAAGACGGTGACGACGGTGTGATCGAGGGTGAGCTGGTCGAGGTCGAGGAAGCCGACGAGGAAGATGGCGATACGCCTGAGTGGGCTGCCGAGCCTACCGGCGCCTACATCTTCATGGCCACTGCCTCCGGTACCGTCAAGAAGACCCCGCTGGTGCAGTTCGCCCGTCCGCGCTCCAACGGCCTGATCGCCCTGAAGCTCAAGGAAGGTGACACCCTGATCGCCGCCGCTATCACCGACGGTGCCAAGGAAGTCATGATGTTCTCCGACGCCGGCAAGGTGATCCGCTTCGCCGAGAGCGTCGTGCGCGAAATGGGCCGTACTGCCCGTGGTGTGCGTGGCATGAAGTTGGGCAAAGGGCAGCGCATCATTTCCATGCTGATTCCGGAGTCCGGCGCGCAGATCCTCACCGCCTCCGAGCGCGGCTTCGGCAAGCGTACGCCGCTGTCGAAGTTCCCGCGTCGTGGCCGTGGTGGTCAGGGTGTGATCGCCATGGGCACCAAGGGGCGCAACGGCCTGTTGACCGGTGCTATCCAGGTGCAGGAAGGCGAAGAGATCATGCTGATCTCCGACCAGGGCACGTTGGTGCGCACGCGGGTTGGTGAGGTGTCCAGCCTGGGCCGTAACACCCAGGGTGTGACGCTGATCAAGCTGGCCGCCGACGAGACGTTGGTCGGCGTGGAGCGTGTCCAGGAGCCATCCGAGGAAGAGCTCGACGAACTGATCGAGACGGACGAGGAGGGCGCCCCGCTCGATGCGGTGGGCGAGGACAACGCGGGTGCTGAAGAGGCGCCTCAGGAATAAGTGAAGCAACAACCCGAGCGGGGCGACCAAGGTCGCCCCGTTTGACTGATTGGAACAGGCAACGCCGCTCCTACAGGGCTTGGCGAGCCTGCAAGTTACGATTTGTTCTATTTGGCAGAGCGAGAGTGGATGTGAGCAAACGAGCCTTTAACTTCTGCGCAGGCCCGGCCGCGCTTCCCGATGCTGTCCTGCAGCGTGCCCAGGCCGAAATGCTGGACTGGCGCGGCAAGGGCCTGTCGGTGATGGAAATGAGCCATCGCAGCGACGACTACGTGGCCATCGCCGAAAAGGCCGAACAGGACCTGCGCGACCTGCTGTCCGTCCCCTCCAACTACAAGGTGCTGTTCCTGCAGGGCGGCGCGAGCCAGCAGTTCGCCGAGATTCCGCTGAACCTGCTGCCGGAAAACGGCGTCGCCGACTACGTCGAGACCGGTATCTGGTCGAAAAAGGCCATCGAAGAGGCGCGCCGCTTCGGTAGCGTCAACGTTGCCGCCAGCGCCAAGGCTTACGATTACCTGGCGATTCCGGGCCAGAACGAATGGAAGCTGAGCAAGAACGCTGCCTACCTGCACTATGCGTCCAACGAAACCATCGGTGGCCTGCAGTTCGACTGGGTGCCCGAGGCCGGTGACGTGCCGCTGGTGGTTGATATGTCCTCGGACATCCTCTCGCGCCCGATCGATGTTTCCCAGTACGGCCTGATCTACGCCGGCGCACAGAAGAACATCGGCCCCAGCGGCCTGGTCGTGGTGATCGTGCGCGAAGACCTGCTGGGGCGTGCCCGCAGCAGCTGCCCGACCATGCTCGACTACAAGGTCTCGGCCGACAACGGCTCGATGTACAACACCCCGGCCACCTACTCCTGGTACCTCTCGGGCCTGGTGTTCGAGTGGCTCAAGGAGCAGGGTGGCGTCGAGGCGATGGAGCAGCGTAACCGCGCTAAGAAAGACCGCCTGTACGGGTTCATCGACAGCAGCGAGTTCTACACCAACCCGATCAGCCACAACGCCCGCTCGTGGATGAACGTGCCGTTCCGCCTGGCCGACGAGCGCCTGGACAAAGCCTTCCTCGCGGGTGCCGATGCCCGCGGCCTGCTGAACCTCAAGGGGCATCGTTCGGTTGGCGGCATGCGCGCCTCGATCTACAACGCCTTGGGGCTGGAAGCGGTCGAAGCCCTGGTCGGCTACATGGCCGAGTTCGAGAAGGAGCACGCTTGATGTCCGATCAGGAACTCAAGGCGCTGCGCGTTCGCATCGACAGCCTCGACGAGAAGATCCTCGAGCTGATCAGCGAGCGTGCCCGTTGCGCCCAGGAAGTCGCCAAGGTCAAGACCGCCACCCTCGCCGAAGGCGAGAAGCCGGTGTTCTACCGCCCCGAGCGCGAGGCGGCGGTGCTCAAGCGCGTCATGGAGCGCAACAAGGGGCCGCTGGACAACGAAGAGATGGCGCGGCTGTTCCGCGAAATCATGTCGTCGTGCCTGGCCCTGGAAGAGCCGCTCAAGATCGCCTACCTCGGCCCTGAGGGCACCTTCACCCAGGCGGCGGCCATGAAGCACTTCGGCCATGCGGTGGTCAGTCGCCCGATGGCGGCCATCGACGAGGTGTTCCGCGAGGTGGCGGCCGGTGCCGTCAACTTCGGCGTGGTGCCGGTGGAGAACTCCACCGAAGGTGCGGTCAGCCATACACTGGACAGCTTCCTCGAGCACGACATGGTGATCTGTGGCGAAGTCGAGCTGCGTATCCACCACCACCTGTTGGTGGGTGAGAACACCAAGACCGACAGCATCACCCGCATCTACTCCCATGCCCAGTCGCTGGCCCAGTGCCGCAAGTGGTTGGACGCCCACTATCCGAACGTCGAGCGCGTGGCGGTGTCCAGCAATGCCGAGGCGGCCAAGCGGGTGAAGGGCGAGTGGAACTCGGCGGCGATCGCCGGTGACATGGCGGCCAACCTGTACGGTCTGACCCGCCTGGCCGAGAAGATCGAGGACCGCCCGGACAACTCCACGCGCTTCCTCATGATCGGCAGCCAGGAAGTGCCGCCGACCGGCGACGACAAGACCTCGATCATCGTCTCCATGAGCAACAAGCCGGGTGCGCTGCATGAGCTGCTCGTGCCGTTCCATGAGAACGGCATCGACCTCACGCGCATCGAGACCCGTCCGTCGCGTAGCGGCAAATGGACGTACGTGTTCTTCATCGACTTCGTCGGCCATCACCGTGACCCGCTGATCAAGGCGGTACTGGAGCAGATCAGTCAGGAGGCCGTGGCGCTGAAGGTGCTGGGTTCCTATCCGAAGGCGGTGCTTTGATTTGAGATTACTGGGGCCGCTTTGCGCCCCATCGCGACACAAGGCCGCTCCCACAGGTATTGTGCAGGCCTTGAAACTGTACTGGATCCTGTGGGTGCGGCCTTGTGTCGCGATGGGCTGCAACGCAGCCCCAATGGGTCTCGCAGATTGCCTAGATTTCTGAACAGGGTTCGCACTCGTGGTTGATGCTGTAACAAAACAATCCGCACCGCTTATCGGTCGGCTGGTCGTGGTCGGCCTCGGCCTGATCGGCGGCTCGTTCGCCAAGGGCCTGCGCGAAAGCGGCCTGTGCCGCGAAGTGGTCGGTGTCGATCTCGATGCCGAGTCGCGCAAGCAGGCCGTGGCGCTTGGCGTGGTCGATCGCTGCGAGGAAGACCTCGCCGCCGCCTGTGTCGGCGCCGACGTCATCCAGCTGGCGGTGCCGATCCTGGCCATGGAGAAGCTTCTGGCGCGTCTGGCTCAGCTTGACCTGGGCGATGCGGTGATCACCGATGTGGGCAGTGCCAAAGGCAACGTGGTGCGTGCCGCTCGCGAGTCTTTCGCCGAGCGTCTGCCACGCTTCGTGCCGGGGCATCCGATCGCGGGTTCCGAGCAAAGTGGCGTGGAAGCTTCCAATGCGGCATTGTTCCGCCGCCACAAGGTGATCCTCACGCCGTTGCCGGAAACCGACCCGCAGGCACTGGCCCTGGTCGATCGTTTGTGGCGCGCGCTGGATGCCGACGTCGAGCACATGTCGGTCGAGCGCCACGACGAAGTGCTTGCCGCGACCAGTCACCTGCCGCACCTGCTGGCCTTCGGTCTGGTCGACTCGCTGGCCAAGCGCAATGAAAACCTGGAGATCTTCCGGTACGCTGCGGGGGGCTTCCGCGATTTCACGAGAATCGCTGGCAGCGACCCGATCATGTGGCATGACATCTTCCTCGCCAACCGCGAGGCTGTCCTGCGCACCCTTGATACATTTCGCAGCGACCTCGACGCCTTGCGCGACGCGGTCGATGCTGGGGACGGGCACCAGCTGCTGGGTGTGTTCACCCGCGCCCGGGTTGCCCGCGAGCATTTCAGTAAAATCCTGGCCCGCCGGGCCTATGTGGACGCTATGAACGCCAACGACCTGATTTTCCTGGCCCAACCTGGTGGCCGCGTGTCCGGACGGATTCGCGTACCAGGCGACAAATCGATCTCGCATCGCTCGATCATGCTCGGCTCGCTGGCCGAAGGCACCACCGAGGTGGAAGGTTTCCTTGAGGGCGAGGACGCCCTGGCAACCTTGCAGGCCTTCCGCGACATGGGCGTGGTCATCGAAGGCCCGCACCATGGCCGCGTGACCATTCATGGTGTTGGCCTGCACGGCCTCAAGCCGCCACCCGGGCCGCTGTACGTCGGTAACTCCGGCACCTCGATGCGCCTGCTGTCCGGCCTGCTGGCAGCGCAGCCGTTCGACACCACCATGACCGGCGATGCCTCGCTGTCCAAGCGCCCGATGAATCGCGTAGCCAATCCGCTGCGTGAAATGGGCGCGGTGGTCGAGACCGGTCCTGAAGGCCGTCCGCCACTGACCATTCGTGGTGGTCACAAGCTCAAGGCGTTGAACTACACGCTTCCAATGGCCAGCGCCCAGGTCAAGTCCTGCCTGCTGCTGGCTGGCCTGTACGCCGAAGGCACCACCACCGTCACCGAGCCGGCGCCAACCCGCGACCATACAGAGCGTATGCTGCGTGGCTTCGGTTACTCGGTCCAGAGCAACGGTCCGGTCGCCTCCCTGCAGGCGGGCGGCAAGCTCAGTGCAACCCGCATCGAAGTGCCGGCGGACATCTCTTCCGCCGCGTTCTTCCTGGTGGCGGCTTCCATCGCTCAAGGTTCCGAACTGGTGCTCGAGCATGTCGGGATCAACCCGACCCGCACCGGAGTGATCGACATCCTGCGCCTGATGGGCGGCGACATCACCCTGGAAAACCAGCGTGAAGTCGGTGGCGAGCCGGTGGCTGACCTGCGCGTGCGCGGGGCGAAGCTCAAGGGTATCGAAATCCCCGAGCACCTCGTGCCACTGGCAATCGACGAGTTCCCAGTACTGTTCGTCGCCGCGGCCTGCGCCGAAGGGCGTACCGTGCTGCGTGGCGCCGAAGAGCTGCGGGTCAAGGAGTCGGACCGCATCCAGGTGATGGCTGATGGTTTGATCACCCTGGGCGTGAAATGTGAACCGACTCCGGACGGTATCATCATCGAGGGTGGCCAGATCGGTGGCGGTGAGGTGCACGGCCACGGCGACCACCGTATTGCCATGGCCTTCAGCGTTGCATCGCTGCGTGCCAGCGCGCCGATCGTCATCCATGACTGCGCCAACGTCGCCACCTCCTTCCCGAACTTCCTGGCACTGTGCGCCGAAGTCGGTATCCGTGTCGCCGAAGAGGGCAAGTCGTGAGTTCGCAAGCACCGGTCATTACCATCGATGGGCCGAGCGGTTCGGGCAAGGGCACAGTGGCCGGCTTGCTGGCCCGTGAGCTGGGCTGGCGGCTGCTCGACTCCGGCGCCCTGTATCGATTGCTGGCGTTCAACGCCAGCAATCATGGTGTCGACCTGACCAACGAAGAGCTGCTCAAAGCCCTGGCTGCCCATCTGGATGTGCAGTTCATCGCCGCCGAGCCGGGCAAGCTGCAACAGATCATTCTCGAGGGCGAGGATGTCAGCAATGTCATCCGCACCGAGACCGTTGGTGCGGGTGCTTCGATGGTTGCCTCATTGCCGGCGGTGCGCGAGGCGCTGCTGCAGCGCCAGCGCGCCTTCCGCGAGGCGCCCGGCCTGATCGCCGATGGCCGCGACATGGGCACCGTGGTGTTCCCGGACGCGCCGTTGAAAGTCTTCCTCACCGCCAGCGCGGAGGAGCGTGCCCGTCGCCGTTACCTGCAGTTGAAGGGCAAGGGTGAAGATGTTAGTCTGTCAAGTCTGCTAGATGAGATCCGTGCGCGCGATGAGCGTGACACCCAGCGCGCAGTGGCCCCGCTCAAGCCGGCGGCCGATGCGATTCAGCTGGATTCCACGGAGCTGTCCATCGAGCAGGTGCTGCAACGCATCAGAAGCGAGCTCGCGCTACGCGACCTCATCTGATGGAGAGGAGAGCCGGCAGGGGCACCAGTCAACGTCCTGCCAGCTTTTCTTTACTTAAACGAAACCCACATTGTCTGGAATGTGGCTATGGGCGTCTGTTTCGCCCGAATCTACAGGAATTAAAATGAGCGAAAGCTTTGCAGAACTCTTTGAAGAAAGCCTGAAAACCCTCAATCTTCAGCCGGGTGCCATCATCACCGGTATCGTTGTCGACATCGACGGCGACTGGGTTACCGTTCACGCTGGCCTGAAGTCCGAGGGCGTCATCCCGCTCGAGCAGTTCATCAACGAAGCTGGCGAGCTGACCATCAAGGTCGGTGACGAAGTTCACGTTGCGCTGGACGCGGTCGAAGACGGCTTTGGCGAAACCAAGCTGTCCCGTGAAAAAGCCAAGCGCGCCGAGTGCTGGATTGTTCTGGAAGCTGCTTTCGCTGCCGAAGAAGTGGTCAAGGGCGTTATCAACGGTAAGGTTAAGGGCGGCTTTACTGTCGACGTTAACGGCATCCGTGCGTTCCTGCCGGGCTCCCTGGTTGATGTCCGCCCAGTGCGCGACACCACCCACCTGGAAGGCAAAGAGCTGGAATTCAAGGTCATCAAGCTGGACCAGAAGCGCAACAACGTTGTCGTTTCCCGTCGCAGCGTCCTGGAAGCCGAAAACAGCGCCGAGCGCGAAGCTCTGCTGGAATCGCTGCAGGAAGGCCAGCAGGTCAAGGGTATCGTCAAGAACCTCACCGACTACGGTGCGTTCGTCGACCTGGGCGGCGTCGATGGTCTGCTGCACATCACCGACATGGCCTGGAAGCGTATCAAGCACCCGTCCGAGATCGTCAACGTTGGTGACGAGATCGACGTCAAGGTCCTGAAGTACGATCGTGAGCGCAACCGCGTTTCGCTGGGTCTGAAGCAACTGGGCGAAGACCCATGGGTTGCTATCAAGGCTCGCTACCCAGAAAGCACTCGCGTCATGGCTCGCGTCACCAACCTGACCGACTACGGCTGCTTCGCTGAGCTGGAAGAAGGCGTTGAAGGCCTGGTGCACGTTTCCGAAATGGACTGGACCAACAAGAACATCCACCCGTCGAAAGTCGTTCAGGTTGGCGACGAAGTGGAAGTCATGGTTCTGGACATCGACGAAGAGCGTCGTCGTATCTCCCTGGGTATCAAGCAGTGCAAATCGAACCCATGGGAAGACTTCTCCGGCCAGTTCAACAAGGGTGACAAGATCACCGGTACCATCAAGTCGATCACCGACTTCGGTATCTTCATTGGCCTGGACGGCGGCATCGACGGTCTGGTTCACCTGTCGGACATCTCCTGGAACGAAGCCGGCGAAGAAGCCGTGCGTCGCTTCAAGAAGGGCGACGAGCTGGAAACCGTTATCCTGTCGGTTGACCCAGAGCGCGAGCGTATCTCCCTGGGTATCAAGCAACTGGAAGACGATCCGTTCTCCAACTTCGTTGCTCTGAACGACAAGGGCGCGATCGTCAAAGGTATCGTCAAGGAAGTTGACGCCAAAGGCGCCATCGTTACCCTGGGCGACGACATCGAAGCTACTCTGAAAGCTTCCGAAATCAGCCGTGATCGCGTTGAAGACGCTCGTAACGTGCTGAAGGAAGGCGAAGAGATCGAAGCCAAGATCATCAGCGTCGACCGCAAGTCCCGCGTTATCAGCCTGTCCATCAAGTCGAAGGACGACGCTGAAGAGCGCGAAGCCATCCAGAGCCTGAAAAACGCTCCGGAAGCGGCTGCCGATACCACCATGGCTGCGCTGCTGCGCGAAGCAATGGCCAAGCAGAACTGAGTTCTGTTTGATCGGTAAAAAGGGCGACCCTCGGGTCGCCCTTTTTTTTGCTTGCAGGGCTCGATGCTCCTTGCTTTGAAGTAACTCTTGCCTCGAGAGGGGCAAGAGTCGCTCTTTAGAGCTGTTGCCTCGTTCTGGTGGTTATCATGTGTGTGTCGAAGAGCTCTCGAGGCAGGCGAGGGTGTTCCTTCGGGCTTGTAGTCCTCTTCTTGAATTTTTTTGTTAAGTCAAGAACTGCCCTGTTCAAATCTGTCGGAGCGTGCTAAAAACTGATTAAGCAATGATCTAGCTGCTTGATAACGAAGGGAAAAATATGACGAAGTCGGAGCTGATCGATCGAATTGTCACCCATCAGGGGCTGCTCTCGTCCAAGGACGTGGAGTTGGCCATCAAGACCATGCTTGAGCAGATGTCGCAGTGCCTGGCCACTGGGGATCGTATCGAGATCCGTGGTTTTGGCAGCTTCTCCTTGCACTACCGTGCGCCGCGAGTGGGGCGTAATCCAAAGACGGGTCAGTCTGTGAGTCTTGAGGGGAAATATGTGCCGCATTTTAAGCCGGGAAAGGAGTTGCGTGATCGGGTCAATGAAGAGGAGCATGTGCCTCATTGAGGGAGAGAGTTCTGATGCGTAACTTTAAGCGTGCCGTGATCATGCTCCTCGTGCTGCTGTTGTTGGCGTTGGTGCTATTTTTTGTGCTGGAAAATCAACAAGTGGTCTCCCTGACGATTTTGGGTTGGTCGGCTCCAGCAATGCCAGTAGCAATCCCAGTCCTTGCTGCATTGATTGTTGGGCTCCTTGTCGGGCCTCTTCTTGGTGCGTGCTTGTTTGTGCGTCGCAAAGGCGTCAGTTCCTGATTGGCATAAGGTCGGTAATGCTGTTGCCTGCTTTTTTTTGTGGGGATATGCTGCAAGCGGCTGGTGATGCTTTAGGTCTGTGGCGGGGGGGGGATTGCTAGGGGCCGTATCGCCGTCTTTGCCATGGTGCACGTTCGGCTTCGAAGTGAGAGCCAACCCTTTGTTTGGAGCATTCTGTCGTATCGTGGCAAAGGCTAGGAACTCTGGTGTCACGTAGCTATCTATAGGGGGCTGTGGTGTGCGGCGATGGGTAGGCCTGGTGGGTGAGTAAGTTTTGAAGGGTGAGGCGTACAAGTTATGGTTTCAAAGGTTAAGATAATAAAATGAATGTAGTGCAAGATGGTCGTGAACGGGCGGGTGAAATTGATTTTATTGAGCTCCTTGTTGTTCTCTTCAAGGAGTGGCTTCTTGTTGTCAAAGTGGCGTCTTTGGTATTTGCTCTTGGTTTGGTCTATGTGTTTTATGTTCCATCACGTTATGAGGCCAAGCTGTTTACGATTCCGCCTACTCAGAACGATATTGCGCAGTTGAATTATGGGCGCGGTGGTTCTGCCGAGTTGCCTTTGATTTCTGTTGGGGATGTCTATTCGAGCTATGTGCGTAACCTCAATTCTGAGTCGATGCGCATGGAGTTTTTTAATGATGTCTATTTTCCATCTTTAGCGGAGAAGCAGAAAACGTCTCTGCGTAGTGATCTCTATCGGCAGTTTTTTGCCGCTCTAAGTATTTTGCAGGGCGGTAAAGATCAGTCTGATCGTTACTTGATTACTGCGAGCAGTAGTAGCCCGGAAGAGGCTGCTAAGTGGGTTAAGCAATATACTCAGATGGCCGGTGATCGGGCCAAGCGTGAGGTGCTGAAGAATATCTACAGCGATGCGCTCGTCAAGGCGGACAACCTCGAGAAGCAGATCAGGCGAGAGCAAGAAAGTGCGCGCCGGGAACGTGACGACCGTATTGCACGACTGACTGAGGCGCTAGTAATTGCTCGATCCGTTGGTCTTGTAAAACCACCGATCATCTCTGCAGAATTGACCGCACAGATGAATGGTTCTCTTACTTATATGAGGGGTAGTGATGCTCTGGAGGCAGAGATCGCCAACCTGAAAAAACGCTCATCCGATGACCCGTTTATCAGCAATCTTCGTCAGAGAGAGGCGGAGGTGAGCTTCTACCGGTCGCTGCGAATTGATCCCGCCTTGATCGAAGTTTACCAGCAGGATGGCGACTTGATCGTTCCTGATAGGCCAGTTAGCCCTAAGTCGTTGCTTGTCCTTCTGATCGCTTTGTGCCTGGGGCTCGCAGCGGGTGCGTGTTTGGCGCTAGCTCGACATGGATGGGTGCGACGAACGGTTGTGTCAAAGTGAGGAAAGCCCCTCAGGCATACGGAATTGTTGGATAAGCGTTCTTTAAAATGTAAGAATGGGGGGCTTTTGGCTTGAGGCAGGATTGATGGGGCGTGCTTGATTGACTGTGATGCTGGCTAGTGGGCGAGCCGATTTCCGCAGTTCACGGGCAAGCTCTTGTCTTGACGAGTATCGTACGCTCCACGACCGCTGAATTTCGGCCTTATTGGCCTGCCGGTGCTTGTGTGAGAGGGCATGGCGCTGCAAGTACGGATCCGTCGATGCTGTCATATTGGTGGCAGCTGCAGTCTTGAAGCAATTTCTTGAGCCAATTTACGAGATTGGCGGCATGCGGTGCTCGATTGTGGTTCAGGGATCGAATGCTTGCAATCGCTCCAGTTTTTATCCGTGAGCCCCAGTGAGGTGGTGGTGATGGCGCGGGAAGATGAGAGTGATACTCATTTCTTAAAAAGCTACAGTATTGGCCCCCATTTATCCGAATAGTAATCTGCCTGGATGGTTTTAGCTGTGAGTTTCCATTGGTGCGTTGATTGCCTGCTTTTTGCTGGGAGGTAGGAGTTTGTGTAAGTTGTGTTCAAGGTTTAATAAAGTTGACGCCTTATTATTGCTGATGCCTTGATGCAGGCAGAGGTTTAGGGGTGGTGCTTGGAAGGTTTGGCAGAGGCGGTATGAGCTCGATTTCTAAGGTTGTTAAAGGTGCGCTCCTGAATCTTGGCGGGCTCGGGCTCCCTATGGTTGTTGCTTTTTTTTCCATCCCTTATCTAATTGAGTTGTTAGGGGCGGAGAAGTTTGGTCTGCTGGCGTTGATTTGGGCAGTTGTTAGCTATGCAGGAATATTCGACCTTGGTCTTGGTCGAGCATTGACTCAGCAAATTGCAGCCCACGATGCAATGGGGGCGCATCAAAAATTGGGTGGGCTGATTGGAACCGCTTATGGTCTGATGCTGCTGGTCAGCGTTGGGCTGGGTCTATTGATGTTTCTACTTTCGACTTCCATTGTTGGGGTTGTAAAAGGTGTAACAAATATAGAGGAAACCGAAGCAGCATTTCATGTCATGGCCGCTTCGGTGCCATTTATTATCCTGGCCTCGGGGTTTCGGGGCGTCCTTGAAGCGCGGCAGGCATTTGGCCAGGTCAATTATGTTCGGCTGCCGCTTGGTATCTACACCTTCGTCGGCCCGGTTGTTGTAGCTTGCCTGTTCGGTGCGCGTTTGGATCTGATTGCTGTTGCTCTTGTTCTGGGGAGAGTAATGGCGTGTGTTGCCTATCTTTGGTTTGTGGTCAAGTCTGCGGCGATTGAGGAGCACCGAACTCTCGCTTGGGAAAGTAAACATGTAAAATCTTTATGTGCCAGCGGTGGATGGTTGTCCGTGGCAAGTGTGGTTGGGCCGGTCATGGGGTATGCGGATCGTTTTGTTCTTGGTGGAATAATTTCAGCTACTGCAGTCGCATACTATGTCACGCCAAATGAACTGGTTACCAAGTTGTGGATTCTTCCTGGTGCACTGACTGCAGTGCTTTTTCCGCTGTTTTCGAGCGACTTATCAGGCGCCGGTCGGTCCGCTACTGTCAGGCTGTTCGATTTTTCTAGCATGATCATTTATTCAATGATCGCACCATTGTCTCTAATTCTTGCGGTTTTCTCGTACGAAGTGCTCAAGCTATGGGTGGGTGCTGAGTTTGCAGTTGAGGGGCAAGCGATACTGGTCATTTTTGCTTTCGCAATTCTTATAAATTGCATGGCGCACGTTCCATTGACGTTGTTGCAGGGCGGGGGCGATGCCCGTTTGGTAGCGCTATTGCAGGTTGTAGAAATCCCCATGTTTCTTCTTGTGCTTTGGTGGCTCACGCTTAAGTTTGGAGTGTTGGGCGCGGCCAGTGCGTGGGTGTTGCGTGCGGTGTTCGATACAATATTGATGCTGTATTTGGCTTGTCGAAAGCTGAATGTCAGCTTTGCACGCCGGGCGGGGCTTGCATTATTGGGCGTGATAGCGCTACTGGGATGCTACCTTTTGATTCGAGATGCAGCTGTTACTGTGCGGTTGTTGATCGTGGGTGTTATTTGCGCTGCATTCGCACTCGTGATCGTCTGGTGGACTGCAAAGTCCATGAAGTTTAAGCTGAAGATGCAATCCTGATGGAGTTGGTAAGCCGCTTTTACGATGTCTACACCCTCGTTCTCTTGGCAGTTTGGTCAGGGGTGCTTTTTGTATGGGTGTTGGATGGAAAGCATTCCCGTTGGGAGGGGGTCATATTCAAAGCACTGGCTTTGATGTTGATTATTTTTTCCGCGACCCGTTATGAGACGGGGTATGACTGGCCGGCTTACAAAGAGTTTTATTTGTTGGGCGATCAGTTGGAGGGTCGGTACGATTTTGAACTTGGCTTCAGAGTGCTGGCGGGCCTGCTGCGAGAAGTGAATGCTGGGTTTTCTGTTTTTCAATTTTTAGTTAGCGCTCTTCAGGTCTTTTTTACGACCCTATTTATTCGTAAGTTTTTCAAGGGGTTGTCAATTTTTGCATTGGCGATTTATTACACGATACCTGATCTGTACTTGATTAACTCGTTTTCTCTGATGCGGCAAGGGTTGGCGCTGTCACTGTTTCTTTGTGGGGCTATTTATTATATTGAGCGAAAGTCCTTTCGTTCGTTTGTATTGTTTGCGGGTGCGTTGATGTTTCATATGTCAAGTGCATTTGCAGTGTTTGCTTTTTTTGCAGTCCGTATGTTGATGCCGGGATACGTGCTTTTTGCTTTTTGCGCGTGGGGACTTTGCCTGCTGTATCTGGCGGGCGTGAGTGTGCCAGGGGTGTTGATTGGGGTGATGGTTAAACTTCCCTACCTCGATAAATATGCGATCTATGGCAGTCTCGATACGCCTAGTGCAAGTATTGCCTATAAGGTGTTATTTGTTGCGCTGTTTCAGTCGTTGTTCTTGTTGGCCTGCTACCGTAGGCGCTTGTTGGTGCGGGCGGGCAACTACGGCGTTGAAGAGGCTTTTGGCTTTGGCTTGGCTTGCCTGGCGGTTATAATTAGTTTCTTTTTCTGGGCGTATCCAACATTTCTTTCGCGGTTTCAGGCGTTTTTTGTATTCTTCCTGATCGGTTGGGTGCTGCAGGCGTTTGATTTTTCCAGGTGCGGAAATCGTTTTATTCTATTTTGTGCGGTGTTTGGCTTGGTGGGCGCGCTGTATGTGAAGTTTGTTCTAACTACTATATCGATAGTGTACTTCCCATATCAGAGTGTTTTTTCCGAGAATATAGAATTTCTTAGTACCGGCTCTGAGAGGACAGATAAACTATATGATGAGTTGCGCTGGCTTTGGCGGGGGGTTGAATGAATAAGGTCCTGTTGCTGACAACTAAGTACCCCTGTGGGGCTGGGGAGGGTTGGCTGACGAATGAGCTGGCGGAGTGTTTTTCGCGTGAAGGGAAAGATGTTTCCGTGCTCGCGTTGAGTTGGGAGTATGGGGACGGTGAAAGTGCTGTTATCGATCTCAATGGGGTGAAGGTCTATCGAAGTCGTCTCTGGAAGTTTTTTTATAAAAAGAATTTCATTTGTGCAATGCTCAAGATTTTTCTGTTCTCGCTTCTGGTGCGACTTCGCTACAAGAAGCAACTCATGAGGGCTGATCTAATTGTTGCGACGACGCCCTGTATTGTTATCTGGGGGTTATTGGATTTTTTCTGGCGTAAGCCAAAAGCTAGGAAGTATCTGGTCCTCTGGGACTTTTTCCCTTATTACATGCGGGATCTCTGGGGCTCCGGGAGGAGCAAGTTATTCAAGCTTTTTGTTGGGTGGGAGAATCGGCTCTATAACCAGTTTGATGCAATCGGTTGCATGACCAAGGGTAGTGTGGAGTTTCTAGAGAAGAACTACACGATCAATCGTCGCCGTGTTGGATTGCTACCGCTTTGGACCAAGCAGCTACCTCAGGTCAGGGTTGATGCTGCAGAGCGCCTGGCACTTCGTAAAAAATATGGTATCGACGAAAACTCCTTTGTTGCGGTGTATGGTGGTGCGATGTCTGTCGTTCAAGGGTTGGACAATATTCTCAATCTTGCCGCCAGCTTGAAGCAGGAGCCTGCCTACCAGTTTGTCTTCATCGGTCGTGGTAGTGAACTGCCACGCTTACGTGCGCGTGCCGAGGATGAGGGTTTAACTAATGTTAAATTTATTGATTACGTGCCTCGTGACGAATACGAAAAAATTATTGCAGTGTGCGATGTAGGGATCGTCTCGTTGGCGGGGCAGCATGCTGTGCCGAGTTTTCCATCTAAATCGATCGATTATTTGAAGGTGGGTCTGCCAATTTTGGCGTCGATTGATCGCTATACTGAGTTTGGTTCTATTTTGATTAACGATATGAAGGCCGGTCTTTGGGTAGAGGCGGGGGACCCCGGCTCACTCGGACGGGCGCTTGCGGAAATGCATCAGGATAGCGTATTTTTGTCCGAATGTGCGCTAAATGGTCGGCGCTACTACGAACAGGAAATGAAAGTCGAGTCGGCTGTCACAACTATTATTGCAGCATGCGAGGAAGTATGAATTTCAAAGGAAAAACTCTCCTGATCACCGGCGGTACCGGTTCTTTCGGTAATGCGGTACTGAAGCGCTTCCTGGAAACCGATATCGGCGAGATTCGTATCTTCAGCCGTGATGAGAAGAAACAGGATGACATGCGCAAGCGCTACGCGAGCGCCAAGCTGAAGTTTTACATCGGTGATGTGCGTGATTATCAAAGCATTTTGAACGCAACGCGTGGTGTCGATTACATCTTCCATGCCGCAGCGCTAAAGCAGGTGCCATCCTGCGAGTTTCACCCTCTGGAAGCGGTGAAGACCAACGTTCTGGGTACTGAGAATGTCCTTGAAGCGGCCATTCAGAACGAAGTCAAACGCGTTGTCTGCCTGAGTACCGACAAAGCCGTCTATCCGATCAACGCCATGGGTATCTCGAAGGCGATGATGGAAAAGGTCATGGTCGCCAAGTCGCGCAACGTCGATGACGACAAGACGGTCATCTGCGGTACGCGCTACGGCAACGTCATGGCCTCCCGCGGCTCGGTCATCCCGCTGTTCATCGAGCAGATTCGCGCCGGCAAGGCCCTGACCCTGACCGACCCGAGCATGACTCGCTTCATGATGACGCTGGCCGATGCGGTCGACCTGGTACTGTACGCCTTCGAACATGGCAACAATGGTGACCTGTTCGTACAGAAAGCCCCTGCCGCGACCGTCGAGGTCCTGGCCAAGGCTCTGACCGCGCTGGTTGGCAAACCTGAGCACGCGATCCAGGTGATTGGTACTCGCCATGGCGAAAAACTCTACGAGGCCCTGCTGAGCCGTGAAGAGATGGCCTGCGCCGAGGATATGGGCGACTACTTCCGCGTACCGCCAGACCTGCGCGACCTGAACTACGCCAAGTTCGTCGAAGAGGGCGAGACCAAGATCTCCCGTACCGAAGATTACAACTCGCACAACACCGAGCGCCTGGACGTTGAAGGCATGCAGAAACTGCTGCTGAAGCTCGATTTCATGCGCGCCATCCAGCGCGGTGAGCACGCCACGCCTGAGGAGTGACCTGATGAAAGTTCTGATTACCGGCGCCAATGGCTTCGTCGGTCAAAACCTCATCGCCCACCTGAGCGAGCGCAGCGACGTCAAAGTGTTGCGCTTTACCCGCCAGAATGCCCTGGAAGACCTGCCTTGCCTGGTGGCCGAAGTCGACTTCGTGTTCCACCTGGCGGGCGTCAATCGTCCGCAGAATCCCGAAGAGTTCGAGGTCGGCAATGCCGACCTCACACGCGTGCTGTGTGACGCTATCGCCGACTCGGGGCGCAAGACGCCGGTCATCTACACCTCGTCGACCCAGGCCGAGTCCGACAATCCGTATGGCCGCAGCAAGCTTGGCGCCGAAGAGGCCCTGCTGTCGCTGAAGGCCCAAGGTGTACCGGTTCATGTGCTGCGCCTGCCGAATGTCTTCGGCAAATGGGCGCGCCCGAACTACAACTCGGCCGTTGCGACCTTCTGCCACAACATCATTCGTGGCCTGCCGATTACCATCAATGATCCGAGCGCGCGCCTGAACCTCGTCTACATTGACGATGTGGTGCGCCACTTCATCGAGGTAATGGACGGCAAGCTGCAGGGCGAGGCCGCCGACGAAGTGGCGCCGGTCTACAGCACTACCGTCGGGGAAATGGCCGCGCATCTCGAGGCTTTCCGCGACAGCCGTGCCTCGATGATTACCGAGCCAGTCGGTACCGGGTTGATCCGCGCGCTGTATTCGACCTACCTGAGCTATGTGCCGCCAGAGCGCTTCACCTACGAAGTGCCCAAGCACGGTGACCCGCGTGGCGTGTTCGTGGAAATGCTCAAGACCAAGGATTCCGGCCAGTTTTCCTACTTCACCGCGCATCCCGGCATTACCCGTGGCGGCCATTACCACCACTCGAAAACCGAGAAGTTCCTGGTGATCAAGGGTGAGGCCCGTTTCTGTTTCCGCCATATCACCACCGGCGAATTCTACGAGCTGCGCACCACGGGTGAAAAGCCGGAGATCGTCGAAACCGTGCCAGGCTGGACCCACGACATCACCAACGTCGGCCAGGACGAAATGATCGTCATGCTCTGGGCCAACGAGATCTTCGATCGCGAACGTCCGGATACATACGCCCGCCCCGTGGGCACCGAAGCTTGACTCACTGCTTCAGGAATCTGCTATGAAAAAAATGAAAGTTGTCACCGTGGTGGGTACTCGCCCGGAAATCATCCGTCTGTCGCGGGTAATGGCCGCACTCGATGAGCATTGCGAGCATGTGCTGGTGCACACTGGGCAGAACTATGACTATGAACTGAATGAGATCTTCTTCCAGGACTTGGGTATCCGTAAGCCAGACCACTTCCTGAATGCTGCCGGTGCCACGGGTGCCGAAACCATCGGCAACGTGATCATCGCCGTGGACCGCGTCCTGGCAGAGGTGCAGCCAGAAGCCGTGCTGGTACTGGGCGATACCAACAGCTGCATGGCCGTGCTGCCGGCCAAGCGCCGCAAGATCCCGACGTTCCACATGGAAGCGGGTAATCGTTGCTTCGACATGCGCGTCCCTGAGGAAATCAACCGTCGTATCGTCGACCACACTGCGGACGTGAACCTCACCTACAGCACTATCGCCCGTGACTACCTGCTGCAGGAAGGCCTGCCGGCGGACCGCGTCATCAAGACCGGCAGCCCGATGTTCGAAGTGCTCAACCACTATCGTTCAGGCATCGACCAGTCCGATGTGCTGACCCGCCTGGGGCTCGAGCCCGGCAAGTTCTTCGTCGTCAGCGCGCACCGTGAAGAGAACATCGATTCGGACAAGAACTTCCTCAAGCTGGTGGACGTGCTCAACACGGTGGCCGAGCAGTTCGACATGCCGGTGATCGTTTCCACTCACCCGCGCACGCAGAAGCGCGTGGATGCCATGGGCGTCACTTTCCATCCGAACGTGCGCTTGCTCAAGCCGCTCGGCTTCAAGGACTACAACAAGCTGCAGCTCGATGCCAAGGCGGTACTGTCCGACAGTGGCACGATCAACGAGGAAGCCTCGATCCTGAACTTCCCGGCGCTGAACATCCGTGAAGCCCACGAGCGCCCTGAGGGGATGGAAGAAGCGGCAGCCATGATGGTTGGCCTGGAAGTCGACCGAGTCTTGCAGGGCCTCGCCATTCTCGAAAGCCAGGCACGCGGCGATGAGCGCAGCCTGCGCCTGGTAGCCGACTACAGCATGCCGAACGTATCGGCCAAGGTGGTGCGTATCGTCCACAGCTACACGGACTATGTGAATCGCGTTGTCTGGAAAAGATACTGATTTCGTGGAGCGCCTGACAGAGAAGCCGCTGAAGGTATTGGTGGTCACTCAATACTTCTGGCCCGAAAACATGCGGATCAACGACCTGGTCCGCGATTTCGTCGACAGAGGTCATGAGGTCACCGTGCTGACGGGGG
Source organism: Pseudomonas entomophila L48 (assembly GCF_000026105.1). NCBI lineage: Bacteria > Pseudomonadati > Pseudomonadota > Gammaproteobacteria > Pseudomonadales > Pseudomonadaceae > Pseudomonas > Pseudomonas entomophila. The sequence goes on from NC_008027.1 coordinate 1,579,271, forward strand.
TTCCGAACTACCCCGAAGGTACGGTGTTCGAGGACTACCAACAAGATCCACAACGCTTCGGCGCCTACCAGGGTGCCGAAATCGTTCGCGTGCCCATGCGCGCAAGGGGCAAGGGTAGCCTGCGGCTGGTATTGAACTACGCGACCTTCTTCCTCAGCGCGTCGACCATCGGCGCGTTCAGGTTGCGTGGTCGTCCTGCCGATGCGGTGTTCGTCTACGCCGTTTCGCCGATCATGGCGGCCATTCCGGCCATCGTGATCGGGCGGCTGAAGCGCGCGCCGGTATTTGTCTGGGTGCTCGACCTGTGGCCGGAAACCCTGCGGGCGGTGGGCGTCATCAAGCATCCGCGGGTGCTTGGGCTGGTGGGCAGGGTGGTGTCGTGGATCTACAACCGCACCGACTACCTGTTGATGCAGTCCCATGGATTCTTCGACAACGTCCGGCGCTACTGCACTCGGCCGATCAGCGAGGATCGTCTGGTCTACTTCCCCAGTTGGGCCGAGGATGACTTCTCGGCGGCCAGCGCGCCCAGCACGCTGATCGAGGCGGACACTTCGCAGTTCACCGTGGTCTTTGCCGGCAACCTGGGAGAGGCGCAGGACTTCCCTGCAATTCTTGAAGCGGCCGAGCAGTTGCGTGGCCGCGTGTCCGTGCGCTGGGTGATCGTTGGCGATGGCCGGATGAGCGAATGGCTCGCCGAGCAGGTGCGTGCGCGTGGGTTGGACAATGTCCATCTGCTCGGGCGTCACCCACTGGAGGCCATGCCAGGGTTGTTCGCGATGGCTGATGCCTTGCTCGTGTCGCTCAGGACCAATGACGTGTTCGAGAAGACGATCCCCGGAAAGGTGCAGGCGTACCTGGCCTCGGGCCGGCCTTTGCTGGGCATGATCAACGGTGAGGCCGCACGGGTCATCGACGAGTCTGGCGCGGGACTTAGCTGCAATTCCAGTGACGCGCAGGGCTTGGCGAACATCGTAAGGCTGATGGTTGAGCGCTCGCCTGCGCAGCGCCAGGAAATGGGCGAGGCCGGGCGTCGTTACTACCTGGAACACTATTCGAAATCCCGTTTGATGGATCATCTGGAGTCGCTGATGCGCAAGGCGACTCAACGCAAGGGAACCCAATGATGTCGCATAGAGTGTTGTTGACCGGTTCTACCGGTTTCGTCGGCAAGGCTGTGCTGCAGCGGTTGCTGGACCGAGGTGATACCGTGGTCGCGGCATTGCGCCAGGCTTCTGCGAACTCGGGGGGCAAGGTCGAAGTGTTCCGTTTCACCGAGCTGGATGATGCGTGTGACTGGCAGGGCGGTGTAGCGGGGGTTGATACCGTTATTCACTCCGCTGCACGGGTGCACGTGATGAACGACACCGAGGCGGATCCGCTTGCGGCGTTTCGCCGGGTCAACGTGGCGGGCACGCTCAACCTTGCGCGCCAGGCTGCGGCGGCTGGGGTTCGGCGATTCATCTTCATCAGTTCGATCAAGGTCAATGGCGAGGGTACCCCAAAGGGTCAGCCCTATACCGCCGATGACCGGCCGGCCCCCGCAGACCCCTACGGCGTCTCGAAGCGCGAGGCGGAGGATGGCCTGCGCGAGCTGGCCGCGCAAACGGGCATGGAGGTGGTCATCATCCGCCCGGTGCTGGTCTATGGCCCTGGGGTCAAAGCCAACTTCCTGGCCATGATGCGTTGGTTGGACAAAGGGGTACCGTTGCCGTTCGGTGCCATCGACAACCGTCGCAGCCTGGTCGCCCTGGGGAACCTGGCGGACCTGGTGGTGACCTGCATCGACCACCCGAATGCCGCCAACCAGACGTTCCTGGTCAGTGATGGCGAAGACCTTTCGACTAGCGCGCTGCTGCGGCGCATGGCTCAGGCGCTGGGCCGTCCGGCGCGGTTGTTGCCGGTGCCAGGCGGCCTGTTGGCGCTGGCGGCCAATGCACTGGGCAAGCGCGCGCTGTCCCAGCGCCTGTGCGGCTCGCTGCAGGTGGATATTCAGAAAACCCGGTCGCTGCTGGATTGGACGCCGCCATTGAGTGTCGATGCGGCGTTGACCTTGACGGCCCGTGATTATCAGGAAAAGACAGGAAAATGACTCAAGGGTGGCTGATTCCACTGGTCGTGTTGCTATCCTTCGCCTTGACGGCGTTGTTGCGCCGGTATGCCCTGGCGCGAAGCATCATGGACATTCCCAACGCACGTAGTTCGCATGCCGTGCCTACCCCGCGTGGCGGTGGCGTGGCGATCGTCCTGGCGTTCCTGCTTTCCCTTGGCGCGCTGGGCGCCTTGCAGATGGCAAGCCTCGACACGCTGGTCGCCCTGGGCGGTGCGGGCGGCCTGATCGCGGTGATTGGCTTCATGGATGACCATGGGCACATCGCCGCGCGGTGGCGTTTGCTGGGGCATTTCGCCGCGGCGGCCTGGGCACTGTTCTGGCTGGGCGGGTTCCCGCCGCTGGATGTGTTCGGTGTCCGGATCGAACTGGGCTGGGTTGGGGCGGTGCTGGCGGCGTTCTACCTGGTGTGGCTGCTGAACCTGTACAACTTCATGGATGGCATCGATGGTATCGCCAGCGTCGAAGCCATCTGTGCCTGCCTGGGGGCCTGCCTGCTGTACTGGGTGGGTGGCCATGAACAATTGGCCGTGTTGCCATTGCTGTTGGCCGCTGCGGTCTGCGGCTTCCTTTACTGGAACTTCCCGCCGGCGCGGATCTTCATGGGGGATGCCGGCAGCGGTTTCCTGGGGATCGCGCTGGGTGTCCTGTCCTTGCAGGCGGCGTGGGTGTCCTCGCAGCTGTTTTGGGGTTGGCTGATCCTGTTGGGCGTGTTCATCGTCGATGCGACCTTCACCCTGGGCCGTCGGTTGGCACGGGGCGACAAAGTATACGAAGCGCACCGTAGCCACGCGTACCAGTTCGCCTCGCGCAAGCATGGCAAGCACTTGCCCGTGACGCTGGCCGTCGCGGCGCTGAACGTGTTCTGGTTGTTGCCGTTGGCCTTGTGCGTCATGCTGCTGAAGCTGGACGGCTTGCTGGCGGTGATCATCGCCTATGCGCCATTGCTGGTGCTGGCCGTACGCTACCGAGCTGGCTCGCTGGAATAGTGGGCGATTGTCGTTGATTGATAGGTCCTGCGACTCGTTCAGAGTGCGGTTTCAAATGTGGAGCGGTAAAGGTGTCCGAAGGGCTTATGGATAGAATGCGATCAATTCTGCTGGGGTTGCCACGTCGGCAAAAGCGGCTTCTGCAAGTGGCCACCGATGTGCTGCTGGTATGGGGCGCGTTGTGGCTGGCGTTCGTCGTGCGTCTGGGCGTCGACGAGTTGGCTGGCCCGTTGCGAGAGCATTTCTGGTTGTTCCTGGCGGCCCCGGTCGTGGCAGTACCGTTGTTCATCCGTTTTGGCATGTACAGGGCGGTCATGCGCTATTTCGGTAACGATGCCCTGATCGCGATCATCAAGGCGGTCAGCCTGTCCTCGCTGATTCTGGGTGTCCTGGTCTACTGGTACAGCAATCACCAGAACGTTGTGCCGCGCTCGATCATCTTCAACTACTGGTGGCTGAGCCTTGTCATGGTTGGCGGATTGCGCCTTGCCATGCGTCAGTATTTTCTCGGTGACTGGTTCACGGCGGCCCAGCACATGCCGTTCACCAGCCGTGACAATGGCTTGCCAAAGGTCGCCATCTACGGCGCAGGCTCTGCTGGCAACCAGCTGGTGGCGGCATTGCGCCTGGGCAAGGCGATGCGTCCGGTCGCATTCATCGACGACGATGACAACATCGCCAATCGCGTGATTTCGGGCCTGCAGGTCTACAAGCCCAAGCACCTGCAGCAGATGATCGACCATACCGGCGCCGAGGAAGTGCTCTTGGCGATTCCATCGGTGAGCCGTGGTCGCCGCCGGGAAATTCTTGGTTTCCTCGAGGGCTTCCCTCTGCATGTGCGCAGTGTTCCCGGCTTCATGGACCTGGCCAGCGGCCGGGTCAAGGTCGATGACATTCAGGAAGTCGACATCGCGGACCTGCTGGGGCGTGATGCGGTCCCTGCCCAGGAAGGCCTGCTGCAGCGCTGCAACACTGACTTGGTGGTCATGGTCACGGGGGCGGGCGGTTCGATCGGTTCCGAACTGTGCCGCCAGATCCTGTCGCTCAAGCCGCGTACCTTGCTCCTGTTCGAACACAGCGAGTTCAACCTCTACAGTATTTTGTCCGAGCTCGAGCAGCGTGTGGCGCGCGAGTCCTTGCCGACCCGGGTCCTGCCGATACTCGGCTCGGTGCGAAACCAGTCGCAACTCGTGGACATCATGCGCACCTGGCGTGTGGACACCGTTTATCATGCGGCCGCGTACAAGCATGTGCCGATGGTCGAGCACAACATTGCCGAAGGCGTGCTGAACAATGTCATGGGCACGCTCTACACGGCCCAGGCAGCGCTCCAGGCAGGTGTCGCCAACTTCGTGCTGATCTCCACGGACAAGGCTGTTCGCCCGACCAATGTCATGGGCAGCACCAAGCGCCTCGCGGAGATGACCTTGCAGGCGCTGAGTCGCGAAGTGGCCCCGGTGTTGTTTGGTGACAGCGGCAATGTCTCGCAGGTCAACAAGACGCGCTTCACGATGGTGCGCTTCGGCAATGTGCTGGGGTCGTCGGGGTCCGTCATCCCGTTGTTCCACAAGCAAATCAAGGCTGGTGGCCCGCTCACGGTCACGCACCCGAAGATCACGCGCTATTTCATGACCATTCCCGAAGCGGCCCTGCTGGTCATCCAGGCGGGCTCGATGGGGCAGGGCGGGGATGTGTTCGTGCTCGACATGGGCGAGCCTGTGCGGATTGTCGAGTTGGCGGAAAAGATGATCCATCTCTCCGGGCTGAGTATCCGTTCGGAGCGCAATCCCCATGGCGATATTTCCATCGAGTTCAGCGGCTTGCGCCCAGGCGAGAAGCTCTATGAGGAATTGCTGATCGGTGACAACGTCGCGGCGACGCAGCACCCGATGATCATGCGGGCCAACGAGGACTACCTGTCGTGGGACGTGCTGAAGAACGCTCTTGGTGAACTGCTGGCGGCATTGGCGCTCGACGATTACGCCCGCGTACGTCAATTGCTCAGGGAAATGGTGAGCGGTTACGCACCGGATGGCGAGATCGTCGACTGGATCTATCAGCAGCGCCGATTCGATCCTTGAATCAGGTTGCCCTGGTTTTCGGGAGCCCATGCAGTTGCATCGGCTCCCGTTTTTATTTTTAGGCAATGCCCAGGAAGAATTTTCCTACATCGGAAGTGTTGTCAGTTTAATTTGGTAAACATTGGAGAGTACCCAGGCAGACTTCGAGCCGTTAGTTTTGAGGGGCAACCAAGGAAATGTTGCTCAACGATCTAAAAGGAGTCTTCAATCATGCGCAATACTGTTTTTTCCTACCTATTGTCAGCCCTGTTCGCCAGCCTCTCGCTCACGGCCAATGCCTCTTCCACTCCCTCCGCCCCGACGTCCAATGCGCCGATCACCGTGCCGCACGCCGCTGCCGGGCAGAGCAGCCTGAAAATCGACCTCAATAGCGCCGATGCCCAGGTGCTGCAGAGTCAACTCGATGGTATTGGCCGTGCGAAGGCCGAGGCTATCGTGGCTTATCGCGAAGAAAACGGGCGCTTCACATCCGTGGATGAGTTGCTGGAGGTCAAAGGTATCGGCAGTTCGCTGCTGGAGCGCAATCGCGGCAAGCTGAAGGTGGAGTAACCCAGTCAGCCGATGATCGACTGGCCGTTAGCGGTTCGATCATCGGCTTTGCGTATTCAACGGTCCTGGTTCTCCTTGGCATCCATTTCTGCGTTACGTTCATGGACTTTCTTCAACTGCTCTTCCGTCAAGGGCAGTTTCTTGGCGGTATCTCGAAGCAACATCAGGCCCCCGACGATCGAACCCAGGGCTATGATCAGTATCAACCAGGCATACCAAGGCATTGTATTCTCCCGCGTCGTGAATGGCTAAAGCACCTGCAGGTGCAGGTTTGAGCCAGACCTGAGTGAGTAGGTTCAATTATAGTTAGGCCCGGCCCCCTGGCCAATTCACTCAAGCCATGGCCCCCAAAGCACACCACTTCGTTTACAATGCGCGCCGTTTTCGACTTGCCAAGAGACCTGACCATGTCCGCCTGCCAGACGCCCCTGATCGTCGCCCTGGATTTCCCTACCCGTGACGCCGCCCTGAAGCTGGCCGACCAGCTCGATCCTGCGCTGTGCCGGGTGAAGGTTGGCAAGGAGCTGTTCACCAGTAGCGCATCCGGAATCGTCGAGACTCTCTGCGCCAAGGGTTTTGAAGTGTTCCTCGACCTCAAGTTCCACGATATCCCCAACACCACGGCCATGGCGGTGAAGGCGGCGGCGGAGATGGGCGTGTGGATGGTCAACGTTCACTGCTCCGGCGGCCTGCGCATGATGTCGGCTTGCCGCGAGGAGCTGGCCAAGCGTAGTGGTCCGCAACCGCTGCTGATCGGCGTGACCGTGCTGACCAGCATGGAGCGCGAGGATCTGGCCGGTATTGGCCTGGATGTCGACCCGCAAGTGCAGGTCCTGCGCCTGGCGGCGCTGGCACAGAAGGCTGGCATGGACGGTCTGGTGTGTTCGGCGCTGGAGGCTCCGGCGTTGAAGGCTGCGCATCCTTCGTTGCAACTGGTCACCCCCGGTATTCGCCCGGCAGGCAGTGCCCAGGACGATCAACGGCGTATTCTGACCCCGCGCCAGGCGTTGGATGCCGGCTCCGATTACCTGGTGATCGGTCGTCCGATCAGCCAGGCGGCAGACCCGGCCAAGGCTTTGGCTGCCGTGGTGGCCGAGATCCGCGGCTGACAACGGGCAGGGGCCGCGTTATGCGGCCCATCGCTGTAGGAGCGGCTTCAGCCGCGGTCACCCGCGAAATGGGGCCAGACACCGTGTTGCCTGTATCGCGGCTAAAGCCGCTCCTACAGAGTACGCTGCTCTCTATGCGCCCTCAGACCTTCAGCACCAGCTTGCCGAAATTCTCTCCGCTGAACAGCTTTAGCAGCGTCTCGGGGAAGGTCTCCAGCCCCTCCACCACATCCTCCTTGCTCTTCACTTTGCCGTTGGCCAGCCACCCAGCCATCTCCTGCGCAGCCTTGCCATATTCCTTGACGTAGTCCATGACCACGAAGCCTTCCATGCGTGCACGGTTGACCAGTAGCGACAGGTAGTTTGCCGGCCCCTTCACCGCCTCCTTGTTGTTGTACTGGCTGATGGCGCCGCAGATCACCACCCGGGCCTTGAAATTCAAGCGCGAAAGCACGGCATCCAGAATATCGCCGCCAACGTTGTCGAAATACACGTCCACGCCGCCGGGGCATTCGCGCTTGAGGCCGGCCAGCACGTCTTCGGCCTTGTAGTCGATGACACCGTCAAAGCCCAGCTCATCTTTCAGGTATTGGCACTTCTGCGCCCCCCCGGCAATACCGATCACCCGGCAACCCTTGAGCTTGGCAATCTGCCCGGCAATGCTGCCGACCGCGCCGGCGGCGCCTGAGATTACCACCGTCTCGCCGGCCTTGGGCTGGCCGACATCGAGCAGGGCGAAGTAAGCGGTCATGCCGGTCATGCCAAGCGCGGAGAGATAGCGCGGCAGGGGGGCGAGCCTGGGGTCGATCTTGTACAAGCCTTGCGGGGCGCCCGTGTAGTAGTCCTGCACGCCCAGTGCACCGTTCACATGGTCGCCGACCTTGAATTCCGGATGCCGCGAGGCGATCACCTCGCCGACCCCCAGGGCACGCATCACCTGGCCAAGGGCCACGGGCGCGATATAGGACTTGCCCTCGTTCATCCAGCCACGCATCGCGGGGTCCAGTGACAAGTACAGGTTCTTCACCAGTACCTCGCCCTCGGCGGGTTGCTCGGTGGCGACCTCCTCATAGGTGAAGTCTTCGCGACGCACGGCGCCGACCGGGCGCTTGGCAAGCAGGAAACGGCGGTTGCGGGTGGACATGGCGATATCTCCTGAAATGGGGTAGTCGGGGCAGGATGATCGGCTGCGATCCTATCCTGCGTCACGCAAGATCACCGCGAACGATAGTAGTCCAACCGCAGCCCTGATGATGCTGCCCAGGTGGTCGGCAGGCTGACTAGACTCAGGCTCGAATCCAGTTCCCAGAAGGAGCCAATGATGGGCATGACGTTCTCCGGCCAGGTCGCACTGGTCACTGGCGGTGCGGCGGGCATCGGTCGGGCGACCGCCCAGGCTTTTGCGGCAGAAGGCCTGAAGGTTGTGGTAGCCGATCTCGATGCGGTGGGTGGCGAGGCTACGGTTGCGCAGATTCGCCAGGCGGGCGGTGAGGCGCTGTTCGTGGCCTGTGACGTGACCCACGACAGCGACGTGCGGCAACTGCATGAAAGGATCGTCGCGTCCTATGGTCGGCTTGACTACGCCTTCAACAACGCTGGTATCGAGATCGAGAAAGGCCGGCTGGCCGAAGGCAGCGAGGCGGAGTTCGACGCGATCATGGGGGTCAACGTCAAGGGTGTCTGGTTGTGCATGAAGTACCAGTTGCCCCTGTTGTTGGCCCAAGGCGGTGGGGCGATCGTGAACACCGCGTCAGTGGCGGGGTTGTCGGCGGCGCCGAAGATGAGCATCTATGCGGCCTCCAAGCACGCGGTGATCGGTCTGACCAAGTCGGCAGCTATCGAATACGCCAAGAAAGGCATCAGGGTCAACGCGGTATGCCCGGCGGTCATCGACACCGACATGTTCCGCCGTGCCTATGAAGCAGACCCGCGCAAGGCCGAGTTCGCTGCGGCGATGCACCCGGTCGGGCGCATCGGCAAGGTCGAGGAGATCGCCAGTGCGGTACTTTACCTGTGCAGTGATGGGGCGGCGTTCACTACCGGGCATAGCCTTACGGTCGATGGTGGCGCATTGGCGATCTAGGCGCGTTACCACAGGCTCTCGATCTTGCCCTCGAGGAAGATATCGCGTCGTTTCAGTCGACCAATGTCCTGATGCTTGGCTATTTCGTAGACACGCTGGAAGTCTGCCTCGCGGATCTGCGGGAAGTAACGCTCCACTGCCTGTTTCACCTTGGCGTCATAATCGATTTCGGTAATGAAGCGATAGATGTGCCGGTAGTAGAAGAAACCGAACTGGAATGCCAGGGTCTCGCTGAAGAAGGCTGTCGGGACCGAAAAGCTGTTCTCAAGGTCGATAGCCATGGCAGGCTCGCCGACTTGCTCCGGCAGCATGACATTGGCAGCCCAGAGATCCATGTGGGTGATGCCTTGGGCATGGAGGGCATGCAGCAACTCAAAGGTTGCGTCCAGCAGCTGGTCGACCGCCTGCGGGCGAGCGAGGATCCAGTTGTAGCCATCGAGGTAGCCATCGAGACGGTGGCTGATCAGGAATACATCTTCGATCAATCCCACCTTCGAGCGGCTGTAGCCAAAGCCCACCAGGCCGGGTACGCGCGCGCCGCGCCGGTTGGCCTCACAGGTGTTGACCAGCTCCTCCAGGGTCCAGTCGAACATGCCGTTGCGCTTGCGCATGCCGTGCTGGACGCGCCACTTCTTCTTGAACGAATCAAGCCGCTCGCGCTTGGTGAACAACCGGCTGCTGGCACACTCCAGCGGGGCACTGACTCGTTTGACGTCGGGCGTGAGATCGATCAGACGCTTGAGCGCTTGTCGGGTCAAAGTCGGGAGTTCTTTCTGCAGGTGCAGCGTAGTGCGTTGGTGCTTGAGGGTAATGGGGTAGTCGTTGCTGTGGGGCCAGGAAAAGCGTGTCACTCTGCGTCCTTGCTGCTGTCAAATTGCTATCGTCAATTCCTTGGCATATTACATTTTTTTTACATTTTTCCTACAAATTTTAATATTTCGCTCTTTACGCAGGGACGCAGGCTGCAACAGGTGTCTTGCTACCAGCAGGCAACCAGCTACCAAACCGATGCCGTACAGCATCAGTGCGCGGTCGCTCCCCAGTTGGTCACTCAACATTCCCACAAAAATCACCGGCAAGCTGAAGCCGCAATAGGCCAGCAGGAAGAAACCGGCAGTGGCGCGGGTTTTCTCATTGCCTGCCAGTTGGCATACCCCGGTCAGCCCCCCTAGGTAAATGAAGCCATAGCAGGCACTGCTGGTGGCGATCGCGCCCAGCAGCACAGCAGGCAGGTAGCCGGTGTGTGCGCCCCAGGCTAGGAGGGTGTAACTGCACGGCAGGATCAGCAGCCCCAGCAAGGTTGCCCGCGTGCTGGACAGGCGGCGCGCGATGGGCTGGAACAACAGGCCGCAACTGATCACGCAGAAGGTCGAGAAGCCCGACCAGGTACTTAGCCCATGCTGGCGCAGGATATCCGGCAGGAGGGCGATGACCAGGCCGACGCAAGCCCAGGCCAGGAAAATCGCCATGCCATAGGCCAGGCTCCCTTTGGGGTAGAAAGGCAAGCGCAGCATGGCGCCGCGTTGGGCCGGGCGTGGGTCGGGCAGACGCCAGGCCAGTAGCAGAGCGAGGGCGGCAAGTGCCAATTGCAGGTGGAAGCTGCCTGGGGTGAGTGTAGGGCCGCGCAGCAGAAACAGGCTGGTCAGCGCCGCACCCAGGCCAAAACCCAGGGAAGTGCTGGCGGTGACCCAGTTGGCTGCGCGGCTGCTGTGCTGTGGCGCCATCAATTCCCCCATGTAGGCGGTGGCCGTGGCCGAGGCCAGGCCGGTACCCAGTCCCAGGAACAGGCGTGCCACGCCCAGCGCTTCCAGGCTGGGCATCAGCAGCATGATCAGGGTGGCGATCATCGACAGTGCCAAGGCCACGAGAATCAGTGGGCGGCGCCCGACCCGGTCGGCGAGGCCGCCGAGTGCCAGCAGTACCGGCAGCACGCCGAGCACATAGCCGGAGAAGGCCACGGCAGTGGCGGCTGCGCCTCGCCCGGACAGGTCGGCGTAGGCGATGTAGAGGGGCGCCTGCAGGTTCACCGCCAGGGTGATCAGGCACAGGGCGAAGGCCAGCAAGGCCGGGGCATGACGAGTGGGCATCGCAGGCATCCGTATGGGCGGGAGTGTCCGGTGCAGCTTCGAGGTTGTGGCATGTCATCGACAAGGCACACGCCCGGCGCATTTGTGATTAACTGTTTGCCTGAAAATAGCGAACACTTGCCATGCGCCTCGAACTCGACCGTCTTCACCCCACGCCTTTGGTCCAGCAACTGACCGAGCAATTGCAGGCTTGGGTCGAACAGCAGCGCCTGCGTCCCGGGGCGCGGTTGCCCTCGATTCGGGCCCTGGCACGGGATCACGCGGTGAGCGCCTCCTGTGTGATCGAGGCGTACGATCGCCTGGTCGCAAGCGGCTGGTTGGAGGCGCGTCACGGAACCGGCTTCTTCGTGGCTGAGCGCAAGGCTGGTTTGCAGGGCGATGCCGGCATGGCTTGGGGGGAGGGCATCGATGGCCGCTGGCGGCAGTTCCGTGAGGGCCACGACGATTTGCTCAAGCTCGGTTGCGGCTGGCTGCCGGTGGCGTGGCGCGCCGAAGCCGAGTTGGCCCAGGCCGTGCGTCAGGTGAGCCGTGGCGCGCCGGAGGCCTTGTTCGACTATTGCCCGCCATTGGGCCTTGCCAGCCTGCGCCTGCAGTTGCACAAAGGGTTGGCGAAGCTGGACATTGCGGCGGCGCCGGAACGCATCCTGACCACTCAAGGGGTCAGCCACGCCCTTGACCTGTTGGTGCGTACGCTGCTGGCACCTGGTGATACCGTGCTGGTGGAGCGGCCGGGCTACTACAACCTGTACAACCTGCTGCGTCTTCACCAGGTCAAAATGCTTGAGGTGCCACGCACGGCAGCCGGGCCCGACCTGGCGGTGCTCGAGCGTTTGATGACCGAGCACCGGCCACGTTGCCTGTTCACCAACAGCCTGTATCAGAACCCTACGGGTTCCAGCCTGACGCCGAAAGTGGCGTATCGATTGCTGGAGCTGGCGCGGGAACATGATGTGCGGATCATCGAGGACGATCTCTACGCCGACTTCCAGGAGGGCGCGGCGACGCGCCTGGCAACCCTCGACAGCGAGCAGCGGGTCATCTACCTGGGCAGTTTTTCCAAGACCCTCAGCAGTTCGCTGCGGGTTGGCTACCTGGTGGCTGAAGAGGCACTGGTGGCTCGCCTGGCCGAACTGAAAATGGTCAGTGGTATCGGTACCTCGCGCTTCGCCGAGCAGGTGGTCGGGCAGATGCTTGCCAATGGCAGCTACCGCAAGAGTGTGCAGCGTCTGCGCGTGCGCCTCGGGCAGCACATGGCGAAGGCGCTCGGGCAACTGGAGGTCTGTGGTTGGGAGGTGTTCTGCGAGCCTTACGGCGGCATGTTCGTCTGGGCTCGCTCGCCCGGACGCGATTTCGCCGAGCTGGAGCAACTGGCGCTGGAGCAGGGCGTGCTGTTGACGCCAGGCAGCGCCTTCGATCCGCAAGGGCGTGCAAGCGAGTGGCTACGGATCAATGTCGCCTATGGGCAGGACGTCCGCGCCCAGACCTTCTTCCAGCACGCCGGGCGACCTTCAGCAATCTGAAAACGACACGTTCATAGCTATTTGACACCATTGCGTCGTTCAGCTCTTGTGAGGGCGTCGATGCCATTGTCACTCTTGCCGTTCGGAACAGTCCGGCAATGCGAGGGGTAACGGTGATGGTGGCGACCCGGCACGGTGTACTGGCCAACCTGGGCATGGCCCGCAAGCTTGGCCTGGGGTTCGCGTTGGTCTTGCTGCTGACGCTGGTGGTGGCGGTGATCGGCGTGTATGCGCTGACCAGTATCGGTCAGCGCTTCGACGGGCTTCGGCAGATGGCGCAGTTCAACGCCGAGCTGTCGAGGCTGCGCCAGCACGAGCAAGCGTTCGCCTTGCGTTCGGACATCAAGGAGGCCGAGGCCTTGCGCGGCGGGCTGAAAAGCCTGCTGGAGCGAGCCCAGGGCGTGCCAGCACTGGCGTCTGCGCAAGCAGACCTGTCTGCCTACGGCCAAGTGTTCGATCAGTTCGTCCAGGTGGTGCAGGCCAAGGAACTGGCGCTGGACATGGCCAGTTGGTCGGTGTCCAGCGTGGCCAACAACCTCGATGTGTTGCAGGCGGGCCTGGCCGATGACGGCGCCTACACCCTTAAGCAATCTCAAGGCCAGCAAGGTACTGAGTTTCTTGAGCAGGCGGGGCAGGTGGCCCAGGTATCGCGGCTGATGCTGCAGGCGATGGATGAGGCCCGGGTACGCCTGGACCAGAGCCGCAAGGGCGTCGAGTCTGGCCAGGGGCGCATCGCCCAGACCGTGGAAGCGGCAGGCTTGGTCGAACAGCTCAAGGGGGCGGTCGGCGATGCGGGTTACCAGAGTGTACTCGGCGAAGTGGCCGGGCATATCGCCAGCTTTTCCGAGAAGCTCAACGAGTACACCGACCTGTTGAGCCAGGAGCAGGGCATCAAGGCTCAGTTGCAAGCCAGGGCCGAGCAGGCCACGGCGCAGGTCGACCAGGCGTACGCGGCTCAGGAGCAGGCGATGCAGGGCGAGCTGGCGCGCAACGTGGTGGCCATCGCTGCCGCCACCGCCCTGGCATTGCTGGTTGGAGTGCTGGCTGCCTGGTTGATTACCCGTGCCGTGGTCGCGCCGCTCAAGCGGGTGATCGCCCGGGCCAGGCGCATTGCCTCAGGTGAGCTGGGCATCGAAGCGGAGACGCCGCGCAAGGATGAAGTGGGGCAACTGTTGCAGGCCATGCAGCAAATGGCCGAAGGCTTGTCGGGCGTGGTGAGTGGTTTGCAGCAGGGAATCGAGCAACTGGCCGGTAGCGCCCAGGCATTGTCGGCGGTCACCGAGCAGACCAACCGCGAGGTGGGCAGCCAGAAGGACGAAACCGAGCAGGTGGCCACCGCCATGCAGCAGATGACCGCCACGGTGCACGATGTGGCGCGCAATGCCGAGCAGGCGGCGCAAGCCGCGCAAGCCGCCGATGACAAGGTCGGCTCGGGGCAGCAAGTGGTGCGCCAGAGCATGCAGCGTATCGAGCAGTTGGCCGCGGCGGCTGAAACGGCCAGCAACGGCATCGACAGCCTCAGTGCCGAGATCCACACCATCGGTAATGTTCTGGAGGTGATCAAGAGTGTCGCTGAACAGACCAACCTGCTGGCGTTGAACGCCGCCATCGAGGCGGCGAGGGCGGGTGAGCAGGGCCGCGGTTTCGCCGTGGTGGCCGACGAAGTGCGGGCGTTGGCCCGGCGCACGCAGCAATCCACCGAGGAGATCGAGCGCCTGGTCGCCAGCCTGCGCGGCAACGCCCAGCAGTCGGTGGCGCAGATTCGTGGCAGCACCGAGCTGGTGCGCCTGGCGGTGGCCGATACGCTGCAGACCGAGAGTGCCCTTGGCAGCATCGCTGCGGCGGTGTCGCTGATCCAGCAGATGAACCAGCAGATCGCCGCAGCGGCCGAGCAGCAGAGTTCGGTGGCCGAGGAGATCAGCCGTAGTGTCACGCAGATTCGCGGGAGTGCCGATCAGGCGGCGTTGGCCATGGAGGATAACGCCCGGTCCAGTGTCGAACTGGCCCGGCTGGGGGATGACCTGAAGGGGATGGTGGGGCATTTTCGCTTGTGAAACGTTGCAAGGCCCGGTTCGCCGGCAAGCCGGCTCCTACAGATGTTCGGTAGGCGCTGGCTTGCCGGCGAACGGCTGTTTCAATCCTTGCGCGGGCTCAGGATCAGCAGGGTCAACACCCCCGCCACGATCCCCCAGAACGCCGAGCCGATCGAGAACAGGGTGAAGCCCGACGCCGTCACCATGAACGTGATCAGCGCCGCCTCGCGTTCACGGGCCTCGCCCATGGCCACGCTCAGGCCGTTCATGATCGAGCCGAACAGCGCCAGGGCGGCAATCGACAGCACCAGCTCCTTGGGCAGCGCGCCGAACAGCGCCGCCAGGGTGGCGCCAAAGGTGCCGGCCACGCCATAGAAGATTCCACACCAGACCGCTGCGGTATAGCGCTTGGCCGGGTCTTCATGGGCATGCGGGCCGGTGCAGATCGCCGCGCTGATCGCTGCCAGGTTTATGCCGTGAGAGCCGAACGGTGCCAGCAGCAACGAGGCGAAGCCGGTGGCCGAGATCAGCGGCGAGGCGGGTACCTGGTAGCCATCGGCGCGCAGTACCGCGACGCCGGGCATGTTCTGCGAGGTCATGGCCACGACGAACAGCGGGATGCCGATGCTGATGGTCGCCGCCAGCGAGAAGCTCGGGGTAGTCCACACCGGCGTGGCGATCTCCAGTTGGAAACCGCTGAAGTCCAGCAACCCCAGGACACCGGACAGCGCCGTGCCGACCAGCAGCGCGGCGAGTACGCAATAGCGTGGCGACAGGCGTTTGACCAGCAGGTAACTGAAGAACATGCCCAGCACCAGCAGGGTGCGGTGCTGCGCGGCGACGAAGATCTCGCTGCCGATCTTGAACAGGATGCCGGCCAGCAATGCCGAGGCCAGCGAGGCGGGGATGCGCCTGACCAGGCGTTCGAAGCTGCCGGTCAGCCCACAGATCAGCACCAGCACGGCGCAGGTGATGTAGGCACCGATCGCCTCGCTGTAGCTGACCCCGCCCAGGCTGGTGATCAGCAGCGCCGCGCCAGGTGTCGACCAGGCCACCGTGATGGGTGTGCGATAGCGCAGCGACAGGCCGATACTGCACGCCGCCATGCCGATCGACAGTGCCCAGATCCACGATGAGATCTGCGCGCTGGTGAGCCCCGCCGCCTGGCCGGCCTGGAACATCAGCACCAGCGAGCTGGTATAGCCGGTGAGCATGGCGATGAAGCCGGCGACCACCGCCGACGGAGAGCTGTCCGCCAGCGGCCGCAGGCGCGCGGAGGTGGCATCGGTCATGGGGTAATTCCTTGTACAGGTGTAAGCATTTTTTGCAGGCTACCGCGTCATGGGGCGTTTCTTGCCATACAGCAGCCATTGCATTTAACCGTACAGTCGCCAACTATTGGCCTCGGATAGGCAACTGCGTGAAAGGGGAGGGGCGATGTACAAGGTGTATGGGGATTACCAGTCGGGCAACTGCTACAAGGTCAAGCTGATGCTCAGCCTGCTTGGCCGCCCGTATGAATGGCATTCGGTGGATATTCTCAAGGGTGAGACCGAGACCCCCGAGTTCCTGGCCATGAACCCCAACGGCAAGGTGCCGGTGCTGCAGCTGGAAGATGGCACCTGCCTGTGGGAGTCCAACGCGATTCTCAACTTCCTGGCCGACGGCAGCGAGTTCCTGCCCAGCGAACCGCGCCTGCGTACCCAAGTGCTGCAGTGGCAGTTCTTCGAGCAGTACAGCCATGAACCCTACATTGCCGTGGCGCGTTTCATCCAGTTCTACCTGGGGCTGCCGGACGAGCGCATCGAGGAGTATCGCAAGTTGCACAAGGGCGGGTACAAGGCCCTCAAGGTGATGGAGCGGCAGTTGCAGATGACGCCATACCTGGTCGGGGACCAGTATTCGATTGCCGATGTGGCTTTATATGCCTACACCCATGTGGCCCATCAGGGCGGGTTCGACCTGGCCGATTTCCCGGCGGTGAGAGCCTGGCTGGAGCGGGTGGCGAGCCATCCGCGGCATGTGCCTTTGGTGGATTGAGCACGGGCCCTGTTCGCCGGCAAGCCGGCTCCTACGAGTACCAGTAGGAGCCGGCTTGCCGGCGAACAGCGCTGTCAGATCGCGGCGAAGCGTTTGTCCAGGTAGGCGATGATGTCCTTGGATTCGTACATCCAGGTGACCTTGTCGCCTTCCTCGATGCGCAGGCACGGCACCTTCACCCGGCCACCGCCTTCGAGCAGCGCCTGGCGGTGCTGCGGGTCGTTCTTCGCATCACGCAGCGCCACCGGCACATTGAGGCGGTGCAGGGTGCGGCGGGTCTTGACGCAGAACGGGCAGGCATGGAACTGGTACAGCGCGAGGCCTTTGGCCTCCTGCTCGACACCGGCCTGGGCCGTGGCATCGCGCTTTTTCTTGGCCGGGCGGCTGATCCAGTCAGCGAACACGATGAGCTGGCCGAGGCCGACCCGCAGGGCTTTGACGATCATGGGCAACTCCTGAAAAGAAAAAGCCGACCCAAATGGGTCGGCTCCGGATCACAGGCCGATCACTTGATCAGGCTGAGGAACTCGCTGCGGGTGGAGGCGTTCTCGCGGAACTCGCCGAGCATCACCGAGGTGAGCATGGTCGAGTTCTGCTTCTCGACGCCGCGCATCATCATGCACATGTGCTTGGCTTCGATGACCACGGCCACGCCCGCGGCGCCGGTCACCTGCTGGACGGCCTCGGCGATCTGGCGGCTGAGGTTTTCCTGGATCTGCAGGCGACGGGCGAACATGTCGACGATCCGCGCAACCTTCGACAGGCCGAGCACCTTGCCCTGGGGCAGGTAGGCGACATGGGCCTTGCCGATGAACGGCAGCATGTGGTGTTCGCACATCGAGTACAGCTCGATGTCCCGGACCAGCACCATTTCGCTGTTGTCGGAGCTGAACAGCGCACCGTTGGTCACTTCTTCCAGGGTCTGCTCATAACCGCGGCAAAGGTATTTCATGGCCTTCGCAGCCCGTTTCGGCGTGTCGAGCAGGCCTTCGCGGGAGACGTCCTCGCCCAGCTGGCTGAGGATCTCGGTGTAGTTCTGTTCCAGGGACATGGATCTACCTGTGGAAAATTTCGCAAAGACGAAGGGTACGGCGCCAAGCACGGCGCTGCAAGCGCGATGTCATTCGTCGCGGCCTTCGAGCATGGTTCGCTTGAGCATGACGTACAGCGCGCCGGTGCCGCCGTGGCGGGCCTGGCAGGAGGCAAAGCCGAGCACCTGCGGGTGTTGGCGCAGCCAGGTGTTGACGTGGCTCTTGATCATCGGGCGCTTGCCATCGATGCGCGCGGCCTTGCCGTGGGTCACGCGCACGCAGCGCACTTCGAGCTTGGTGGCTTCGGCGATGAAGTCCCACAGGGTTTCGCGCGCTTTCTCGACGCTCATGCCGTGCAGGTCGAGGCTGCCCTCGAAGGCGATCTGGCCGAGTTTGAGCTTGCGGATCTGGCTTTCCTGCACGCCGTCGCGGCGCCACATCAGTTCGTCTTCGGCGCCGACGTCAATCACGAACTGGTCGGACAGGCCGTCGACGACCAATGGCTGGTCGCTACGGATGGTCGCCGCTTGGCGCAGGCCGGCCAGCTGCTTGCGGTCGGCCTTGGGTTTGCCGACTTCGGCGCGATCGTGCTGGATCGGCTTGACCCCGCGCACTTCGCTGCGGAAGAGGGAAAAATCGTCGTCTTGCATGGTGCCTCCACGTGGGCGGCGTAGTTTACGCGACTGGGCGTCGGAGTGAAGCCTTGGGTTGTGCCTGTGAGGCCGGCGCTCATCGAACTCAGCACAACCTGTAGGAGCGGCTTTAGCCGCGATCACCCGCAGAGCGGGTGAATAGACACCGCGGTGCCTGCATCGCCGCTGAAGCCGCTCCTACAGAGGGCCTTGATGTTCAACAGGTCAGTCGTGTTTCTTCATCAGGTGTGGCGCCAGGTTCAGCCCGTGCCCACGGCGCAGGCGAATGCGGTTGCGGCGCCAGCCGCGTACACCGAAGTACAGCAGCAGGATACCGACCACCGCGAGTGTCGCCGCCAGCGGCTGGTTGGCGTTGAGTTCGGCGAGGGCGGGGTAGCTGCCCAGCAGGCCGGCGACGCCGGCCATGGTGAGAAGGATGCCCAGCGTCGCGAGCAGTACCGAGAAGGCGGCGCCCAGGCGCGCGCCCCAGTTGCTCGGTTCGCGCTGGCGCAGGCGCTTGGCATCGAAACGGCCTTTGAGCTTCATTCGAAGTCCTCTGGATCTTTGTAACGCTGATCCGGATTTCGACCTGCGGGCTGTCCTTGGGTTCCGCCCGTCCGCCGGACGGTCTCGGTCAGACCAGGCTGGCGGTGGGGGCGACGCAGGCGAAGTTGTCGGCCATCACGGCCATTTCGCACTGGTGGATCTGCGCGGCGGAGATCACCGTATCCTTGAGGGCAAGGTCACGGGTCGCCGAGGCATCTTCCACCAGGGTGCAGCGATAACCATAGTCCTTGGCGCGGCGCACGGTGGTGCTGACGCTCGAGTGGCTCATGAAGCCGCAGACGATCAGGTCCAGCGGGCCGAACGCCTGCAGCGTTTCGTGCAGCTTGGTGTTCTTGAACGCGTTGGGCATGCGCTTTTCAATGACGACTTCGCCCTCCAGCGGCTCCAGGCCGGGGATGAACTCACCCCCTGGGCCCTGCGGGTCGAAGCGACCGCCGACGGTACCGAGGTGGCGGACGTGGATGATCGGACGGTTGGCCTTGCGGGCGGCGTCGAGCAACCTGACGATGTTCGCCACGGCCTCGTCCATGCCCGACAGCGCCAGCGGACCGCTCAGGTACTCCTTTTGCGCATCGATGACGATCAGGCTGGCTTGGCCCAGCTTGGCCGGCGGGTAGTCGCGGCCAGTGAGGCGGAACATCGTGGTTGGAACGGAGGACATCAAGGGCTCCTTGGATAGGGCTTTTGTATACCTATTCTCCCTCGCCTTGGCGTCAATGTGAATGGTTGACATTGCAGGCGGCATGGTTACTGGCCTGGGGCTATTCATTCGGCCATCGGAGAAAACAAATGTGTGGTGTGGGCTGTTAGACTTTTGTCCTGTCTGAAAAGGAGTACCCCGTGATCACATCCCGCCTGCGCACCCTGCGCGACCATATCCGCTGGGCGGTCAGCCGCTTCCATGAGCACGAGCTGTTCTTCGGCCACGGCGCCGACAATGCCTGGGACGAGGCCCGGCTGCTGGTGCTCGGTTCGGTACACCTGCCGTGGGAGGTGGCCGACAGTTACCTGGACTGCCAGCTGGAGGACGATGAACGGGTACGCCTGCAGCACCTGCTCAAGCGCCGCATCGAAGAGCGCGTGCCTACCGCCTACCTGCTGGGCGAGGCGTGGTTCTGCGGCATGTCGTTCATCGTCGATGAGCGCGTGCTGGTGCCTCGCTCACCCATTGGCGAGTTGATCGAAAAGCGTTTCGAGCCTTGGCTGGCGACGGAACCGGCACGCATTCTCGACCTGTGCACCGGTTCCGGTTGCATCGGCATCGTCGCTGCGGATGTGTTCCAGGACGCCGAGGTGGTGCTGGCCGACCTGTCCTTCGCTGCGTTGGAAGTGGCCAACCAGAACATCGAGCGCCATGGCCTGGAGCAGCGGGTCTATACCGTGCAGGGGGATGGCTTCGGCGGGCTGCCGGGGCAGCGCTTCGACTTGATCCTGTCCAACCCGCCGTATGTCGACGCCGAGGATTTCGATGACATGCCGGCCGAGTACCACCACGAGCCCGAGTTGGGCCTGGCCTGCGGCAACGATGGCCTGGACCTGGTGCGGCGGATGCTGGCCGAAGCGGCCGATCACCTGACCGAGAAGGGCTTGCTGATCGTCGAGGTGGGCAACAGCCAGGTGCATGTCGAGGCGCTGTACCCGGAAGTGGACTTCGCCTGGCTCGAGTTCGAGCGCGGTGGCCACGGGGTGTTCATGCTGACCGCCGAGCAGTGCCGCAAGCACCAGGATCTGTTCAAGTCGCGGGTGTGATTTGAATGGGGCTGCCTTGCAGCCCTTTCGCCGACAAGCCGGCTCCTACGCGGTATTTTCTGTAGGAGCCGGCTTGCCGGCGAACAATCAGCGGGTGGCGATCCAGATCAACAGCCCCGCCTGGAACACCGCGAAGGCCACCAGGCAGGTGATGGTGAAGCGCAAGCCGCTGTCCTCGCGACGGTACTTGGACACGCGCTCGTCACGCTCACGCAGCTGGGCTTCCTTCTCCATCAGGTTCTGCTCGGCCTGCTGCAGCATGCCGGCCGCCTCGATGATATCGACGCGCTGGACCTTCTCGGTGTTCCAGCCACCCTTGAGCTGGCCCACCGCGGTTTCCACCACGCGCCCCTTGAGCAACTGGCCATCGGCGTATTCCACGGCCAGGCCGACGCTGGCCAGCACGTGGTCGCGGCGCAGGCGAGTGTCC
This sequence comes from Pseudomonas entomophila L48, assembly GCF_000026105.1. NCBI lineage: Bacteria > Pseudomonadati > Pseudomonadota > Gammaproteobacteria > Pseudomonadales > Pseudomonadaceae > Pseudomonas > Pseudomonas entomophila. Next base: position 1,600,281 of record NC_008027.1, read on the forward strand.
TCGTTGAGTGCATCCTTGTTCGGCAGGTTCATGCCTTCGACCCGGTAGTGCGAGCAACGTTGTTGCAACCATTGCACCGCCTGGGCCAGCAGGAAGCGACCGAGACCGCGGTTCAGCGGTTCGAGTTGCAGGCCACTGTCGCTGCCGATGCGCACCAGGCGCTGTTCGTGGTCGACGCGGATGTCCAGCTGGTTCTGTTCCTTGCGCACTTTCTGCCCGGGCAGGCGGATTTCCATGCGCAGCAGGCTGTGGGCCTTGTCGTGGCGCTCGGCGTAGCCGAACTGGACGAAGCGCAGCGGCCGCGCGCCGCTGTTGCGGTCGGTCGGCAGCGGCGCCAGGCGCAGCAGCTGGAAGTGTTCGGCGGCAAGCTCCGCCCAGGGCTGGGGGGCGCTGTCCGGGGCTTGTTCTTCTGTCGCCTCGGCGGCGGGGGCATCGGTCATCAGGGCAATCCTCAAGTGCACGGCGGCCGGGTGTTCAGCGGGCCTCGGCGCCGTGATCACGACCTTCATAGCTGCATTATCGGCAGCCTGGCCAAAGACCTGAGTATTGTCGGTGATCGCCCCTTCAGCTCGATGGCAACTGGTGGATGAAGGCGACGATCCGTTCACCCAGCTCGCGCGCCAAGGGCAGTTCCGGGTTGAGGTAGCTGTCGCGTTGCTGGCGGATATCTCGGGGGCTGATGCGCAGCACATGGTTCATGCCGTCGATCAGCGCCAGCTCGGCGTCGGGCTTGGCGGCCTTGAGACGTTCGGCGTCGGCCACCTCGACTTGCACGTCGTTGCGCCCCTGGACGATCAACGCGGGCACCTTGAGGTGGGCAAAGGCTGCCGCCGGGTCCTGGCGCAGCAGCGAGATCAGGTACGGCTGCACGCTGGGGCGGAATACCTGGCGCAGGGGCGCCGGCACGTCCAGGCTGGTCTGCCCGGCCTGCAACCTGTCGATCAGCGCCACGGCGGCGTTCAGTTGCGCAGGGGGCAGGCGTTGGGCCAGTTGCTCACGCAGCACCTGCGCCACCGGGCGGCCACTGCCGGCCAGGGTGATCACCGCGCTGGCGCCGGCCTGTTCGGCGGCCAGGCTGGCGATCAGTGCGCCTTCGCTGTGGCCGACCAGGATCAACGGGCCAAAGCGTGGGTCATGGCGCAATGCCTGGCCCCAGGCGACGACGTCGGCCACGTAGCGTTCGACGCTGAGGTCGCGCTCGTCGGGCGTGGCCGGTTGGCTGGCGGCCACGCCGCGCTTGTCGTAGCGCACGCTGGCGATGTGCTCGCCGGCCAGCAGCAGGGCCAGGCGCTTGAGGTTGTCGATGCGCCCGGAGGCGGGGTTGTTGCCATCGCGATCGGTGGGGCCGGAGCCGGCGATGATCAGTACCACCGGAGGCGGGGTGTCCTGTTGCGGCAACAGCAGGCTGCCGTGCAGCACCCCCTGGCCGGTGTCCAGGTCGATGGGGCGTTGCAGCACGGTGGGGGTGGCCTGGACGAGGCCAGCGCAGAACAGCAGGAGGAGGGCGGCGAGGCGCGACTTCATCAACGGGTACTATCTGGGGAGGTCTGGTTTCGACCTTGGGGTTTGTGGAAGGTTCGCTGCCCCATTCGCCGGCAAAGCCGGCTCCTACAGTGACAGCGCTGATCTTGAGGTCAGCACGGACCACCATTACCGTGGTGTTTTCCGTATACTGGCCGCTTTCGTTCACTTCAGGCTGATCTCGCGGAGCGTCCATGTCCGGCAATACCTACGGCAAGCTGTTCACTGTCACCACCGCTGGCGAAAGCCATGGGCCGGCGTTGGTCGCCATTGTCGATGGGTGCCCGCCGGGCCTCGAGATCTCGCTCGCCGACCTGCAGCACGACCTCGACCGGCGCAAGCCCGGCACCAGCCGGCATACCACTCAACGCCAGGAACCGGACGAGGTGGAGATCCTCTCCGGCGTCTTCGAAGGCCGTACCACCGGCTGCTCAATCGGCCTGCTGATCCGCAACACCGACCAGAAGTCCAAGGACTACTCGGCGATCAAGGACTTGTTCCGCCCGGCCCACGCCGACTACACCTACCACCACAAGTACGGCCTGCGCGACTACCGCGGCGGTGGCCGCAGCTCGGCGCGCGAGACCGCCATGCGCGTGGCCGCCGGCGCTATCGCCAAGAAGTTTCTCGCCACCCAGGGTATCCGTGTGCGCGGCTACATGAGCCAGCTCGGCCCCATCGAGATCCCGTTCAAGACCTGGGATTCGGTGGAGCAGAACGCCTTCTTCAGCCCGGACCCGGACAAGGTGCCGGAGCTGGAGGCGTACATGGACCAACTGCGCCGTGACCAGGATTCGGTGGGTGCGAAGATCACCGTGGTCGCCGAAGGCGTGATGCCGGGCCTGGGCGAGCCGATTTTCGACCGCCTCGACGCCGAGCTCGCCCACGCGCTGATGAGCATCAACGCGGTCAAGGGCGTGGAGATCGGCGCCGGTTTCGCCAGTGTCGCCCAGCGTGGCACCGAGCACCGTGACGAGCTGACCCCCGAAGGCTTCCTCAGCAACAACGCCGGCGGCATTCTCGGCGGCATCTCCTCGGGCCAGCCGATCGTCGCCCACCTGGCGCTCAAGCCTACTTCGAGCATCACCACGCCCGGTCGTTCGATCGATGTCGATGGCAATCCGGTCGAGGTAATCACCAAGGGCCGTCACGACCCTTGCGTCGGCATCCGCGCCACGCCGATCGCCGAAGCGATGATGGCCATCGTGCTGATGGATCACCTGTTGCGTCATCGCGCACAGAATGCCGAGGTGAAGGTGGGTACCCCAGTTTTGGGGCAGCTCTGATATCAGGGTGAGCCCTTTCGCCGGCAAGCCGGCTCCTACAGGTAGGACACAGCCTCGGTAGGCGCCGGCTTGCCGGCGAAGGGACCGCAAGGCCAAACCGAGTCATCGATCAAGCCCATGCCCTCCATCCCCTACTGGCGCCTGTCCAGCTTCTACCTCTTCTACTTCGCCCTGCTCGGTGCCACCGCGCCGTTCCTGGCCCTGTACTTCGATCATCTGGGCTTCTCCCCAGCACGCATCGGCGAGTTGGTGGCCATCCCCATGTTGATGCGCTGCCTGGCCCCCAATCTCTGGGGCTGGCTGGGTGACCGCACGGGCCAGCGTCTGCTGATCGTGCGCCTGGGCGCATTGGCAACACTGGCGACCTTTTCGCTGATCTTCTTCGCCAAGAGCTACGCCTGGCTGGCGCTGGTCATGGCGTTGCACGCGTTCTTCTGGCACGCCGTGCTGCCCCAGTTCGAGGTCATCACCCTGGCCCACCTGCATGGCCAGACATCACGCTACAGCCAGGTACGGTTGTGGGGCTCGATCGGCTTCATCCTCACTGTGGTCGGGCTGGGTCGCGTGTTCGAATGGCTGAGCCTGGACATCTACCCGGTGGCGCTGGTGACCATCATGGCGGGCATCGTCGTCGCCAGCCTGTGGGTGCCCAACGCCCAGCCGGTGGAGCAGACCGAACGGCAAGGGGCAGTGGGTTTCCTCAGGCAACTGGCGGCCCCCGGTGTGATGGCCTTCTATATTTGCGTCGCGCTGATGCAACTCAGCCATGGCCCTTACTACACCTTCCTCACCCTGCACCTGGAACACTTGGGCTACAGCCGTGGCGCCATCGGCCTGCTGTGGGCGCTGGGGGTAGTGGCCGAAGTGCTGGTGTTCATGGTGATGAGCCGGATCTTCGCGCGGGTATCGGTACGCCGGGTGCTGATGGCGAGCTTCCTGCTGGCCGCCATGCGCTGGCTGTTGCTGGGCAACCTGGCCGAGATTCCGGCGGTGCTGGTGTTCGCCCAGGTCCTGCATGCCGCCACGTTCGGTTGTTTCCACGCCGCCAGCATCGCCTTCGTCCAAGCCAGCTTCGGTGCGCGTCAGCAGGGCCAGGGGCAGGCACTGTACGCGGCGCTGTCCGGTACCGGTGGTGCGTTGGGCGCCCTGTATTCAGGCTACAGCTGGAAATGGCTGGGCCCGCACTTCACCTTTGGTATGGCCAGCGTCGCGGCACTGGCCGCAGCCGTTATCATTGCCCTCCGTCTGAAAGAAAGCAGGAACGACCCCTGATGAGCATCCTCAGTGTTTTCGACCCGTCCAGCCCGGAACTGCCGAACAAGGTGTTGACCCACCACGACGATATCGTCGCGACCCTGGCCGAACAGGGCCTGCGTTTCGGCCGCTGGCAATCGGGTGCGCGGCTGCGTCCAGGCAGCAGCCAGGCCGAAGTGCTGGAGGCCTGCCGCCAGCCCCTCGATCAATTGATGACTGCCCACGGCAGCGCGGCATTCGCCGTGCTCAGCCGCGAGGGGGGCGATCCGGGCCAGAATGATCTGCGTGACGAGCATGTGCATGACTGCGAGGAAGTGTTCGCGGTGATCAGCGGGCGCGCCCAGGTCAGCCTGCGCCTGGGCGGTTTTGTCTACGCCGTGTTGTGCGAGAAGGACGACGCACTGGTGATTCCAGCAGCGGTACGGCGCTGGCTGGACCTGGGAGATGCCCCGTTCTGCCTGGCGTTGCGCCTGTTCGGCAGCGAGCAGGGCATGCAGCCTCGCTTCACCGGCGATGCCGACGCCCGGCAGTTCCCGGGGCTCGACGAATGCTGAGCGGTCAGCGATAGGTGGGCAGGGCGAAGCGCTGCTGGCTCTGTAGCCGCGAGATCACCGGCAGGTCACTGGCCTGCTCGGCCAGGTCGCGGCGAATGGCACTGATCGCCCAGGACAGCTGTTCGGCGCTGTGCAGTTGTGCGTAGGACAGCACACGACGGGTCACCACGCCATCGGCGGCGCGCAAGGTCAGCAGGATGCCGCCGTCGGGCCGTGATTGGGTGGCGACCTGGTAGGCAGAGAAGACCGACGTGAATTTTTCCTGGATGAGGTCCATGGCAACTCCTGGCTGTTGTGTTGGCAGACGTGAGTTGAGGTTTGCAGTGAGCATGCCAGTCTTCGCATTTCAATAAAATGCTTGTAAATCAACTGGTTATATTGATTTTCAATCTCGGAGCCATTGCAATCTGCAATGTCGTGCAAAATGCACAGTGCAATTTGCACGGTCATAGGTTTCTTCTTTTCTCTCCATAGAATCTGACGTTTTGACCCCTGGTCGGTCCTTGGCCAACACTTGGCATCACGAAATTGCCAGGAGGTTCCCGATGTCCGACCAACAGCCCGCCACCCCGTCCGCCGAAGCGGCCGCAGCCTTTGCCGAGGAAGTCTTCGAACTCGCCCGTCGCGGTGATGCGCAGAGACTTGAACAACTGCTCGTCAGAGGCCTGCCTGTGGATCTGCGCACCCACAAAGGCGACACCTTGTTGATGCTGGCCAGCTACCACGGTCATCACGAAGCCGTGAGGGTGCTGCTGGCCCATGGCGCAGACCCGCTGGTCGCCAACGACAACGGCCAGTTGCCCATCGCCGGGGCGGCCTTCAAGGGTGACTTGGCAATGATCCGCTTGTTGCTGGAGCACGGCGTGCCCGTGGACGCCGCCGCTGCTGACGGGCGTACCGCATTGATGCTGGCGGCGATGTTCAATCGCCTGGAGATCCTCGAGCACCTGCTCGCCCAAGGGGCCGACCCGGCGCACCGCGACGCGGCGGGTACCACGGCACTGATCGCGGCGCGGACCATGGGCGCGGTAGACACTGCCGCGCGCCTCGAGGCGCTGTCCGGCTAACCCCCAGGGGGCGTTTGCGGCTATCCTTGGCGCCTTTTACGCCAATCCGCGGGGCCCCCCCAATGAAAGACCAGTTGCTCGAATTCATCAGCCTCATCGGCGCAGGTTGCATGCCCGATGACGTCATCGAGCGCATCGCCGACGAGGCCGCCCAGGCCTACGCCGACCCCGCCGCCTTCCTCGCCGCCAACCCGGACATCAACTACGACGACAGCTTCCCGATCCCGCTGGGCGAGTGGGTGGTGCTCGGCAGCCTGCCCGACACCGTGGTGTTCCAGGCCGACACCTACCAGGACCTGTTCCAGCAGATCAGCGACTCGTTCGACAAAAGCGTGCCGTTCACCCTCAAGCCCAAGCAGCTGGCACGCACCGAGCCGCTGACCGCGCTCAACCGCATCCAGGTGCAGATGGGCGCGCTGAACAAGGAAGCTGGCGGCTATGTGCTGCTGAACTTCAGCCAGTTGCTCGATGACGAGTTGCAGATGGTGATGGTGGGTCAGAACGACCTGGCGCGGGTGCTGGAACTGGGCGCGGCGCTGGGGATCAAGGTGGAGCCGGCGCTGGAGGCGTTGCGCGTGGCTGTGCACGTGTAGGAGTGGCTTTAGCCGCGATGCAGGCATCGCGGTGTCTGTGCCTGGCACCCGCGGCGCGGGTGATCGCGGCTGAAGCCGCTCCTACAGAGGTCGTGCCAGGGGCGTCCTACCCCAACGCGGTATCGAGGAACATCATTACCGCGAACCCGCCCATCAAGCCCAGGGTCGCCGCTGTCTGGTGCCCGTTGCGGTGGGTTTCCGGGATTACCTCGTGGGACACCACGAAGATCATCGCCCCTGCCGCCAGCCCCATGCTGATTGGGTAGGCCAAGGCGAAGCCGGTGGAAATCCCCAGGCCGATGACCGCCCCCAGGGGTTCCATCAGCCCGGAGCCGATCGCCACCAGCGCCGCCTTGAAGTTCGACAGCCCCGTGGCGCGCAGGGCCAGGGCCACGGCCAGCCCTTCGGGAATGTCCTGGATGGCAATGGCGCTGGTCAACGGCAGGCCGATGTTCAGGTCGCCGTTGGCGAAACTCACGCCGATGGCCATGCCTTCAGGCAGGTTGTGCAGGGTGATGGCCAGCACGAACAACCAGACCCGGCTGATCCGTTCGGCTTCCGGTCCGCAGGGCCCGGTGCTCTCGTGCTCGTGCGGGGTGAAACGGTCGAGCCCGAGCATCAACAGCACGCCCAGCCCCATCCCCAGCACTACGGTAAAGGCCGCGGCCGGGCCATTGCCGGTGATTTCCCGGGCGGCATCCAGGCCCGGCAGGATCAGCGAGAACGAGCTGGCCGCGAGCATCATCCCGGCGGCGAAGCCCAGCATCACATCCTGGCTGCGCGCGCTGACATCACGCAGGACCACTGCCAGCACCGCGCCGAGGGCCGTGGCGCCGAAGCCGGACAGGCCACCGAGCAAAGCCAGGTGCAGGTTGGCGGCGTGATCGCCGTTGATGGCGTTCCAGACGCTCGCCATCAGCAAGGCGAGCATGGCGAGCAGGCTCAGCACCAGGCCGGCGCTGAGCCAGGGGGTGTCGATCACCTGTTGCCGCCAGGCGCCGATCATCGAGAGTTGGGTATTGGCTGGGGGCATGCGGACCTCGGGACGGTGAATGATGGCAGTTTATCCAGCGACCGGCGTGGTCGGCCAAGGATTCCCTTCTATCGGCGTCATAGCCAGCTATGCTCTGCAACACAGTCATCTCGGGGGAGCGACGGCATGGGTTCGACCTTCAATGGCCTGGTTGGCCTGATCATCCTGGCTCTGGACATCTGGGCGATTCTCAATGTCATCAAGAGCAGCGCCGAAGTGGGGATAAAGGTGCTGTGGATCCTTTTGATCGTGCTGCTGCCGGTGGTGGGGCTGATCATCTGGGCGATCGCCGGGCCGCGGGGCAACATTCGGATATAGATGCGCTGGCGGCCATGGCCGGCGCTTCGACAAAATTTTCACACTCGATTTTTGAGAATTCGCGCCGCACAATGCGGCCTTGGTCCGTGGCCACGGTAATGGTCGGACCGCCTGGCTGTCGGCGATTGTCGCCTTCCCGCAAACCGCAATCCTAGGACCTCTCCATTCATGGCTAACACGGACGCCTTGAAGCAACAGGGCGTGCGAGGCTCGTTCTCGCCAACCCTGAAATCCCACCTGGCCTACACGCTGCTCAGCGGTCTGGTGATCATGCTGATGCTCAGCCTGGTGCGCCTGGCGCTGCTGGTCTACAACAGCGACATGATCGGCGACACCCCTTACTCGACCGTCGCTGAAGGCTTCTTCAACGGCCTGCGGTTCGACCTGCGGGTGGTGGTGTACATCAGCATCCCGCTGCTGCTGGCCTTGCTCAGCCCCTGGCTGATGGCCCGGCGTGGGCTGTTCCGCTTCTGGCTGACCATCGCCTCGAGCGTGGTGATGTTCCTCGGCCTGATGGAGATGGACTTCTACCGCGAATTCCACCAGCGCCTCAACGGTCTGGTGTTCCAGTACATCCAGGAAGACCCCAAGACCGTCATGAGCATGCTCTGGTACGGCTTCCCGGTGGTCCGCTACCTGCTAGCGTGGCTGTTCGGCACTTGGCTGCTGAGCTTGCTGTTCAAGGGCATCGACCGGCTGACCCGTGGCGCCGGTGACAGCGCCCAGGTTGTTGGCCGCCGTTCGGTCGCACCGTGGTATGGCCGCCTGGCGGTGTTCATGGTAATCCTCCTGGTGGCCGTGATCGCCGCCCGCGGCACCCTGCGCCAGGGCCCGCCGATGCGCTGGGGCGATGCCTTCACCACTGACTCGAACTTCGTCAACCAGCTGGGCCTGAACGGCACGCTGACGCTGATCGACGCCGCCAAGAGCCGCTATGGCGAGGACCGCGCCAATATCTGGAAGCCGGTGCTCAAGCAGGACGAGGCCACCCAGAGCGTGCGTGAGCAACTGCTGACCGCCCACGACACCCTGGTCGATGCCGACGAGGCCGCCATCCGCCGCGACTTCGTGCCGCCGCAGGACCGCACCCTGCCGATCAAGAACGTCGTGGTGATCCTCATGGAGAGCTTTGCCGGCCACTCGGTGGGCGCCCTGGGCAGCCCGAACAACATCACCCCGTACTTCGACAAGCTGGCCAAGGAGGGGCTGCTGTTCGACCGCTTCTTCTCCAACGGCACCCACACCCACCAGGGCATGTTCGCCACCATGGCCTGCTTCCCCAACCTGCCGGGCTTCGAGTATCTGATGCAGACCCCGGAAGGCGGCCACAAGCTGTCCGGCCTGCCGGCCCTGCTCAGCGCCCGCGACTACGACGATGTCTACGTCTACAACGGCGACTTCGCCTGGGACAACCAGTCCGGGTTCTTCGGCAACCAGGGCATGACCACCTTCATCGGCCGCAACGACTTCGTCAACCCGGTGTTCTCCGACCCGACCTGGGGCGTGTCCGACCAGGACATGTTCGACCGCGGCAACGAAGAGCTGGCCAAGCATGACGGCAAGAAACCGATCTACGCCTTGCTGCAGACACTGTCCAACCACACGCCGTACGCGCTGCCGAGCAACCTGCCGGTCGAGAAGGTCACCGGCCAAGGGCGCCTGGACGAGCACCTGACTGCCATGCGTTACTCCGACTGGGCCCTGGGCCAGTTCTTCGAGAAGGCGCGTAAGGAGCCTTACTTCAAGGAAACCCTGTTCGTCATCGTCGGCGACCATGGCTTCGGCAACCATCAGCAAGTCACCGAGCTGGACCTGGGCCGCTTCAACGTACCGCTGCTGCTGATCGCCCCGGGCATCCAGGAGAAGTTCGGCGCGGTGAACCACACCGTGGGCACCCAGGTCGACATCGTGCCGACCATCATGGGCCGCCTGGGTGGCCAGGCCCGTCACCAGTGCTGGGGCCGCGACCTGCTCAACCTGCCTGAGGGCGACGAGGGCGTGGGCATGATCAAGCCGTCGGGCAGCGAGCAGATCGTCGGCCTGGTGCAGGGTGACCGCATCCTGATCGAGTCCAAGGACATGTCCCCGCGCATGTACCGTTACCAGTTGGGCCGCGAGTTCAAGGCCGAGCTGATCGAAAGCCCCGACCAGCCGCAGATGCTCAAGCGTCTGGAGGCGTATATCCAGACGGCAACCAAGAGCCTGCTGGACAACACCGCCGGCGTGGTGCACGGCACGCCGAAGTAAGTGATACGCACCAGGGAAGCCCGCCGTCATCGGCGGGCTTTTTTTGCGTTGCCGGTCAGAACCCCTGAACGACAAGCGTGCATGGCGGTCAGCTATTACGGGTATCACTCACCGTTGCGCGTTCTAGCGAGGGCCGATCGATGAAAGAGTGGGAAGTCATCTTTGCCGACCAGAAAGGCGAGCCGACGTCGCTGCTGCTCAGTGCCGAGCAGTGCCCCAGCGAGGAAGACGCCGCGCGCGCGATACGTTCGCATCTGTTTCCGGTCATGGACGAGCTGGACCTCAACGACTTCCAGGGCCGCACCCATTCACCCACGGCGCGTTGGCTCAAGGAGCAGAACGGCGTCGTCATCACCGATATCCGCGAAGTCCCCTGAAAGCAGGCTTCTGGCGTGGTGCCTGCACAGGCACTACGCTGGAGTGAGGCACCGGCCTAATCTGCGGGCCTGTGTCGATTCGATTCGCGTCTTGCATCAGCTCTAATTGCCAGGCATGGCACCGTTGCCAGGCAGGTGCGTCGTGCACTGAAAGTCTATCCATTGCTTTGCAGGAGGACGTTTCATGAGCAGCCAGAACGAAGACATCAGCAGCAGTGTGCTGCGCCAGATGAAAGCAGGCGGTTTCGATTTCACCCGCATCCACCCCATCGAGTTCTATGCCGTCTTCCCTGACGAGGCGGGCGCGCGCCGCGCCGCTGGGGCGTTTCGCGGCGAATCCCTGAATGCGCAGGTCAGCGAGCGGGACGACGGTGCCTGGCACTTGGAACTGAGCAAGGTCATGTACGCCACCCATGGCGGCATCGGGGCGTTCGAGCAGTCCTTCGAGCGGGCCATCTCGCCGTTCGGCGGCGAGGTTGAAGGCTGGGGTGTCAAGCAGGAGCGGCCGATCGCCTGACCTGCTTGCATACGTACCTGTAGGAGCCGGCCTTGCCGGCGAACAAGGCCGTGCGCTAGCCGCCGGCCTTGCGCCCGGCCATATGCTTCAGATAAGCCAGCACCGCATCAAGCTCCTGCTCGCTGAGCACCTGGGGCGAGAAGCCTGGCATCTTCGCCTGTGGCCAGCGCCGAAGGCTCTGGGGATCACGAATGTACTGGCGCAGGAACGCCGGCTGGAAATACTCGGTGGGATTGTGCGGCAGATTCAGGTCCGGCCCCAGTTGCGCGTCGCCCGCGCCATTGAAGCGATGACAGGCCAGGCAGTTCTGCTGGAACAAGGCAAAGCCCTGGCGCACGGGGTCGTCCAGTGCCAGGGCCGGATCGGGCAGCAAGGCGGGAAAACGTGCCTCGACCGCTGCCAGGCGGCGAATCGTGGAGATCTGGAACGGCCACTGCTCCGGGCGTATGCCGCTGGCCTGGGGTTGGGTCCAGACCAGATAGAAAGGCCCCGCGCTCGGTTTCCCCGTGCCGATCGCAGGCCAGGGGTGGTCCGGATCCTCGATGGCCAGCCAGGCCTGCGCCGGGCCTGGCTGCAGCAGTGTGGCGGCCGGCATCTCGGCGGCGAAACCGTCCAGCGCGATGGCCTGGAGGTGATCACCCGGTTCTACCCCCTCAAGCAGCACGGCCAGCGGCACGGCGCGGTACCGCTGGGTGCGCTTGTAGGTGACGTCCTGCTCGATGGTGATATCGCGGGCCTGGGGGTGGCCGAGCAACTGTTCGCTTTGCCAGTGGCGGCTGGCGCTTCCCAGTTCCAGGGTCAGCTGCGCCGCCCATGAAGGCAGGGCAAGCAGCAGGCAGATCAGGGTGAGGCACGCGCGCATGGGCAATCTCCAACCATCAAGGTCGGCAGGTTACCTGCGCATTGCCATTAATGGCCACAGCGCTGTTCAACCGAACAGCCGGGTGAGGTTCGGCAGTATCAGCAGCAGCGTGGTGGCGAAGAGAATGAGCCCTGCTTGGCGTACTTTCGATTGTCTGAACATGGCGGACCGCCTTCTTGTTGTTATTCCTGAATAACCCTTGGCTTCCCTGTCGCGCGTCGGGTCGATCGCAGTGGCACGATGTAGCGCCGTCTCTGCTTGCCTCTTGTGTCTGGGTATACAACCAACAGTAGGGCCCGCGTCATCCCTGTTTCAGAACCCTTTGTTCTAACCGGTATTTCAGTGAGTTCAACTGGTTTTAAGGCCACTGGCCACATCGCTGCCACGCTGGGGCTAGACGAGTGCGCGGGCAGGGTTACCAAGGGTGACAGGGCCTACCGTTCGTCTGGACATCCTACTTGCTTGTGCGGGCCTTTCGCGTCAGTCTTTACAGCACTTCCCACACACATGTCGTTCAGGACTATCCCTATGTCGTTACGCATCTGCATCCTTGAAACCGATGTCCTGCGACCGGAGCTGGTTGCGCAGTACCAGGGCTATGGAAGGATGTTCGAGCAGCTGTTCTCGCGTCAGCCGGTCGCCGCCGAGTTCGACGTGTACAACGTAATGAACGGCGACTACCCCGCGGACGACGCAGTTTTCGACGCCTACCTGGTGACTGGCAGCAAGGCTGATTCGTTCGGCAGCGACCCGTGGATCCAGACCCTCAAGGCCTACCTGCTCAAGCTCTACGAGCGTGGTGAGAAACTGCTGGGCGTGTGTTTTGGTCACCAACTGCTGGCGCTGACCCTCGGTGGCAAGGCCGAGCGTGCCGACAAGGGCTGGGGGGTGGGGATCCATCGCTACAGCCTGGCGGCCCATGCGCCGTGGATGGACCCTGAAGTGACCGAGCTGACGCTGCTGATCAGCCACCAGGACCAGGTCACCGAAGTGCCTGAGGGCGCCACGGTGATTGCTTCCAGTGACTTCTGCCCGAACGCCGCCTATCACATCCGTGATCAGGTGCTGTGCTTCCAGGGGCATCCAGAGTTCGTCCACGACTATTCGCGCGCGCTGCTTGATGCGCGCCAGGACTTCCTGGGCGAGGAGGTTTACCAGAAAGCAGTGGCCAGCCTGGCGAGCGAGCACCAGGGCGATCTCGTGGGTGAATGGATGTTGCGCTTCATTCAGCAGCCGGCCAAGACGGGCGATAGCGCGGTGTGATCGTCGGGCCAGCGGTGTGTCCTGGCCCGGCTATGCCGGGCATCGCCAGCAAGGCTGGCTCCTACGGGTTGCGCAAGATCGCCGCGGTACCTGTAGGAGCCAGCCTTGCTGGCGAATGGGCTAAAGCCAACCAGATCGTTTGAAGCTGTAGTACAACCCCGAACACCCAAACCCGATGACCCCAAGCACGGCGAAATAGCCGTAATGCCAGCCCAGCTCCGGCATGTTCTGGAAGTTCATCCCGTAAATCCCGGCAATCGCCGTGGGGAACGCCAGGATCGCCGCCCAGGCCGCGAACTTGCGCTGGGTGATGCTCTGGCGCGACGACTCCAGCAGCATGCCGATCTCGATGGTCTGGCTGGCGATGTCGCGGATGCCGGCCAAGTCTTCCATCTGCCGTGTGACGTGGATCTGCACGTCGCGAAAATACGGGCGCATGTTCTTGTCGATGAACGGGAAGCTCAGGCGCTGCAACTCCTCGCTGACCTCCACCATCGGCGCCACGTACCGGCGCAGGCGCAGGATATCCCTGCGCAGGCTGTGCAAGCGCTGGATGTCCTCTTCCTTCAACGAATTGCTGAGCACGCTCTGCTCCAGCTCCTCGATCTCGCCATGGATCGCCTCGCTGACCGGTTGGTAGTTCTCGGTGACGAAGTCGAGCAGGGCATAGAGCACGAAGTCTTCACCATGTTCGAGCAGTAATGGGCGCGCCTCGCAGCGCTGGCGCACCAGGGCGTAGGACTTCGAGTGGCCGTTGCGGCAGGTGATGATGTAGCCGTTGCCGGCGAAGATGTGGGTTTCGATGAACTCGAGCTTGCCTTCGTGGCGTACCGGCGAGTAGGTGACGATGAACAGCGCGTCGCCGAAGGTCTCGAGCTTGGGCCGGCTGTGTTTTTCCAGGGCATCCTCGATGGCCAGCTCGTGCAGGCCGAACTGGCGTTGCAGGTTGGCCAGCTCCTCGGCGTTGGGCTCTTCCAGGCCGATCCAGACGAAGTGCCCGGGCTTGCGGGCCCACTCGGCGCCTTCGTCGAGGCTGATGTTGGTGACCTTCCTGCCGGCGCTGTACACCGCCGACGCGACGACTCGACCCATGGTTGTCCGCTTATTCGGTTGAACACCGTGACAGCTTGGGCTGTAAGGCGGCCCGGGGCAACCTGTGGGGTGTGAAGAATTGCCCGTCTACACGGCGAGTTCGTTTTCCATGTGGTCGATGCAGTGCTGCATTTGCGTGCGGCACTGCTCGATCAGCGCGGGGATGTCCTGCGTGCTGAGGCCAGTGGTGGCGATGGGGGCCAGGGAGCGGATGATCACCGTGCGCCGGCGCCAGCTGTTCAGGCCCAGGCGCCCGGTGTAGCGGCTGACGCACACCGGCACGATCGGCACGCCGGCCTCGATTGCCATGTGGAAGGCGCCTTTCTTGAAGGGCAGCAATTGCTCGCCCGGGTTGCGGGTACCTTCCGGGAAAATCCAGATCGAGGTGTCGTCGCGCAGGGTACGGGTGGTCGCTTGCATCGCCTTGCGTGCCTGGTAGGCGTTCTTGCGATCGACCAGTACATTGCCACCCAGCCAGAACAACTGGCCGAACAACGGGATCCAGCCCAGGCTCTTCTTGCCAATGGCGACGGTACGCCGAGGCACCACCTGGCCGAGGATGAACAGGTCGTAGTTGGATTGGTGGTTGGCGATGATCACGCAACCGGGTGGCTGGTCCCACAACGGACCGACTTCGGCCTTTACCCGAATACGCATGAACCAGGCGGCCGGCACACTGTAAAGGCGGGCGAACACGCGGCTGTTATCGGGGTTGAAGGGGCGTAGCAGGCCGATCAGCAGGCCCAGCACGCCAACCAGCAGGAAATGCAGCGCCAGCAGGAGCATGCGCAAGATATAAAGCATGGAACGGCTCACACCAGACAGTCGCGGCGCAGTGTACGGGTGTGCACTGTCCGGGGCAAATACTCGGTGAGCGTCAGGCGGGTCTTTGTAGGAGCGGCTTCAGCCGCGATGCGGTCATCGCGGTGCCTGGCACCCGCGGCGCGGGCGATCGCGGCTGAAGCCGCTCCTACAGAGGAGGAGGCTGGCGATCAGCCCATGTGGTTCTGGTCCTGCAGGATCGCCTCGTCCAGCGCTTCCAGCAGGGCTTTGCGCACCTTCAGCTTGGTGTTCTTGTGCGCCAGCATGTTCAGCTTCTTCAGCTCGCGGGCCGCCGCCAGGGCGGCTTCATGCAACTGTTCGGCCGGCACTACCTTGTCAAGGAAGCCGGCTTCGCGCGCGCCCTGCGGGTCGAAGATCTCGGCATTGTTCACCGCGCGCTGGAAGGCGGCGCGGGTGAGGCGGTCGCGGGCCAGCTCAATGCCGGCGTGGTGCATGGTCATGCCGATCTGCACTTCGTTCAGGCAGATCTTGTAGGGGCCTTCGACACCGATGCGGTAATCGCCCGACAGCAGCAGGAAGGCGCCTTTGGCCACGGCATTGCCGGGGCTTGCGACAATCACCGGGAACGGGTGCGACAGCAGGCGGCGGGCCAGGGTGGACCCAGCAGTGACCAGGCCGACGGCCTCCTTGGGGCCGGCGGTCATCACCTTGAGGTCGTAGCCGCCGGAGAGAATGCCCGGCTGGCCGGTGATGATCACAATGGCACGCTCTTCCACGGCGCGGTCGAGTGCGGCATTGAAGGCGACGATGAGATCCGGCGAGATGGCGTTGACCTTGCCGTTGTTCAGGGTCAGGGTGGCGATGCCGTCTTCGGCGTGGTAGGTAATCAGCTCGCTCATGGCAGAGTCCTTTGGATGGCGTGGCGACGACGTTACCCAGCGGCGCCTGCCAGGTAAAGCGTCAAGACTGACCGGCCAGTCAGCGCCAGGCCGGCATCCCTTGGCTAGCCGGGGTGGGGCTTTGGCGGTGGGGAAAAGCGCTGGGCACAATGGCAGCATTGCCTTGATAAGCCAGCGTTTTCGGGGAATTGGCTTAAGCGCATGAAAATTCTGAAAAAAATGCTTGCCAAAGAAAAGCTCTTCTACTAAATTAGCGCGCCTCGACAGGCTGAATAGCTTGAAGAGAAACGGTGAAGTGTCCGAGTGGTCGAAGGAGCACGCCTGGAAAGTGTGTATACGAGAAATCGTATCAAGGGTTCAAATCCCTTCTTCACCGCCACATTCTACGAGAAGCCCCCGAGTCGAAAGGTTCGGGGGCTTTTTGTTTTCTGGCCCTTTCGCCGGCAAGCCGGCTCCTACAGGTTTGGCGTCGCTCTTGAGGCCGGCGCCGTACTTGTAGGAGCCGGCTTGCCGGCGAAAGGGCCAGTGCAGTCAGTACATTACTGTCAGAAACTGACGGAAGCCGATAGCCGAGCGGTACGCGGCGCGCCCTGGAACAGGTAGTTGTCACCCAGGTAATCCCCCACGTCGCGCCAGTAGCGCTTGTCGAAGACGTTGTCCACGGTCAGCCGCAACACCGTGTCGTAACCGCCGATGCGGGTACGGTAGCGGCTGCCGATATCGAACACGGTGTAGCCGCCGACTTCGACATTACCTGCCTGGCTGGCGTACTTGCTGGCGCTGTAGCGCGCACCACCGAGCAGGGCCAGGCCGGGCACGGGCAGGGCATAGTCGGCGTGCACGGCGGCGCGCAGGCGAGGAACGTTGATCGCCTGGTGGCCTTCGTAGGCGTCGGTACCGCTGTTCTGCACGCGCGCGCGGATCGCCGCGGCGCTGGCCTGGATCTGCAGGTTGGAGGTCACCTGGCCGCTGGCGCCCAGTTCCAGGCCGGTATTCTTCTGTTGGCCCTGTTGCACGAATGTTGGGTCGGCGTTTTCTTCCAGGCGGGAATATTGGTAGGCCTGGCGAATCTGGAACAGCGCCGCACTGAAGCTCATGCCCTGCCAGTCACGCTTGATGCCGACTTCCAGTTGCCGAGACAGCGTGGGTGCCAGGATCTCGAACTTGTTGCTGGCGAACCAGGGCGCGGTGCCGCCTGCGGACAGACCTTTCGAATAGCTGGCATAGAGGGTGGTGTCCGGTTGTGGCTTGTAGATCAACGCGGCATTGGGCAGCAGTTGGTACTGCTGGGTGTGGCGGGTGACAGCGCCGGTCTGGTCCCAGGTCTTTTCGTCCAGGCGCACTTCGCGGGCGCCGAGCACGGCTTGCCAGTTTTCGTTGAAGGTGATGCGGTCACTGAGGAACAGGCCATACTGGCGGCTGTCCAGGCGCCGTTCGCTATGGCCCAGCGGCTTGTCGGACGGTGCCAGCGCAGGCGCACCGGTGTAGATGTTGCCGGGATGGTCGGCGTCGAGCAGCTCGTTGAAGGTCGGGCGCTGATCGAGCGTGCGCCGCTGGGCGCTGGTGCCCACGGTCAATTCGTGACCGACGCCGAGCGCGTCGAAGCGTCCATCGAGCATGGCCTGGGCCTCGTCGATGCGGCGGGTGTCATCAGGGCTGCGGAAATCGTAGATATCGTAATCGCCGTTCGGGCTGAAGTGCGAGGCCCATCCGCCGTTGCTGCCCCAGGCAAACGCACTGTAATCATCGATCACCACCTTGCTGCGCGAAGCGCTGAGGGTGCCGTTCCAGGTGTCGTTGAACCGGTACTTGAAGCGACCACCCAGATTCAGCGAATCGTTCTGCACCGGCTTTGCCCATGATTGCCAGGCCAGGTGGTCCTTGGGGTCGACGCCATGGGGCAGCTGGGTGCCGCCGAGCAACTGGTAGCCTGGCACCGAATACTGCTCGCGGTGCTGGTACTCGGCGTCCAGCTCAAGCACGGCATCCGGATTGATCTGCCAGTCGAAAGCCAAAGAGGCGAAGTCGCGCTTGCCGTCGGCGTGGTCGACGTACGAACGGATATCTTCATGGGCCAGGTTGGCGCGCAAGCCGAACTGGCGCTCGGCGCCGAACCAGCCGCCCAGGTCGGTGGCCAGGTAGCGTTCGCCTTGCTCGTTGCTCGAGACGCTGACGCTGCGCACGTCTTCCGGGCGCTTGGTCACGTAGTTGACCAGGCCGCCGGGCTCCGACATGCCGCTCTGCAGCCCGGAGAGCCCCTTGAGCAGCTCGACCTGCTGCTTGTTCTCCAGCGCCACATTCTGTTCGCCGGCGATGGTCTGGCCGTTGATCCTGTAGCTACTGGCGGCGTTGAGCTCGAAGCCGCGCACGTTGAAGTTCTCGTAATAGCCGACCGGGGCGTAGCTTTCGCCCACCGAGGCGTCGCTTTGCAGCACTTCGCTCAACTTGCGCACCTGGCGGTCGTCGAGCAGTTGGCGGTTGAACACGCTGACCGCGGCGGGGGTGTCCAGCAGCGGCGCGCTGTGCAGGCCGCCGACCTGGGCTTCGCGCGCCTGGTAGCCCTCATTGCCGTAGACCTCCGAGACACGCACGGGGGCCAGGGTCACGCTGTCGGCGGACAGGCCCTGGCCACTGTGCAGGGCAAGGCCGAGGCTGAGCAGCCCGAGGGGCAGGCGAGGGCGAAGCGGGGTCATGCAAGGCTCCTTGGAAGGCGGGCGCGCCGTTAGCGGGCGGCGGCTGTCAGGCAGGCAAAAGGGCGCCATGGTAGCAGGCTGCCAAGCATGGGATTCGATGTTTCAGGGGAATGACCATACGACTGAGACGAATTCTGTAGGAGCGGCTTTAGCCGCGATGCAGGCAACGCGGTGCCCAGCACCCGCTTTGCGGGTGATCGCGGCTGAAGCCGCTCCTACAGATGTGTCTGCCGTACCTGTGGGCGTTACGTTCAGAACGAACGAAGCGGGGGCTGATTCAGGCCGCAGCCGGACGCTGATGCTTGCGCCAGTTGTCGTCGATCTTCGACCAGGTCTTGCCATCGGTGATGGCCATCAGCTTGCGCCCATCCTTGAACGTGGCGACGAAGGTGACTTCGTCTTCCTTGCCGCCGAGCAGGAGCCCGGCGAGCAGGCCGACCGGGCCGGCCACCAGCGCCCCGGCCACGCCCCAACCCAGGGCGCTGCCCAGGCTGCGGGTCGATTCGAGGTTGGCCAACCTCAGGTCCTTGATGCGGGTGAGTGAAATGCGCTCGCCCGGCGAGGGGCTGCGTGGGGTCTTGAGTGTGAGCGCTCCATTGCGATACTCGCCTTCACCTTGCAAGAAATCGCCGGATTGCACCGTGAGTCTTGTCATTGTGTCGTCCTGTCAGGGAGGGGCTGTGACCAACGCCTACTGAGCGCCAGGGTCACTGACAAGTCAACGGTCAGGCGACGGAGGGTCATGTGGCGAGTTGTCTCGTAGTCAAGCGCCTAGAACGAAGCGACGTGGGCAATGTTCACCCGAAAGTCGCGTTTTCGAAAGTAAACTTCGATTCGGTGACTAAATAGTCACCCATTCATTAACAGGACTAATGGTTGTATCAGTGCGGCCCCGTAGAGCGCAGGTCTGGAAAAAAAGTGCGGATCAGTGACCGTGTTCGAAAACGAAAAAATGACGCCAAAAAGGGCTGGACAGGAAGTTTCCATATGTGTCAGTTTTTTTGCGCCGCATAAAGGCGAGTGACAGGACGCTCTCGCCAAGTTGAGAAACTCCTGTCTGACATCAACTGCTTTTTTGTAAACAAGGAAGTAATCTGCATGTCGAAAGTCAAAGAAAGCGCTATTGTTTCGGCTACGTCCGCACTGCAACCGCAGGGGCCGAGCTCTTCCTATGGTCTGATCAATAGCTTTGCCCACCAGTACGATCGCGGTGGCGCGAACGTCAATGGCAAACCTTCGTACACGGTCGACCAGGCTGCCAACTATCTGCTGCGTGACGGCGCCGCCTGGAAAGACCTGAACAAGGACGGCACCATCAGCCTCTCCTACACCTTCCTGACCAAGGCACCTTCTGACTTCTACAGCCGTGGACTGGGCACGTTCAGCCAGTTCAGCGACCTGCAGAAAGGCCAGGCCAAACTCGCCATGCAGTCCTGGGCGGACGTGGCCAAGGTGACCTTTACGGAAGCTGCGTCGGGCGGCGACGGTCACATGACCTTCGGCAACTTCAGCGCCAGCAACGGTGGGGCGGCGTTCGCCTACCTGCCGTTCGACATGCCGGGTTCGCACAAGGGTGAATCCTGGTACCTGATCAACAGCAGCTACCAGGTCAACACCACCCCAGGCACCGGCAACTACGGGCGCCAGACCCTGACCCACGAGATCGGCCATGTACTCGGTCTGTCCCACCCCGGCGACTACAACGCCGGCGAGGGCAACCCGACCTACAGGGACGCCACGTACGCTCAGGACACCCGTGGCTACAGCGTGATGAGCTACTGGAGCGAGAGCAATACCGGCCAGAACTTCGTCAAGGCCGGTGGCCAGTACTACGCTTCGGCGCCGCTCATGGACGATATCGCGGCCATCCAGAAGCTGTACGGTGCCAACTACGCGACGCGCTCCGGCGACACCGTGTATGGCTTCAACTCCAACGCGGATCGTGACTTCTACTCGGCCACTTCGTCTTCGTCGAAGCTGGTCTTCTCGGTGTGGGATGGTGGCGGCAACGACACCTTCGACTTCTCTGGGTTCACCCAGAACCAGAAGATCAACCTCAATGAGACCTCGTTCTCCGATGTTGGTGGCATGATCGGTAACGTGTCCATCGCCAAGGGCGTGACCATCGAAAACGCCTTTGGTGGTTCGGGCAACGACCTGCTGATCGGCAACGCGCTGGCTAACGTGCTCAAGGGTGGTGCCGGCAACGACATCATCTACGGCGGTGGCGGTGCCGACCAACTGTGGGGCGGCACTGGCGCGGACACCTTCGTGTTTGGCGCTATCAGCGATTCCACCAAGGCCGCGCCGGACCGGATCATGGACTTCACCTCGGGTCAGGACAAGATCGACCTGTCGGCGATTTCCGCGTTCGCCGTGAACAAGCTGCCGCTGCAGTTCGTCAACGCCTTCACCGGCCATGCCGGCGAGGCGGTGCTGAGCTACGACCAGGGTACCAACCTGGGCAGCCTGTCCATCGACTTCACCGGAAACAGCTCGGCTGACTTCCTGGTGACCACCGTTGGCCAGGCCGCTGTCACCGACATCGTGGTCTGATGTACGTGGGGCGGCGCGCAAGCGTCGCCCCTTCTGCCGACGAGGTCGACGGATGCGAACGTTGCAACGAATCATCGCGCTGGCCGCGATCCCATTGATGTTGATGACCGAGGTAGGTATGGCGAGCAGCCTGCTACTCCCCAACGCCGCGCAACTGGCCGGGCGTTGGCAGCTTTACCCCGAACAACAAAAAGCACAGGCCTGCGACCTGCGCCTGGGCGCCAGCGAAGGCAAGCTGGACGGCGACCTGGAATGTGCCGAGCGCCTGCTGGGCCTGCGCCCCGGCAGCTGGCTGGTGACCCCCGACACCCTGGCCCTGGTGGGCGGTGACGGCAGCACCGTGGTGCACTTCAGCCGCGAAGGCGCCCAGCGTTATGGCTGGACCACGCCAAGCGGTACCCAACTGGTGCTCGAGCGCCTGGACAATTAAACCCGGCCCGGCACTTTCAGGTGGCCGGGTCAAAAGGGCGAAACATGAAACTACCGAGCAGGAAGCCCGGGGCGCCTTTGTGGGCAGCGCTCGGCGAACATAAGTCGACGTTGATCAGCGTTGGCTGTTTCACGGCCTTGATCAATATCCTGATGCTGGTGCCGTCCATTTATATGCTTCAAGTGTACGACCGTGTACTGAGTTCGCAGAACACCACAACTTTGTGGGTACTCACTTTGATGGTCGTCGGCTTCTTTGTATATATCGGCGCACTCGAAGCCGTGCGCAGTTTCATTGTTATCCGGGTGGGCAACCAGCTGGAAAAAAGTTTCAACCTGAATGTCTACCGCGCCGCCTTCGAGCGCAACTTGCGCCATCGCGATGGCGCGGCCGGGCAGGCCTTGGGCGACCTCACGCAACTGCGCCAGTTCGTCACCGGCCCTGCGTTGTTCGCCTTCTTCGATGCCCCGTGGTTCCCCATCTACCTGGCCGTTATCTTCGCTTTCAACGTCTGGCTTGGGGTCATGGCCACGGTCGGCGCGCTGCTGCTGATCGCCCTGGCAGTGCTCAACGAGCGCCTCACCCACAAGACCCTGGTCGAAGCCAGTGGCATCCAGCAGCAATCGACGCTGTTGGCCGGCAGCCAGTTGCAGAGCGCCGAGAGCATCCAGGCCATGGGCATGCTCGCTGCCTTGCGCCGGCGTTGGTTCGACCTGCACGGGCGCTTCCTCGACCTGCAGAACAAGGCCAGCGACACCTCGGCGGTGATCACCGCCACCAGCAAGGGCCTGCGCCTGTGCCTGCAATCGCTGGTGCTGGGCCTGGGTGCCCTGCTGGTGATCGAGGGGCAGATGACCCCGGGCATGATGATCGCTGGTTCCATCTTGATGGGCAGGGTGCTTGCTCCGATTGACCAACTGATCGCCGTATGGAAGCAGTGGAGTGGCGCCCAGCTGGCCTACCAGCGCCTGGACAGCCTGCTGCGCGAGCACCCCGAAGCGCCTGTGCCGATGCCGCTGCCGACGCCGACCGGGCAGTTGACCGTGGAGCAGATGAGCGCCGCGCCCCCCGGACGAACCCAGGCCACCTTGCAGCAAGTGCATTTCCAGCTTGAGCCCGGCGAATTGCTGGGTGTGCTCGGTGCCTCGGGCTCCGGCAAGTCGACCTTGGCCAAAGTTCTGGTGGGCGTCTGGCCTACCTTGGGTGGGCATGTGCGCCTGGATGGCGCCGAGCTTGATCAATGGGACCGTGAGGCCCTGGGCCCGCACATCGGCTACCTGCCGCAGAACATCGAACTGCTGCGGGGCAGCATCGCCGAGAACATCGCCCGCTTTGGCGAGCTGGACGGTCACAAGGTGGTCGAGGCGGCGCGTCTGGCGGGGGTGCATGAGTTGATCCTGCGCCTGCCCAAGGGCTACGACACGCGCCTGGGCGAAGACGGCGGCGACCTCTCCGGTGGCCAGAAGCAGCGTATCGCCCTGGCCCGGGCGTTGTACGGCAACCCGTGCCTGATCGTGCTCGACGAACCCAACTCCAACCTCGACAGCCCCGGTGAGGCGGCCCTGGCCAACGCCATCCTCCAGCTCAAGGCCCTGGGCCGCACCGTGGTGCTGGTGACCCACCGTAGCTCGGCGCTGAGCCAGGCCGACAAGCTGCTGGTGATGAACGAAGGGCGCATGCAGGGCTTCGGCCCGGCGCGCGACATTCTCCACGCGCTCGGCCAGGCGCCGGCGCAACGACCGCTGCAGGCCGGAGGTGGCGCATGAGCCGGCATGAACGTGATGCGCGCTTCCATGTGCGCCTGGGCTGGGTGCTGACACTGGTCGGTTTCGGTGGCTTCATGGCCTGGGCCAGCCTGGCCCCGCTCGACCAGGGGGTGCCGGTACAGGGCACCGTGGTGGTCTCGGGCAAGCGCAAGGCGGTGCAGTCCATGGCCGGTGGCGTGGTCAGCCGGATCCTGGTGAGCGAAGGGCAGCAGGTGCGCCAGGGCGAGCCGCTGTTCCGCCTCGACCGTACCCAGGTGCAGGCCGATGTCGACGCGTTGCAGGCCCAGTACCGCATGACCCGCGCCAGCCTGGCGCGCTGGCAGAGCGAGCGCGACAACCTCGCGCAGGTGCAGTTTCCCACCGACCTGGTCGAGGATGCCGATGCCAAGCTCGGCCTGATCCTCGAAGGCCAGCGCCAGCTGTTCGACAGCCGCCGCCAGGCCCAGGCCCGGGAGCAGGGCGCCTTGTCTGCCAGCATCGACGGCTCCCAGGCCCAGCTGGCCGGCATGCGCCGTGCCCGCAGCGACCTGCAGGCCCAGGCCGACTCGTTGCGCGAACAGCTGGACAACCTGCGCCCGCTGGCCGGCGACGGCTACATCCCGCGCAACCGCGTGCTGGAGTACCAGCGCCAGCTGTCCCAGGTGCAGCGCGACCTGGCGCAGAACGCCGGCGAGAGCGCGCGGCTGGAACAGGTGATCGTCGAGTCGCGGCTGAACCTTCAGCAGCGCCGTGAGGAATACCAGAAAGAAGTGCGCACGCAGCTGGCCGAGGCCCAGGTCAAGGCCGCCACCCTGGAGCAGCAGCTCAACTCGGCGCGCTTCGAGTTGCAGCACAGCGAGATCCAGGCGCCGGCCGATGGCATCGCGGTCAACCTTGGCGTGCACACCGAAGGCGCCGTCGTGCGTCCCGGCGACACGTTGCTGGAGATCGTGCCCCAGGGTACCGCGCTGGAGGTGGAAGGGCGCCTGCCGGTCAACCTGGTGGACAAGGTCGCACCGCAACTGCCGGTGGACATCCTGTTCACCGCTTTCAACCAGAACCGCACACCGCGGGTCACGGGGGAGGTGGCGCTGGTATCTGCCGACCAGTTGATCGACGAGCGCAGTGGCCAGCCGTACTACGTGTTGCGCAGCACCGTCAGCGAAGAAGCGCTGGCGCGCCTGCAAGGGCTGGCGATCCGCCCTGGCATGCCGGCGGAGCTGTTCGTGCGCACCGGCGAGCGTTCGCTGCTCAACTACCTGTTCAAACCCCTGCTCGACCGTGCAGGCACTGCTTTGACCGAACAATAAGGACCGCCCAGTGAAGAAGTTCCCACTGATCGGGCTGCTGGCCGCCTGTGCCTGGCTGCCGGTGGCTGCCCAGGCGGCCATGGGGCCGTTCCAGATCTACGAGCAGGCGCTGCGCCGCGACCCGACCTACCTGGCCGCGTTCAAGGCCCAGCAGGCCGGCCAGGAATACCGCGCCATCGGCCGCGCCGGCCTGTTGCCGACCCTGAACTACAACTACAACAAGGGCCGCAACGACTCCAAGGTGAAGTACCTGGGGGATTCGCGTCGCCAGGAAGAGGACCGCAACTACAACAGCATGGGCTCCAGTTTCATCCTCCAGCAGCCGCTGTTCGACTACGAAGCCTATTCGGCCTACCGCAAGGGCGTGGCCCAGGCGCTGTTCGCCGACGAAACCTTCCGCGACCAGAGCCAGCAGTTGTTGGTGCGGGTGATGACCAGCTACACCCAGGCATTGTTCGCCGAGGACCAGATCGGCATCAGCGTGGCCAGCAAGCAGGCCTACCGCCAGCAGTTCCAGCAGAACCAGCGGCTGTTCGACGCAGGCGAGGGGACCCGCACCGACATCCTCGAAGCCCAGGCTCGCTACGAGCTGGCCGATGCCGAGGAGATCCAGGCGCGCAACAACCAGGATGCCGCCCTGCGCGAACTGGGCGCGCTGATCGGCGAACCGGCCGTGCGGGTCGAGGACCTGGCGCCGCTGCGTGTCGGTTTTGCCCTGCCGATGGTCGATCCGACCGGTTACGGTGCCTGGCAGGAACGTGCCCTGGCCAACAACCCGCAACTGGCCTCGTCACGCCAGGCCCTGGATGTGGCGCGCTACGAAGTGGAGCGCAACCGTGCCGGGCACTTGCCCAGGGTCACGGCCTTCGCCACCTCGCGGCGCCAGGAGTCGGACAGTGGCAACACCTACAACCAGCGCTACGACACCAACACCGTGGGGATCGAGGTCAGCGTGCCGATCTTCGCTGGCGGCGGGGTGTCGGCCTCGACGCGCCAGGCCAGCCGGCATCTGGAACAGGCCGAGTACGAGCTGGACGGGCAGACCCGCAGCACCCTGATCGAGCTGCGCAAGCAGTACAACGCCTGCGAGTCCGGCGCCAGCCGCCTGCGCGCCTATGAGCGGGCGCTGGTAGCGGCCGAGGCGCTGGTGGTGTCGACCCGCAAGAGCGTGCAGGGCGGCGAGCGGGTCAACCTGGACGTGCTCAATGCCGAGCAGCAGCTGGCCACCACCCGGCGCGACCTGGCCCAGGCGCGGTATGACTACCTGCTGGCGTGGATCAAGCTGCACTACGAGGCGGGGGTGTTGAGCGAGACGCAGTTGGCGCGGGTGGATGAGGCGTTTCTAGGCGGCAAGTCCTGAAAGGGAGCCTGTGGGAGCGGTTTTACCCGCGAATGCAAAGGTGAGTTTGCTGCCGCTTTCGCCGGCAAGCCGGCTCCTACAGGTTATGCGGCGGCCTGTAGGAGCCGGCTTGCCGGCGAACCTGTCATCAGGCCGCCGCCAGGCTGACCCGCCTGCGCTCCGCCAGCCCCCACACCACCAGCGCCAGGGCACCGATCACCAGCCCGGCGACGA
Source organism: Pseudomonas entomophila L48 (assembly GCF_000026105.1). Classification (NCBI taxonomy): domain Bacteria; kingdom Pseudomonadati; phylum Pseudomonadota; class Gammaproteobacteria; order Pseudomonadales; family Pseudomonadaceae; genus Pseudomonas; species Pseudomonas entomophila. The sequence continues at coordinate 1,626,254 of NC_008027.1, forward strand.
CGATCCCCATCCAGCCATGCACTTCGAACAGCTGCGTCCCCAGCAACGAACCCAGCGCGCCGCCGATGAAGTAGCAGGTGATGTACCCGGCATTGAGCCGCGTCCGTGCCTCCGGCCGCAGCGCGATCACCGCATTCTGGTTGCTCACGTGGATCAACTGCACCGCCAGGTCCAGCACCAGCACGCCCAGCAGCAGCGCCACCAGCGAGCTTTGCGCAAAGCCCAGCGGCACCCACGCCAGCAACAACGCAACCAGGCCCACCGTGGTCCCCATCGCGCCCTGGCCACGGTCGGCCAGGCGCCCGGCCCAGTTGGCCGCCAGCGCGCCCACCGCGCCGGCCAGGCCGAACAGGCCGATCACAGCGTCCGAGTAATGATAGGGCGCGCTGCTCAGCAGGAACGCCAGCGGCGTCCAGAACAGGGCGAACAGGCTGAACGCCAGCAGCCCCAGCAGTGAGCGCAGGCGCAGCACCGGCTCTTCGACGAACAGCCGAAACACCGAACCGATCAGCGCCGGGTACTTCAGGCCGGCATGGCTGTGGTGCTGTGGCAGGCTGCGGTACAGCGCCAGTGCGGTGATTGCCATCAACACCGCGGCCAACACGTAGATGCTGCGCCAGCCGCCTAGTTCGGCCATGAACCCGGCGGCGGTGCGCGCCAGCAGGATGCCCAGCAGCAGGCCGCTCATCAGCGTACCCACCGCGCGACCGCGTTGTTCCGGGGCGCTCAGGGCTGCGGCCAGCGGCACCAGCACCTGCGCCACCACGGAGAACAGCCCGGTCAGCGCCGTGCCAAGGATCAGCCATGGCAGGCTCGGCGCGCAGGCACTGATCACCAGGCCCACGGTAGCGATCAGCACCATGGTCACGATCAGCCGGCGCTGTTCGAACAGGTCGCCCAGCGGTGCCAGCAACAGCAGGCCGGCGCCGTAGCTCAGTTGCGCGGCGATGACGATGGTGCCGGCGCTGGCGGTGCTCAGGCCGAACTGCTCGGCAATGCTGTGCAGCAAGGGTTGGGCGTAGTAGTTGCTGGCCACGGCCAGGCCGGTGGCAGTGGCCATCAGCAGGATCAGGGCACGACTCAATGTCGGGGTGTTCATGGGCAGTCTCGTTGCAGGCAAGGTGGAATGTGGCCAAGTATCAGGAAGTGTCAGGCATGACACCAATGTATAGTTTTCACGTTATCCATCTCGAAAGCAGATAGAACGATGAATCTCAAGCAGCTCGAGTACGCCCTGGCCGTGGCCGACACCGGCAGCTTCACCCGCGCCGCCGAGCGCTGCCATGTGGTGCAGTCGGCCCTCAGCCATCAGGTGGCGCGGCTGGAGGCGCAGTTGAATGTCAGTTTGTTCGAGCGCAGTTCGCGTCGGGTTCGGCTGACACCCGCTGGCGAAGCCTTCGTGCTCAGTGCCCGGCCGGCGGTCGAGGCTGCCCGGCGCATCGCCGATGATGTGGCCGCGGCGTGCGGGCAGGTGCGGGGGCGCCTGTCGATCGGCGAGATCAGTTCGCTGACCGCGCTTGACCTGGTCGACCTGCTGGCGGTGTTTCATCGTCGCTATCCGGATGTGGACGTGCGCTGGCTCACGGCCAAGAGCGAACTGCTGATGGCCGACGTCTGCGAACGGCGGTTGGATGTGGGCTTCGTTGGCCTGTGGCAAGGCGAGGTGTTGCACGGCGTGCAGCATCGCCTGCTGGCGCGGGAGGAACTGGTGGCGGTATTGCCGACGGCGCACCGGCTGGCTGGCGCTGCGCAACTGACCCTGGCCGATTTGGTCGATGAGGTGCTGGTGGACTTTCCCGAAGGCACCGGCGCGCGGCGGCAGACCGACGAAGCGTTCCAGGCGGTGGGGGTGACGCGTCGGGTGCAGTTCGAAATCGGCCATATTCGCCTGGTGGAAAAGTTCGTCCAGCGCGGCATGGCCGTGGGGCTGGTGCCGGAGCGGATCGCCCGGGGGTTCGAAGGGGTGGCCAGGGTGCGCTTGCTGGATGCGCCGGTGCGGCACTTGTATGCGGTGTGGTCGCCCAGCCCTACACCGGCGGCGCGGGCGTTTCTTGAGGTGATGGAGCAGAGTCTCGTGGCAAGTCATTGAGTGGGTTCGCCGGCAAGCCGGCTCCTACGGGGTTGCTGTAGGAGCCGGCTTGCCGGCGAACAGGCACTGTCAGGCAGCGAAACCGCCATCCGCTGTCAGGCTGGCGCCAGTGATGTACCCCGCCTCAGGCCCGGCCAGATACGCCACGAAACTGGCAATCTCCTCGACCTTGCCATAACGCCCGATGGCCATCAGCGGGATCAGGCTGTCGGCGAATTCGCCCTTGGCCGGGTTCATGTCGGTGTCGACCGGCCCAGGCTGGACGTTGTTCACGGTGATGCCCTGCGGCCCCAGGTCGCGCGCCAGGCCCCGGGTCAGGCCAACCAGCGCCGACTTGCTCATGGCGTACGGCGCGCCTCCGGCAAAGGGCATGCGCTCGGCGTTGGTGCTGCCGATGTTGATGATCCGCCCGCCCTGGCCCATGTGTTTTACCGCCGCCTGGGTGGCGACGAACACGCTGCGCACATTGACCGCCAGCAGGCGATCGAAGTCGTCCAGGTCGAACTCGGCCACCGGCGCCACGGCCAGGACGCCTGCGTTGTTGACCAGGATGTCGAGGCTGCCGAAGGCCTTGACGGTATCGGCCACCGCTTGTTGCACCGCAGCGGTATCGGCGCTGTCGGCGCGCAGGGCCAAGGCTTGGCCGCCTGCGTTGATGATCTCGCCGGCCAGGGCCTCGGCGATCTGGGCGGAGCTTACGTAGGTGAAGGCGACTTTGGCGCCGTCCTGGGCCAGGCGGCGGACGATGGCCGCGCCGATACCACGGGAACCGCCCTGGACGAGGGCCACTTTGCCGCTGAGGGGAAGTTGTTGGGACATGCTGATCTCCTGCGTTCAAGCAAGGCCGGATGCCTTGGATGGGCGCAGTATCCGCCCAGGATTACCTGCTGATAAGATCGCAATCACTATCATCAGAGTAAACCTTTGGTTGTGAATGAGTGCCATGGAATCCTTCAGCAGCCTTGAATGCTTCATCCGCAGCGCCGAAGTCGGCAGTTTTGCCGAGGCCGCCCGGCGCCTGTCGCTGACCCCGGCCGCAGTGGGCAAGAACGTCGCGCAACTGGAGGCGCGCCTGGGGGTGCGTCTGTTCCAGCGCAGCACCCGCAAGCTCACCCTGACCGAAGCCGGGCAACGCTTCCTGGGGGAGGTGAGCGACAGTTTCCGCACCATCCAGTACGCCGTCGCCAACCTGGCCAGCGCCGAAGGCCAGCCGGCCGGGTTGCTGCGGGTGAGCATGGGCACGGTGTTCGGGCGGCTGTATGTGTTGCCGCTGCTGGGCGAGTTCCTGCGTCGTTACCCGGCGATCACCCCGGACTGGCACTTCGACAACCGTCAGGTCGACCTGATCGGCCAGGGCTTCGATGCCGCCATTGGCGGTGGTTTCGAGTTACCGCTGGGGGTGGTGGCGCGCAAGCTGACCCCGGCGCACCGGGTGTTGGTGGCGGCGCCGGGCTATTTGCAGCGGCACGCCCAGATCGACCATCCACAGGCATTGCAGGCTCACCAAGGCATCCTCATCCGCTCGCCGCAGACCGGGCGAGTGCGTTCCTGGCCGCTGACCAGCCGCTGGCAGGAGCAGTGCCCGCTGCAATTGCCGCAGACCATGACCATGAGCGACTCCGATGCTGCCTGCGCGGTGGCAGAGCAGGGCTTGGGCATTGCCTTGGTGAGCCTGCCGTTTGCCGTCCCTTACCTTACCGCCGGGCGGTTGAGCCGGGTGTTGCCCGACTGGTACGTGGATGATGGCAACATCAGCCTGTATTACGCCGAGCACAAGCTGCTGCCGGGCAAGACCCGGGCGTTCATCGATTTCGTGGCGGAGCGGTTCGCCGAGCAGGGGCTGGCGGAGCGGTTCAACGCCCTGTGCCCCCTGTAGGAGCCAGCCTTGCTGGCGATGCAAGGCGCAGCCTTGCCAATGGGCATCGGCCGGTTCGCCAGCAAGGCTGGCTCCTACAGAGGGGCGCGGTGTTCAGGTGACTTCGATGATGACCTGGACCTGGGTGATGCCGTTCACCAACAGGCTTACCTCGTCATCTATCCGCTTGCCAACCAACTGCTGGCCAAGCGGCGCCCGTGGCGTGATCACCGTCACCAGCGCGTCGCCCTCGCCGATCTTCAGCCCCGCACCTTCCGGCCCGAGGAACAGCAGGCGTTGTTGCCCATCCTCGTCTTCGAGCGTCACCAGGCAGCCGACCTGGATCCCCCGCGCCGGGTCGTAATCGCGCAAGACCATTTGCTGGTAGGTCAGCAGCGCCTGGCGGATCTCGGCGGTGCGCCGGGCTTGGCCGGTAGCCAAGTAAGAGGCCTCAAGTCCCAGGGTGTCGTACTTGTTCTCGGCGATGTTCTCTTCGGCGGTGGCCGCCTCGTAGGCGGTCTGGGCGGCGCGGCGCAACACCTCCATGTCGAGTTCGAGGGTGGCGATGATGCGCGGGAGCAGGCTGGCCTTGTCCATGGTCAGTAGCAGAACTCCAGCACGTTGGCCTGGCTCTTGTCGGTCGGCGCGGTGCGGTTCTGTTGCAGCCAGAACTGGCACTTGGGGTTGTTCAGGTTGCGCGGGCTGCCCTGGGCTGCATCGGCGGCCTGTTGCAGCTCCTGCTTGTGCAGGATGTCCTTGTAGCGTTCGAACATTTCGGCCTGGGCGTCCGCTGGCTGTTGCGGCGTCACGGCGGGGGTGGGCTGGACGACGCTCGGCGCGACAACCTGGGCCACGGGCTGCACCTGCTCCGGCCACAGGCGCAGTGCCAGCCACAGGCTCAGGACGATGGCCACGGCCCCCAGCCACAGGCCGAAGGCGACGCACAGGATCAGTTGCACGGGTTTCAGGGTGATCTTCAATTCGCGGGGGCGGGGCATGGCAGCTTCCTGGCAGGCGGATCGGTGGCGGCATTGTCGCATGGGTGGGAGGATATTCTGCTTTCGTCCGAGCCTATTTATCCGCAGAATCCACGGTCATTTTTTCGCAGGTAACGGACGTGGCGATGAAAACCACCTGGGACATCTTCTGCACGGTCGTCGACAACTATGGCGACATCGGCGTCACCTGGCGCCTGGCCCGGCAGTTGGTGGCCGAGCATGACCTGGCCGTGCGCCTGTGGGTGGACGACCTGGCGGCCTTCGCGCGGCTGTGCCCCGAGGCCGACACGGCAGCCGACCCGCAATGGCGAGAGGGTGTCGAAGTGCGCCGTTGGTCAACCGAATGGCAGGCCGCCACACCTGCCCAGGTGGTCGTGGGCGCATTTGCCTGCCAGCTGCCCGAGGGCTACGTGGAGGCTATGGTCAAGCAGCCCAAGCCGCCGTTGTGGTTGAACCTGGACTATCTCAGCGCTGAAGACTGGGTCGAGGGCTGCCACGGGTTGCCGTCGCCCCAGGCCAATGGGCTGCGCAAGATCTTCTTCTTCCCTGGCTTCACCACGCAGACCGGCGGATTGCTGCGCGAGGCTTCATTGCTGCCACGTTGCGAGGCATTCCGCCAGGGGCCGGGCGAACGGGAGCGATTCCTGTCAGGGTTGGGTGTCCAGCCCCAGGAGGGTAGCCGGCTGATATCGCTGTTCGCCTACGAAAACCCGCAATTGGGCAACTGGCTCGAAGTACTGGCGGCCGATACGCATCCCACTCATCTGCTGGTACCCCAGGGGCGTATCCTGGGTGATCTCGGCCAATGGCTGGGCGAGCCGGAGCTGCCCGTCGGCGCGGTACATCGGCGTGGCGCGTTGACCGTGCAGGTGTTGCCGTTCGTCAGCCAGGACGATTACGACCGGCTGCTCTGGAGCTGCGACTTCAACGCCGTGCGGGGCGAGGATTCGTTCGTGCGCGCGCAATGGGCCGGCGTGCCGATGCTGTGGCACATCTATATCCAGGAAGAGAACGCCCATTGGGAAAAACTCGAGGCGTTCATGGCCCTGTATTGCGCCGGGTTGTCGGCGGCCGCGGGCCTGGCGCTGGCCGACCTGTGGCGGGCCTGGAACATGGATCGGCCCATGGGGCAGGCCTGGCAAGCCTTGCAGCCGCACTGGCAAGAGCTGCGCCAGCATGCCCGGCAGTGGTGCGCGGCGCAGGCCGCTCAGCCGGACCTTGCCACGAAGCTGGTGCAGTTTTACCGAAATTCGCTATGATACGCGGCCTCGATTTTTATAAATCCATCCAGATTCGGATACTTCGTAATGAAAACTGGTAAAGAACTGAAACCCGGTACCGTTCTGCGCATCGATAACGATCCGTGGCTGGTTCAGAAAGCTGAATTCACCAAGTCGGGCCGTAACAGCGCGATCATGAAGACCAAGCTGAAGAACCTGCTGACCGGCTACAAGACTGAAACCGTATACGGTGCGGACGACAAGCTGGACGACGTGATCCTGGATCGCAAAGAAGCGACCCTGTCGTTCATCAGCGGTGACTCGTACACCTTCATGGACACCACCGACTACACCATGTACGAACTGAACGCCGAAGACATCGACGCCGTTCTGCCGTACATCGAAGAAGGCATGGAAGACATCTGCGAAGCCGTCTTCTTCGAAGGCCGCCTGGTATCGGTTGAACTGCCGACCACCATCAGCCGCCAGGTCACCTACACCGAGAACGCCGCCCGTGGCGACACCTCCGGCAAGGTCATGAAGCCTGCCAAGCTGAAGAACGGCACCGAGATCCAGGTTGCCGACTTCATCCAGATCGACGAGTGGATCGACATCGACACTCGCGACAACAGCTTCAAGGGCCGTTCCAAGAAGTAATTGCTTCTTGCGATGAGCACGAAAAACCCGGCCTTGGCCGGGTTTTTTTGTGCCTGTGAAACCGCGTTGGCTGATTCGCGGGTAAACCCGCTCCTACAGGGATGATAGCGACCACAAGACCCGCGCCGCACCTGTAGGAGCCGGCTTTGCCGGCGAACAGCCGTTACACGGTCACATGCAAGCGCACGTCCACATTGCCGCGGGTGGCATTGGAGTAAGGGCAGACTTTGTGCGCCTTCTCCACCAGCCCTTCGGCGTCGGCCTGGGCCAGCCCCGGCAGGTTGATGTGCAGGTCGATGTCCAGCCCGAAGCCGCCCGGGATCTGCCCGATACCCACCTTGGCGGTGATCGAGGCATCGGCCGGCAGTGCCTTCTTCTCCTGGCCCGCCACGAACTTCAGCGCGCCGATGAAGCAGGCCGAGTAACCGGCGGCGAACATCTGCTCGGGATTGGTGCCTTCACCGCCCGCGCCACCGAGCTCCTTGGGGGTGCTCAGCTTGACTTCCAGCTTGCCGTCGCTGGAGCGGGATTTGCCGTCGCGACCGCCAGTGGAGGTGGCTTCTGCGATGTACAGCGGAGTGACCTTTTGCATCTTGAGCCTCGCTTATGTGCTGTGCGCCTGGGCGCTGAGTGGGTACGGAAATTAAATTAGCGCGCAATTGTTTAGTGCGCAAGATAATTCTTCGGCCATTCGTCGAGATAGCCAGTTCACAGCATAGCCGTCAGAGGTTTTCTTGCAGGTGCGCGCGCAGGGCCAGCAGGTCGGCCTGGAGTTTTCGCAGCTGTTCAGCGCTGTGGCCGCTGGCCTGCAGGATGCAGTGGGGCACGCGACGGGCTTCGGCCTGCAAGGCCCGGCCTTTGTCGCTCAGTTGCACCAGCACCACGCGTTCGTCCTCGCGGCTGCGGCTGCGCTTGAGCAGGCCTTCGCCTTCCAGGCGCTTGAGCAGCGGCGTCAGTGAGCCCGGGTCGGTGAGCAGGCGCTGGCTGATCTCGCCCACGGTCAGCCCGTCCTGTTCCCACAGCACGAGCATGGCCAGGTATTGCGGGTAAGTGAGGCCCAGGGCCTGCAGCAGGGGCTTGTAGACCTTGGTCATCAGCAGCGACGTGGAGTGCAGGGCAAAGCAGACCTGGTTGTCCAGCAGCAGCTCGGCGCAGGGGGCTTGGGTGTCGGCGTTCATGCAGGTCCTTGAGTCGTCTGAGTTGTAAAATCTAGCACGCGAATGTCTTGCGCGCTCATTGCCAGCGCAGCTCGCTGCGCAGGGCCAGGTCCCAGGGGGGCACCGGGCTGAATCGGCTCTTGAGGAATTCGAGCAGCAAGCGGCTGCGAGAGTTCGTTTCATGTTCCAGGCGCAGTGCGTAGATGCCGCTGGTTTCTGGCTCGGGCAAGCCGTTGTCGCAGAACAGCGGGATCAGCTCGCCACGCAGCAGGTAGTCGCTGATCAGCCAGGTGGGCAGGTGGGCGATGCCCAGCCCGGCCAGGGCGCCGAACAGCAGGGTCTCGGCATTGTTGGCGGCCATGCGCATGCGCGCCGGGCGGTACAGGCGTACCTGGCCGTCGACAGAGAAGCGCCAGGCGAAGGGCGGGGCCAGCCCGTCCCAGTCGAGGCCGTCATGCTCGGGCAGTTCGCTGGGGCAGGCCGGTACCCCACGGCTGGCCAGGTAGGCGGGGCTGGCGCAGGCGATGCGCACCATGTAGGCCAGCGGTGTGGCAACCAGGCGGGTGTCGGCCAGGGGGCCGGCGCGCAGCACCAGGTCGACTTCGCCCAGGTGGCTGCCATGCAGGTCGACGAAGCTGTCGATCAGGCGTAGTTGCACGTCGAGCCCGGGGTAGGCCACCAGGAAGTCGGCGATCGCCGGGGCCAGGTGACGGCGACCGAAGGCAGCGGGGGCGTCGATGCGGATCAGCCCCTCGGGGGCGTTGCTCAGCGACACCGCCTCGGCGCGGGCCAGGCGCAGTTCCTCGATGATGCGCCGGGCCCGTTCGGCGAAGGCATTGCCCGCCGGGGTGGCGCGTACGGCATGGGTGCTGCGCGAGAACAGCCGGCTGCCCACGGCGCTTTCCAGGTTATCGATGCGCCGGGCAACGGCGGAGGGGGTCAGCGGATGACGCCGGGCTGCGGCGGAGAAACTGCCGGTCTCCAGTACGTCGAGAAACAGGCTCAATTGTTCGGTGAGGATATCGGGACTCATGGATTCGCCTATGCGTAATGCGCAAAGCCATTGTGCGCTGCTATGCGTTTCCCCGCCAGCCGTCGCTGGTTAGCATGCCTGCATCTTTGAACGCGGGTGATCGAGGCACTGATGATCGAGTGGTTGATGTATATCGTGTTGGGCGCTGCGCTGGGCACCTTGGGTGGCCTGTTCGGTATCGGCGGCGGGCTGATCGCCATTCCGGCGCTGGGGGTGTTGTTCGGCCTCGACCAGCAACTGGCCCAGGGCACCGCGCTGGTGATGGTGGTGCCCAACGTGTTGCTGGCCCTGTGGCGCTACCACCAGCGCAACCGAATCGAATTGCGCCATGCGCTGCCGTTGTCGCTGTGCAGTTTCCTGTTCGCCTGGCTGGGCTCGATCTGGGCGGTGGGCATCGATGCGCAATCGATGCGAGTGTACTTCGTCGGTTTCCTGGTGGCGTTGGCCGTGTGGAATGTGGCGCGGATGTTCCTGCCGGTGAAGCCGCCGAGCAATGAGCTGCGTTACCCATGGCCCTGGCTGGGCGTGCTGGGCAGCTTCGCCGGGACCATGGGCGGGCTGTTTGGCGTGGGCGGGGCGGTGGTGGCCACGCCGATCCTGACCAGCGTGTTCGGCACCACCCAGGTGGTGGCCCAGGGGCTGTCGCTGGCGCTGGCGGCGCCGAGTACCCTGGTCACGCTGCTGACCTATGGTTTGCATCAAAGCGTTGACTGGAGCGTCGGGGTTCCGCTGGCGGTGGGTGGTTTGCTCAGCATCAGTTGGGGGGTGAAGTTGGCCCATGCGTTGCCGGAGAAAGTGTTGCGCACGCTGTTCTGCGTGTTCCTGGTGGTGTGTGCGGTGATGCTCGGGTTCGAGCTTTAGATCGTCGGGGCCGCTTTGCGGCCCTTCGCCGGCAAGCCGGCTCCTACAGGGGGCAGCGCTACGGTCTACTTGAACCCTTCGACGATGTACTCGGCCATGCAGTCGGTGATTGGCGACTGGTTCTGCGTGTTGCGCAGCAGCATCACATTGGCCATGTGCAGCTGTGGCAAGCCTTCCTCCTCACCGAGCATGCGCAGGTCTTCACCCACCAGGCTGCGCAACTGTGCGGTCACCGCCAGCCCGGCGCTGACAATGGCGAAGATCGCCGCCAGGCTCGGGCTGGTATAGGCGATGCGGTACTCGATGCCGCGCTGCTCCAGCGCGTTGCAGGTCCAGGCGCGGCAGAAGCAGTCGGTGTTGAACAGCGCCAGGGGCATCGGCCGTTGCTCCTCTGGGCAAAAACCGTGTGCCGCGGCCCACACCAGGCGTTCCTGGCGCAGCATCTGGCCCACTTCGTTGCCCGGCTCGCGGGTGACGATGGTCAGGTCCAGGTCCTGGCGCAGCATCAGTTGCTTGGAGGAGTCGCAGTGCACCTCGACATGGATCAGCGGGTAGTCCTGGGCAAAGCTGGCGAGGATGGTCGGCAGGTAGCGCATGGCGTAGTCGTCCGGCGTACCGATGCGCACCACCCCGACCATGTGCGGCATGCGCAAGGTGTTGAACACCTCGCCATGCAGCTTGAGGATGCGCCGGGCATAGCCCAGCAGCACTTGGCCCTCGGCGGTCAGGCGCACCTGGCGGCCCTCGCGCTCGAACAGCTGGCGCTGCAGGATGTCCTCCTCCAGGCGCTTCATCTGCATGCTGACTGCCGACTGCGTGCGGTTGACCACTTCGCCGGCGCGGGTGAAGCCACCTTGCTCGGCGATCGCGACAAAGGTGCGCAGCACGTCGGCGTCGAGACTCTGATACTGGGACATTGCATCAATCTCCGAGATGCATGGCATCAGAAACATTCGTTGGATTGATCTTAGGCCTGGGACGAGACTGGAGCCATCCACAAGGAGGGCGTCATGATGAAAGGTCATTTCAACGTTGCTCACCAGCCTGTGTCCACCTTGAACCACTGGCTGCACGGGGCCGGCGGGTTGCTGGTGCGCTGGTACGAGCTGCATCGCCAGCGTGATGAGCTGGCGCGCCTGAGCGATGCCACGCTGCACGACCTGGGGCTGTCGCGGGCCGATATCCAGCAGGAGGCCGAGCGGCATTTCTGGGAGGATCCGTTGCGTAAATGAGAGAGGGCGGCCTCTTCGCGGCTGAAGCCGCTCCTACAGGTTCACCGTTGCTTGCGGGCCATCGGTGAACCTGTAGGAGCGGCTTCAGCCGCGAATGCTATGGTGCATACACCAGAAGGGTCGCAGATCAACCGGAGGTTCATCCATTGCCCCTCGAACTGTCCATCCAGCAGGCCCGCCGCCTGGCCTTGTCCGCCCAAGGCTTTGGCAAATCGCCCGACACCCCGGCCACCTTGGTTACCTTGAAACGCATGCTCCAGCGCCTTGGCGTGGTGCAGATCGACTCGGTCAATGCCTTGGTGCGTTCCCATTACCTGCCGCTGTTCTCCCGCCTGGGCGACTATTCGCCCGCTTTGCTCGATCAGCTCGCCTGGGGCAAACGGCGACAACGCCGGCTGTTTGAATACTGGGGGCACGAAGCCTCGCTATTACCGCTGGAGCTTTACCCAGCCATGCGCTGGCGCATGGCCCATGCCCGCGAAGGCAAGGGCATCTATCGGCAACTGGCGACCTTCGGCCATGAGCGTCGTGATGTGATCGAGCGGGTAATGGCCGCCGTGCGCGACCAGGGCGCGCTGGGCGCGGGCAGCCTTTCGACCCGTGAGGAGCGGGCCGGCCCCTGGTGGGACTGGAGCGAAGAGAAGCATGCACTGGAATGGCTGTTCGCTGCAGGCGAGGTCACCGTGGCCGGGCGCCGTGGCTTCGAGCGCCTCTACGACCTGCCGGAACGGGTTCTGCCCCCAGCCATTCTCGACCAGTCCCCCCCGGATGAGCGCGAGGCGCACCGGAGCCTGTTGTTGCACGCGGCCACTGCGCTGGGCGTGGCCACCGAACAGGACCTGCGCGATTACTTCCGCCTGTCACCGCAACAGAGCAAGGCCGCCGTCGCCGACCTGCTGGAAGAGGGGCATCTGCAGGCCTGCACGGTACAAGGCTGGAAACAGCCCGGCTACCTGGCGGGCACACCCCGAATACCCAGGCGCATCGCGGCCAGCGCCTTGCTCTCGCCGTTCGACTCGCTGGTCTGGGAGCGCAGCCGCACAGAACGCCTGTTCGACTTCCGCTACCGCCTCGAAATCTACACCCCGGCGCACAAGCGGGTGTATGGCTACTACGTGTTGCCATTTCTCTACGACGAGCGCATCGCCGCACGCCTGGACCTGCGCGCCGAACGCGCCCAGGGACGCTTGGCGGTGCATGCGGTGCACGAGGAACACGTGGGGCTGAACGAGGAGGGCTACCAGGCACTGGCCACGGAATTGTGGCGCCTGGCGGGTTGGCTGGGCCTGGAGCAGGTGCAACTGAACTGCCCCCGCACGGAGGGCAGTCGGCTGCGTCAGGTGTTGCTCAGCGGCGCACCTGCTTGAGGGTTTCGGCGATCAGGAAGGCCAGTTCCAGCGACTGGTCGGCGTTCATGCGCGGGTCGCAGTGGGTGTGGTAGCGGTCGGACAGGGCATCCTCGGTGATCGGGCGGGCACCGCCGATGCACTCGGTGACGTTCTGCCCGGTCATCTCGATATGGATGCCACCGGCATGGCTGCCCTCGGCCTGGTGCACCTGGAAGAACTGCTTCACTTCGTCGAGAATCTGCGCGAAGTCACGGGTCTTGTAGCCGCTGCTGGCCTTGATGGTGTTGCCGTGCATCGGGTCGGAACTCCACAGCACCTGGCGCCCCTCGCGCTGGACGGTGCGGATCAGCCCCGGCAGGTGGTCGCCGACCTTGCCGGCGCCCATGCGCACGATCAGGTTGAGACGGCCCGGGTCGTTGTCCGGGTTGAGCACGTCGATCAGGCGGATCAACTCCTCAGTATTCATGCTCGGGCCGACCTTTACCCCGATCGGGTTGTGCACGCCGCGCAGGAACTCGACATGGGCGCCGTCGAGCTGGCGGGTGCGGTCGCCGATCCACAGCATGTGCGCCGAGCAGTCGTAGTAGTCGCCGGTCAGGCTGTCGCGGCGCACGAAGGCTTCTTCATAGTTGAGCAGCAGCGCTTCGTGGGCGGTGAAGAAACTGGTCTCGCGCAGTTGCGGCGCGGTGTCCAAACCGCAGGCGCGCATGAACGCCAGGGTTTCGTCGATGCGGTTGGCCAACTGGTGGTACTTGTCGGCCAGCGCCGAATTGGCGATGAAGTCCAGGTTCCACTTGTGCACCTGGTGCAGGTCGGCGAAACCGCCCTGGGCGAAGGCGCGCAGCAGGTTGAGGCTGGCGGTGGCCTGGTGGTAGGCCTGCAGCAGGCGTTCGGGGTCGGGGATGCGGCTGGCGGCGTCGAAGCCGATGCCGTTGACGATGTCGCCACGGTAGGCGGGCAGGGTGACGTCGCCGATGGTCTCATCGCCCGCGGAGCGCGGCTTGGCGAACTGGCCCGCCATGCGCCCGACCTTGACCACCGGGCAGCCGGCGGCGAAGGTCATGACAATGGCCATCTGCAGCAGCACCTTGAAGGTGTCGCGGATCTTCGCCGCCGAGAACTCGGCGAAGCTTTCGGCGCAGTCGCCGCCCTGCAGGAGGAAGGCCCGGCCCTGGGTGACCTCGGCGAACTGCCGGCGCAGCTCACGGGCCTCGCCGGCGAACACCAGCGGCGGATAGCTGGCCAGCGTCTGCTCCACCTTCAGCAGGTGGGCGGCGTCGGGGTAGGTCGGTTGCTGCTGGATCGGCAAGGCGCGCCAGCTGTCGGGGGTCCAGGGTTGGGTCATCGAATGCTCTATCCATAAGTGTCGTTTCGGGCGTACCTGCCATGGTACCGCTGGCGGTGCGCTTGTTGCACCACCGGCATTGGCGGACAATACGCGTTTTGCGCGGGCAGGTGGTAGGGATGGCGATGGAGCGAGAAGAGCGGTTGCTGGCCCGGGTCGAAGATGCCTTTGGCGTGATCAGCGTGTACGAGGTGGAGGATTACCGTTTCCTCGAGTTCGGTGACGCCATCGAGCAGAGCTGCACCTTCGTCGCCGACCCGAGCTGGCTGGAGTACGACTACACCCGCGCAATGCTGGTCGGCGCGCTGTGCCATGAGCAGCCCGAGAGCGCGCTGTTCCTGGGGCTGGGTGCCGGCACACTGACGCAAGCCTGCCTGAAGTTCCTGCCGCTGGAGGACGTCGAGGCCATTGAACTGCGCCCGGACGTGCCACGCCTGGCCATGGAGTACATGGGGCTGGACGACGACCCGCGCCTTTACGTGCGGGTGGGCGATGCCATCGAGCTGTTGCCCACGGCAGAGAAGACCGACCTGCTGTTCGTCGACCTGTATACCGACACCGGGCCTGGGGTCGGGCACCTGGCCTGGGGCTTCCTGGAGAACTGCCAGAAGCAGCTCAACCCCGGTGGCTGGCTGGTGATCAACCAGTGGGCAGGGGATGATGGCCGGCCATTGGGGGCGGCGTTGTTGCGTGGCCTGTATCACCGGCACTACTGGGAGCTGCCGGTGAAGGAGGGTAACGTGATCCTGCTGGTGCCGGCCGATCTCGATCAAACGCTGGATGTCGACGGGCTGCGGGCCCGGGCCGAAGCGTTGGCACCGCGGTTGGGGTATTCGCTGGAGTACCTGATCAAAGAGGTTCGCCCGGCGACCTGAGTCGCGCGTTCCCCTTGTAGGAGCCGGCTTGCCGGCGAACAGCGGTGGAACGATTCAGCGCCTCAGAAAGGGTGGCCACCTAATGGCCCTTTTGCTCGAAATATTTCTCACGGTTTTCACCAGATTCGGGTATAGTACGCGCCGGTCTTTTAGCGGACCTCAAAATCAGGTGGTGCAAATCCTCCGAATCCAGCTTCGGCTGCGCGTCCGCTAGGCGGACCTTCCCAAGACGTTCCTATTTCAATCGTTTTCGCAAATCCCCGCCGCCAAAGCTGCCTGGGTGACCGTTTGGTCTTTCAAGGCATGTGCAGCTTTGGAGCATGGGTCTTTGCGGATGCACCTAGAGGCAGACCCATGACCCAGGAAACCGGCGGATTCGCCGCTCTCGAACTCAATCCGAACATCGTTGCTGCCGTCCTGGCCACCGGCTATGAAGAGCCGTCGGCCATTCAGCAACAGTCGATCCCGATCATCCTCGCCGGTCATGACATGATCGGCCAGGCGCAGACTGGCACCGGCAAGACCGCTGCCTTCGCCCTGCCGATCCTCAACAAGATCGACGTGAGCAAGCGCGAACCGCAAGCCCTGATCCTGGCGCCAACCCGTGAGTTGGCGCTGCAAGTAGCCACCGCTTTCGAAACCTACGCCAAGCAGATGCCGGGCGTTAACGTGGTGGCCGTGTACGGTGGTGCCCCGATGGGCCCACAACTGCGTGCCATTCGCAATGGCGCGCAGATCGTCGTCGCCACCCCGGGCCGCCTGTGCGACCACCTGCGTCGTGACGAGAAAGTCCTGTCCACCGTGCAGTACCTGGTACTGGACGAAGCCGACGAAATGCTCAAGCTGGGCTTCATGGACGACCTCGAAGTGATCTTCGACGCCATCCCCGCCTCGCGCCAGACCGTGCTGTTCTCCGCCACCCTGCCGTCGTCGATCCGTTCGATCGCCGAACGTCACCTGCGCGAGCCCAAGCACGTCAAGATCCAGAGCAAGACGCAAACCGTCACCGCGATCGACCAGGCCCACCTGATGGTCCACGCCGACCAGAAGATCCCGGCCGTGCTGCGCCTGCTGGAAGTGGAAGAGTTCGACGCGCTGATCGCCTTCGTGCGTACCAAGCAAGCCACCCTGGACCTGGCCGCCGCGCTGGAAGCCAAGGGCTACAAGGCTGCCGCGCTGAACGGCGACATCGCCCAGAACCAGCGTGAGCGCGTGATCGACTCGCTCAAGGATGGCCGCCTGGACATCGTCGTCGCCACCGACGTCGCCGCCCGTGGCCTGGACGTACCGCGCATCACCCACGTGTTCAACGTCGACATGCCGTACGACCCGGAGTCCTACGTGCACCGTATCGGCCGTACCGGCCGTGCCGGTCGCGAAGGCCGTGCGCTGCTGCTGGTCACCCCGCGTGAGCGCCGCATGCTGCAGGTCATCGAGCGCGTCACCGGGCAGAAGGTCGCCGAAGCGCGCCTGCCGAACGCCCAGGCCGTGCTGGATGCCCGCATCAAGAAGCTGACCAACAGCCTGGCGCCGCTGGTAGCCGAAGCGGAAGCCACCCATGGCGAGCTGTTCGACCGCCTGACCGCTGCCCTGGGTTGCAGCCCGCGCGCACTGTCCGCCGCCCTGCTGCGCAAGGCCACCAATGGCCAGGCGCTGGACCTCGCTACCGTCGAGCGCGAGCAGCCGCTGGTACCGACCTACACCCCGCGCGAGCGCAGCGGTGAGCGTACTGAGCGTGGTGAGCGCAGCGACCGTGGCGACCGTGGTGACCGCGAGCGTCGCGCGCCGATGCCGCTGGCCGAAGGCCGCGTGCGTTGCCGTACCGCCCTGGGTGCCCGTGACGGCATCGCCGCCAAGAACCTGCTGGGCGCGATCCTCAACGAGGGTGGCCTGGCCCGCGACGCCATCGGCCGCATCCAGGTGCGTGACAGCTTCAGCCTGATCGAGCTGCCGGAAGATGGCCTGGAGCGTCTGCTGACCAAGCTCAAGGACACCCGCGTGGCCGGCAAGCAGCTGAAGCTGCGTCGCTACCGCGAGGATTGATCCTGGCGCTGCAATGAAAAAATCCCCGGCCTTGGTCGGGGATTTTTTTTGGCTTGGCGGGTGATCGTCTTGGGGTTTGAGGTGGTGCGCAGATCGAGCGCCGCCGGCGCGGCGCTCGATCTCGAACGCGCTGTAAATCTTGTGACAAGCCCATGCCTACCAAAAAATCCACGCCCCTGCAGCTTCACGAAGCGCCATCTTTCAGATGAGGTCCAGAGGGTCGTCCAGGCTGGCGAGGATCTGTTCGTAAGTCACCACTTCGATGTCCGGCAGCTTTGGCTTGATCTCGGTCGGGGCCTGGGCCAGCAGTTCCAGGCGCTGGTTCCTCGGGTGCGCCTGCCAGCGGGCCAGGGCCTCTGCGAGTTGCGGCTGGCCAGCCAGGGAGCCGTACACGTCCTTTTCGCTGATGGGCCTGTGGCGCAAGGTGGCCATGCGCTGGCGGGTGGCCTGGATCTGCTCCATCTCGTGGCTGAGCATGCCGAGTTCGAGGGCCCGGCGCGCCGGCTGGGTGCGCAGGAGGGTGGCGTGGCGTTTGGCGAACTGTGCCCTGATCGCCTCCAGGGTTTCGTCGATCAACGTGAGTTCGCGCAGGGTCACCGCCGGGGTCTGGCTGCCCAGGGCCTGCTGGTAGCGGCGCAAGGTCGCCCAGCAGCCGGGGACATAGCTGGCGACCATGGTGTGGTCGCCAGCCCCAAGCATCTGGCCAAGCAAGGCCCGCTCCGGAAGCCCGTTCTCGGTGTTCAGCACGCGGTTGCACAAGCCGCGCTCGGTGATGGCCTGGCAACCGGGCGACCAGAGGATCGCCGAGCGCTCGCCACCGACGAAATGCACCGGCATGAAATGCCAAAGCTTGCCGTGGTGCTCGTATTGCTCGCCATCACGGTTCACCAGCCCTGCCTGCAGCATGTCGAGGCCGAACGGTGCGCGGGCCAGGGTGGCGAGCAGGCCGGCCTTGAGCACGTCCCAGCGGGTGTTCAGCCAGGGCGGTGGAAGGCTGGGCACCGGGTCGTTGGCGAAGACGACCCGGTGGTGGACCAGGTCGGCGGCGCCATTCATGAAGGAGGTGTCGCCGGCGCGTGGGGCGCCGTAGGTGTAGAGCTGGAGGGTGAGGCCGGGGGTAGAGCGGCGTAGCATTTCGGCGAGCAGCAATGCTACGGCGCCGCCGAGGCTATGGCCGCAGATGAACAGTTGTTGGGATTGGTGAAACCTGCGGAGGTAGAGGGTGGCGAATTGGTAGGCCTTCTGGGCCGATTCGTAGAAGCCCCGATGCACTTGCCCATTGCCCTCTTTGAAAGGCACTTGCATTGCATCGACATCGCGTATGACGTCTTCGGGAATTTCGCTGGTGCCGCGAATGGCGATCACCATCACTTCGGCATTGTGGGTGATGAACGCCTGGGTATCGGTGGCGTCGCTGTCGCCTCTGTCGTCAAGGAAATGGATGTTGGCGGGGTTCTCCTGATCTTTTCCCAATGCCGGGTCGTTGGCAGCGTATAGCCCGGGATCGAAAGGCACGATCTCCCAACGTTCGGAATAAGGGACCTCTTCGTACAGTGGGAAGCACTCCTGCTGCTGGGAGGCATCCACGCGCCAGATTTCCTTGGAACTGGCCAGGGCTTCGCCAAACCAGTTACCCATGGTTGGCACATGGGGGAAGCTGACTGTGGGCGCTAGCACGGGATGCTCGGCCGGTTCCTGGCCGAAGGGGTTGTAGCTGAGTGTTGCCATCAAGGCCAACTGGTACAGGTTCAGTGCACAGAATGCAGGGTCGAACGACAGCATCGGTCTGAGTGCCCGCAGCGGGCGCACCTCCAGTACGGTGTGCTTGCCTGGCATCAGCCCGACGCCGTATCGGCCATGTTCCTCCATGAGCACATTGATGGCTTTTTGGGGGGGGGAAGGCGCGTGCGGACAGGGGCGGGAGATGACTGTTATGGCGGACGAGCTCTCGGACTTCCACTTGATAGAAGTGGTCAGCGTGGGCTTGGGCTGGATTGCTGGTGGTTCTGGAGGCATCACGATTCAGGTGGCGGGTGTTCTCGGCGCGTACCTGAAGCTCGGTTATTTTCAAAGGATAGTCTTCACGCGTCCTTAAGGTTGTATGAATTTTGCTCTTTTCAGAAAATTCGTTTGTAAAAAGCAACGAGACTGGACCGATAAAGTGGTTATGTGCTTCGCCTTTGCCATTGGCATCTAAATAGCCACTATATTGCTCGCCTTCAATGTCGAATATTTCAAAAAATATGCCGGCATAAGGCGTGCCATCCCCATTCTCGTCAACCAGCTGAAAGCTTGTCTGCTCTCCCCGGGTAGGGCAGGTCAGCATTATGCTATTTAAGGGTGAAAGTAATTCCTCACTCAACTTGTTGCCTGTACTCATTGGTTACTCCTTGCAACCTGGGTAGATAGTGCAAAGCCTTCCATCGGGCATGATGAATTCGCTGAAGTCTGTGTGGTTGCCCCAACAGTAAGCATGTAGATCTGCCATTCCCTCGCCTAGACATCGCTTCCAACCATTGGGGAACTCTATCCAAGTATCTTTGAAGTAGGGGCGTTCGGTGTCCGCTAGACGTAAATTCATTCTGATTATTTTGCCGGGTAATTGATCCAGCGTGTAAGCGGCAAAAGGCTTGCCGCGGCCTTTCTCTCCGCGTTCATTATCTTTTTTGCAAGAAAGAATTTTTTGAATTATTCGGTCTGCACTGGCTGTGCGAAATAACCATTGGCATACCCCGTAAAAGGTATCCTCATTGTCGGATTGAAGTGTGCGTCGGTATTTGTCTTCCAGGGTTACATACGTGCCAATGTTGGCTGAATCGCCGTCTTGTTGGTAAAATTTATCGCCATAGTTGGCGATAATATTGATTTTGATCCTGTCCAGTATCATCTCGCAGCCTTTGATTACTTTGCGGATTTCAACAATGGCTACCGGGTTGTACGGTACGTCTCGCTTCCGATTGAACGACGGCATGCTCCGGCGCCAATCGGTCACGGCGCAGTCTTTTCCCGGCTCGGGTACATACACCGTCGAGGCGGTATAGGAAAAATTTGGGGGGAGTTCGCCGATCAATGTGAAGGTATTGGACGGCTTGTCGGTGCATCCGGCCATTAGTGTGATGCCTGCACACATGAAACTTTTGATTGCAGTGTTTTTCATCATTACCCCTGTGCTGAAGTCAAGATTTGCCTAAGCAAACGATGCATATGGGTCTGGCTGTGCTCATTGATTACTCCTTGCAGCCTGGATAAATAGTGCAATGCCTTCCGTCGGGCATAATGAATTCACTGAAATCTGTGTGATTTCCTCGACAGTAACCACTCAAGTCATGCATACCTTTCCCTAGGCATCGCTTCCAGCCGTTGGGGAACTCCACCCAGGTGTCTTTGAAATAGGGGCGCTCGGTGTCCGCTAGTCGTAAATTCATTCTTATTGTTTTGCCGGGTAGTTGATCCAGCGTGTAGGCTGCAAAAGGCTTGCCGCGGCCTTTCTCTCCGCGCTCATTATCTTTCTTGCAATCAAGAACTTTTACAATATGTCGCTCCGCACTGGTTGTGCGGAACCGCCATTGGCATACCCCATAAAAGATATCTTCGGTGTCGGATTGCAGTGTGCGTCGGTATTTGTCTTCCAGTGTTACATACGTACCGATGTTGGCCGAGTCGCCGTCTTGTTGGTAGGATTTATCGCCATATTTGGCGATAATATCGATCTTTATCCTGTCCAGTATCATCTGGCAGCCTTTGATGACTTTGCGGATTTCAACAATGGCTACCGGGTTGTATGGTACGTCGCGCTTCCGATTGAACGATGGCATGCTCCGACGCCAATCGGTCACGGCGCAGTCTTTTCCCGGCTCGGGCACATACACCGTCGAGGCGGTATAGGAAAAGTTGGGGGGAAGTTCGCCAATCAATGTGAAGGTGTTGGGTACCTTGTCGGTGTCTCCGGCCATTAGCGTGATGCCCACCCACATGAAACCTTTGATTGCAGCGCTGTTCATCTTTGCCTCTGTCCTCAAATCAACGTATGCCGACGCAAACGGTCCACGTGGGCCTGGGGCGATTCGCCGAAGAGCGGCGCGCATTCCCGGGGCAGTTCGAAGCCGGGCGAACGAAGGCTGAGCACCAGCAGGAACTCGATCTGCGCCGGCGCGTGCCACCCCCAGTCCTGCGCACGCTGCAACTGCCGGTGCAGCCAGGCACGGGGCGGTTGCCGCTCGGTCAGGGCCAGGTACGCCGGCAAGTGGTGGCTGTAGAGGTAGCGATGGGCATTGGCCCGGGCCACCGGGCCCGTGACATTTGGCGCGGGCAGTTGCAGCCAGGCGGGCTCGCTTGGCAGTGGATGGGCGCCCGGCGCGGGGTTGTCCAGCGTCGCCCAGGCCTGCCCTTGCCAGTAACACACACTGATGGCCTGCCCGAGGTAGGCCGGCAACGTCGCCCGGGCCGCGGCCAGGCCACGGGCCAGCACGCGGTTGTCGTGGAAGCGGTACAGCGCCCGCTGTGGCGGCTCGCCGACCAGCAAGCGTGCGCGCCAGTGCTCGACCCAGGCGGGCAGGTCGCCCGGCGCCAGGCTGGCCAGCCAGCCCCAGTGATCGTCCGGCAGCTCCAGCAGCGGCTGGATCAGCCGGACCTCGGCCTCGCCGACCAGGAAGCAGGCTGGCCCATGGAGCGCGAGGTAGGCGGCGTCGGTCTGCTGGTACAGCACCTGGCGACGGTCGGGGGGCAAGCTGCCCATCAGCGTCTGGCGCGCCTCGACATGGGCATCCAGCACCAGGGCGATATCGCGGCCCTGGGCGCGCTGGCGGGTTATCCACTGCCAGGGGGAGATCGCGCTCATCGGCCACCTCCCGCCGGCAGGCACAGGCCGTCGCGGCAGCTTTCGCACAGCGGGCAGTAGTCGCTGGCGGTGGCCTGGCTGGTGCTCAATAGTGTCCGTTGCCAGGCGGATACGGGGGCCGACAGTGCCACCGGCGCAGTTTGCCCGGCCTGCTGCCCCGGCAGTGCCGGCGCAGTCGGCAGGCCGGTGACAGGCGCCCCGCCGATCTGCAGCGGGCTGCTGGCGAAGATCCCGTTGGCGTTGATCAGCAGGTGCTGGCCCGCGACTTTCAAGCTGATGCTGTTGCCGCCCTCCACCAGCACCTCGCCATCGGCGCTCACCTGTACCCGCTGGCCGGCGTGCTGCAGCAGCACCGTGCCGACGCGGGTCTGGCTGGCCTGCTCGACGGTCAGGTGGTCATCGCTGCGCAGCAGTACCTTGCGTGCCCCGCTGACCGTGCGTTGGTCCTCGTCTTCCAGCGTGACCTGGCTGGTGCCCTTGATCAGCGCATGGCGCTGGCGGCCGATGTACAGGTAGCTGTCCTGCTCGATGCGTTCCTCCAGGTCGCGCTGGGCGCGCAGGTAGACCAGTTCCTGGCCGGCGCGGTCGTCCATGGACAGCTCGTTGTAGCCGCCGCCACCGCCCAGGCTGCGGCTGCGCAGCACGGTGCGGCTGTTGTAGTCGGGCAGGGGATAGGGCGGCAGGTGCAGGCTGTCGGGCAGGCAGCCGCTGATCACCGGCTGGTCGGGGTCGTCGTCGAGGAAACTGACCAGCACGGCCATGCCGACCCGCGGCACGGTCAGCGCGCCGTGGCGGTCGCCCGCCCAGCCCGAGGCGACCCGCAACCAGCAACTGCTGTGCTCGTCGCCACGGCCTTCGCGGTCCCAGTGGAACTGCACCTTGACCCGGCCGAAGGCGTCGCAGTACACCTCCTCGCCCTGGGGGCCGGTCACCCGGGCTTCCTGGCTGGCCGGCACGCGGGGCTTGGCGTGGCTCAGGGGCGGGCGGTAGATCGTGTCCCATGGCATGGCGGTGAAGGTGTTGCCGTAGTGCGCGGTGGCGTCGGCGCTGGCGTTCTCTTCCAGTACCTGCGATTGCTGCCCTTGGTGCGCCACGCTGGTCAGCAGCCACAGCTGGTTGCACGCCGCCTGCGGGTGGCCGGTCAGGTTCACCAGGTGCCCGCTGACCAGGCCCGGCTCGTCGCTGGCCCCCTCGGCCGTGCACTGCCGGGCGCGGCAGCGTTCCAGGGTGCGCTGGGCCAGGGCGCGGCCACGACCCTGGTCGACCGTTTGCAGCAGGCCGCCGGGGTAGGTGTAGTGTTCCCGGGCGGGTGTGTCGCCGGCCCGGCTGGTGTAGGCCAGGGCGGTGGCGCTCTTGCGAAAGTCGTGGTCGCGCAGCTCGACCCGCTCGACGCTGGATTCGAACGCCAGGGAGAAGGCGCTGGCCACGGCGGTATCGGCGTTGAGGCCGTTTTCCGGGACGAAGGCCAGTGGCCGCGGCAGGTGGGGGAAGTGCATCTGGTGATCGCTGAACACCACCCGATGGCCATCGGGGGCGTGTTCGAAGCGATAGTGGATGCCGTCTTCCTGGCATAGCCGTTCGATGAAGGCCAGGTCGCTCTCACCGTACTGCACGCAATAGTCGCGGGGCGGGAAGGGCGCCTCGAGGCGGAACTGGCAGGCATCGGCGAGGATGCCGTGTTCCTTGAACACCAGGGCGACGATCTGCGCCACCGTGCGCTGCTGGAAGATCCGGTGGTTGTGGCGCAGTTCCAGGCGCGCCATGCGCGGCACCAGCCTGAGGTGGTAGTGGGTCAGGCGCTGGCCGACCTTGCCCAGGCGTGCACGCGCCAGCATACCGTGCACACCTCGGCCCTGATCGTCGAAGGCGAGGAATGCCGGCTGGTCGAGCAGCGTCTGCAGCGCCAGGCTGGTGCTCTCGCTGACCAGCTCGATATCGAACCCGTACAGGGTGCTGATGCCTTCGGCGCCGCTGAAGGCGAGCACCTGCGCGTCACGGGGCAGGGCGTCGGCGAACAGGCGCAGACGCTCCGCAGGGGGGAGGGTGAACATTCGATGTCCTTGTCGAGGCGGCAAAGGCCGAACGCTAACAGTGACAATCGAGGAGGTGTTGTAGGACCCGTCTGATGCGGTGGAAGGCTAGATCTCTGTTGTGCGTGGGGCGTGCCTAGGTGCCCTGCATGGCTCAGTCGAACCGGTAGATATCCATGCCCAACGCCCCCAGGGTGAAGCCTTGGTGAACGATGCCGAACCGTGCGCCGGCGCCCATGGCGAAGTACAGCGGCAGCAGGTGCTCGTCACTGGGGTGATTGCGCACGGCGGATGGCGCCTGTCGGCGATAGTCCACCAGCGCATCCTCGTCCCCTGCTTGCAGCCGCGCCACCACCCAGTCGCGAAACGCCAGCGCCCAGGGCTCGACCGCATCCGGCCCGGCATGCCAGTCCAGCTCGCCCAGGTTGTGGGTGATGCTGCCCGAACCGATCAACAGGATGCCTTCCTCGCGCAGCGCCGACAGCGCCCGGCCGACCTTCAGCTGCAGGGCGGGGCCGGCCTGGCTGGGCAGTGACACCTGGATGACCGGGATGTCGGCCTGTGGATACATCAGCGACAGCGGCACCCAGGCGCCGTGGTCGAATGGCCGCTGCGCATCCAGCCGCGCACCCAGGCGCTCGGCGACCTGCCGGGCCAGTTCCGGCGCGCCGGGCGCCGGGTACTGCACGGCGTACAGGGCCGGCGGGAAACCATGGAAGTCGTGCCAGGTTTGTGGCTGTGGGTTGCTCATTACCAGCAGCTCGCGGCTCTCCCAATGCGCCGACACCACCACGATCGCCTTCGGGCGCGGCAGGTCGCGGGCCAGGCCAGCCAGGGCCGGGCCGCTGGCGCCGGGTTGCAGGGCGAGCATGGGGGATCCGTGGGAGATGAACAGGCTGGGCAGCATGGCGGAGTCCTGGCAGGTAAGATGGCCCATCTTCGGTCAGCCAACGATCGAGATCCAATATAAGTTTTTACGGTTACCTATCGAAAAACCGGGAGGAATCATGGAGCCAGCGTTCTGGCACAAGCGGTGGGCGGACAACCAGATCGGCTTTCACCAACTCCAGGTGAACCCGTACCTGCAGGCGCACTGGCCGGCGTTGGGGCTGGCCCCCGGCGCGCGGGTGCTGGTGCCGTTGTGCGGCAAGAGCCTGGACATGCTCTGGCTGGCCGCGCAGGGGTATCGGGTGTTGGGCGTGGAGTTGTCGCGGCGCGCCGTGGAGGATTTCTTCACCGAGCATGGGCTGCCGGCGCAGGTGACGCAGCACGGCGCGTTCGAGGCCTGGCGCAGCGATGAGGTGGAGATCTGGTGTGGGGATGTGTTTGCCTTGCGTGCCGAGGATCTTGCCGATTGCGCGGGGGTGTATGACCGGGCGGCCTTGATTGCGCTGCCGCCTGAGATGCGCGAGCGCTACATGGCGTTGCTGGGCGCGAAGTTGCCGACGGCGTGTCGCGGGGTGCTGGTGACCCTGGATTACGACCAGGCGTTGATTGACGGGCCGCCGTTCTCGGTGCCGGATGCCGAAGTGCGTGCAGGGTTTTCCGGGTGGCAGGTCGACGAGGTCGAGGGCCTGGAGATTCTCGAGGATAGCCCGAAGTTCATCAAGGCTGGGGTGTCGAGCCTGGTCGAGCGGGCCTACCGCCTGACTCGGTAGGAGCCGGCCTTGCCGGCGAACACCGGCAAGGCCGGTGCCAGGCACCGCGTCGCCTGCTTCGCCGGCAAAGCCGGCCCCTACAGGGGGATCGCAAACAAGAAAGGGCGACCGAAGTCGCCCTTTCTTGTTGCTGCCGGGATCAACCGCGACGGCGCAGGGCGTCGATGCGGTCTTCCAGCGGCGGGTGGCTCATCAGCAGGCCGGCCAGGCCGTGCTTGAGGCCGCCGTTGATGCCGAAGGCCTTCATGGTGTCGGGCATGTGCACCGGCAGGCCCTGTTCGGAGCGCAGGCGCTGCAGGGCGCCGATCATCGCGCCGGTGCCGGCCAGGTGGGCGCCGGCTTCGTCGGCGCGGAACTCGCGGCGGCGCGAGTACCACATGACGATGATGCTGGCGAGGATGCCCAGCACCAGCTCGGCGACGATGGTCGCGACGAAGTAGGCGATGCCGTGGCCTTCTTCGTTCTTGAAGATCACCCGGTCGACGAAGTTGCCGATGATGCGGGCGAAGAACATCACGAAGGTGTTCACCACGCCCTGCACCAGCGCCATGGTGACCATGTCGCCATTGGCCACGTGGCCGATCTCGTGGGCCAGCACCGCGCGCACCTCGTCGGGCGAGAAGCGCTCGAGCAGGCCTTGCGATACCGCTACCAGGGCGTCGTTGCGGTTCCAGCCGGTGGCGAAGGCGTTGGCCTCATAAGCCGGGAAGATACCCACCTCGGGCATCTTGATGCCGGCTTCGCGGGACAGCTCCTCGACGGTCTGCAGCAGCCACTGCTCGTGGCGGGTGCGAGGCTGGGTGATGATCTGGGTGCCGGTGGTCATCTTCGCCATCCACTTGGAGATGAACAGCGAGACCAGCGAGCCAGCGAAACCGAACACGGCGCAGAAGACCAGCAGCTGGCCGAGGTTGAGGTCAACCCCGTTGGCTGCCATGAACCCGTTGAAGCCGAACAGGCTCAGGGTAATGCTTGCAACCAGCACCACCGCGAGGTTGGTGGCTACAAACAACAGAATGCGCATCATGGTTGTCACGTTCTCCTGACGGATGAGTTTGTTGCGTACTGCGGGGTATATAAGGGGGAGGGCGCGGCGATTCAACCGGGCGACTATTTCAAACTGTGTACGGCGGAGTATGGCAGAGGATGCTGGGGGTGCCGTGGGATAGAGCGTTGCAGGATGTAAGGAAGTTTGCCGTGGGTGTGGCAGCGCGTGTGAGATTGAGCGCCGCTTGTGCGGCGCATCGCGGATGAATCCGCTCCTACAGGCCAGGTGGCGTTGCCATCAACGCGGACACGGCACGTTGCAACCGATGTAGGAGCGGATTCATCCGCGACGCGCCGCGTGGGCGGCGCTCGATTGCCGCGCCACCCCAACTATCAAGCCGAACCTACTGCGAATAGGTGCGCAGGAAATTGCCGATACGCCCGATCGCCTGCTCCAGGTCATCCACCCGCGGCAGCGTCACCACGCGGAAGTGGTCCGGCCACGGCCAGTTGAACGCGGTGCCCTGGACGATCAGCAGTTTCTCCGACAGCAGCAGGTCGAGGACGAACTTCTCGTCGTTGTGGATCGGGCAGACCTTCGGGTCGATCTTCGGGAACGCGTACAGCGCGCCCATGGGCTTGACGCAGCTCACGCCCGGGATCGAGTTGAGCAGCTCGTAGGTGCGGTTGCGCTGCTCGAGCAGGCGCCCCGGCGGCAGCACCAGGTCGTTGATGCTCTGGTAACCCCCCAGCGCGGTCTGGATCGCGTGCTGGGCCGGCACGTTGGCGCACAGGCGCATGTTGGCCAGCATGTCGATGCCTTCGATGTAGCTCTGGGCGTGGTGCTTGGGCCCGGAGATGATCAGCCAGCCGGAGCGGAAACCGGCCACGCGGTACGACTTGGACAGGCCGTTGAAGGTCAGGCACAGCAGGTCCGGGGCCAGCGACGCGGTGCTGATGTGCACGGCCTCGTCGTAGAGGATCTTGTCGTAGATCTCGTCGGAGAACACCACCAGGTTGTGCTGGCGCGCCAGCTCCAGCATGCCCAGCAGCAGCTCCTTCGAGTACACGGCGCCGGTCGGGTTGTTCGGGTTGATGATCACCAGGGCCTTGGTGTTCGGGGTGATCTTGGCCTTGATGTCGTCAAGGTCAGGGAACCAGTCGGCCTGCTCGTCGCACAGGTAGTGCACCGGCTTGCCGCCGGCCAGGCTCACCGCGGCGGTCCACAGCGGGTAGTCGGGGGCCGGGATCAGCACTTCGTCGCCGTTGTTGAGCAGGGCCTGCATGGACATGACGATCAGCTCGGACACGCCGTTGCCCAGGTAGATATCCTCGATGCCGACGCCTTCGATCTGCTTCTGCTGGCAGTACTGCATCACCGCCTTGCGCGCGCTGAACAGGCCTTTCGAATCGCTGTAGCCCTGGGCGGTGGGCAGGTTGCGGATCACGTCCTGCAGGATCTCGTCCGGCGCCTCGAAGCCAAACGGCGCCGGGTTGCCGATGTTCAGCTTGAGGATGCGGTGGCCTTCCTCTTCCAGGCGCTTGGCGTGCTTGAGCACTGGGCCGCGAATGTCGTAGCAGACATTGGCGAGCTTGTTCGATTTGCTGAACTGCATGATGTGATCCTGGTTGGACAAGGCGCGGCGCGCCGCCGGCAATGGTTTGAAAAGGGCGAGGCGCATGCCAGACTGGCTGGCTGGGAAAGCCAACTAATATACGTTCCACCCGCGCCATAAATAAAGACGGTGCGAGGTGAAATTCAGCCTGCCGAGGTCCATTCATGCAAAAGATCGACAAGACACTGGAAGAGTGGCGCGCCATGCTCGACCCCGCCCAGTACCAGGTGTGCCGCCTGAAGGGCACCGAGCGGCCGTTCAGCGGCAAGTACAACAGTGAACGCCGCGATGGCGTCTACCATTGCATCTGCTGCGACCTGCCGCTGTTCGACTCGAAGGCCAAGTTCGACTCCGGTTGCGGTTGGCCGAGCTTCTACGAACCCATCGAGGAGGCCGCGATGATCGAGATCCGCGACACCTCCCACGGCATGATCCGCACCGAAGTCACCTGCGCGCAATGCGATGCCCACCTGGGCCACGTATTCCCCGACGGCCCGCCACCGACCGGCCTGCGCTACTGCATCAACTCGGTATGCCTGGACCTCAAACCCCGCGATTGAAGGAGCAAACGCATGGCCGATGCACTGCTGGACATTCCCTGCGTCACCCTTTCCGGTGAGCAGAAAGTACTGGGCGACTACGCCGGCAAGGCGTTGCTGGTGGTCAACACCGCCAGCCAGTGCGGCTTCACCCCGCAGTACAAGGGGCTGGAGCGCCTGTGGCAGGACTACGGCCAGCGTGGCCTGGTGGTGCTGGGCTTCCCTTGCAACCAGTTCGGCAAGCAGGAGCCGGGCGATGCGAAGGAGATCGCGCAGTTCTGCGAGCTCAATTTCGGCGTGAGCTTCCCGCTGTTTCGCAAGATCGAGGTCAACGGCCCCGGCGCCCACCCGCTGTTCGTCGAGCTCAAGCGGCGCGCGCCGGGCGTGCTGGGTACGCAGAAGATCAAGTGGAATTTCACCAAGTTCCTGGTCGATCCTGCTAGCGGCAAGGTCACCCGTTTCGGCTCGACCACCAAGCCCGAGGCGCTGAAGTCGTCCATCGAGGCACTGCTCAACCGCTGACTGGCGCCCAGTGATCGATCAGCGCCAGTAACTCCTCGCGGCGGAACGGCTTGGCCAGGTAGTCGTTCATGCCCGCGGCGCGGCAGCGCTCGCGTTCCTCGGGCATGGCGTTGGCGGTCAGCGCAACGATCGGCAATTCCGGCCAACGCCCGCTCTGGCGGATGCGCCGGCTGGCTTCGTAGCCATCCATCACCGGCATGTTGCAGTCCATCAGCACCAGGTCGAAGGTTTCCTGCTCCAGCAATTCCAAGGCTTCGGCCCCGTGGGCGGCGACCTGCACCTGGCAGCCGAGCTTGGCGAGCATGCCCTTGGCCACCAGCTGGTTCACCGGGTTGTCCTCTACCAGCAGGATGCGCGCCCGGCGCTCCCTGGACGCGGGCACTTCGTGCGGCAGCGGCGCGTTGGGTTCGCCTTGCAAGGTGCGGCGCAGTGTCTGGTACAGCGCATTGCGCGCCAGCGGCCGGGCCAGCTGGTGCAGCGGCGCCAGCTGGGTGGCCTGTTCGCTGGGCAGGAAGTTGCCGTAGGCCGTTATCAGCAGGATCGGCGCCTGGATCGCCGGGCGCAGGTCGAGCATATGGTCGAGGTCGTCGGTGATCAGCAGGTCCACGGGTTGGCCCGCCAGCTGCGCGGCGCCGTCGAAGCGCGCATAGTCCAGGCCCCAGCGCGGCAGCAGTTCCTGCAGCAGTTCGGCCAGGCCGCTGCCAGGCTTGCCCAGGGCGACGATGCGCCCGGCCAGCGGTGCCGGCGGGATGGCCTCGGTATGGGCGGGCAGGGGTAGCTCGGCGCTGAAACGGCTGCCAAAGCCGGTTTCGGACTGGATGTTCAGGTGCCCCTGCATGGCTTTGCACAGGTTGCGGGTAAGGGCCAATCCGAGGCCGGTGCCGCCGTACTGGCGGGTGATGCCGGCGCCGGCCTGGGTGAAGGGTTGGAAGATCCGCGCCTGGGCCTCTTCGGGGATGCCGATGCCGGTGTCGCTGACTTCCAGGCGCACGCCGCCGACGATGCTGGTCAGGCGCACATCGACGCGGCCGAAGCGGGTGAACTTGAGCGCGTTGGACAGCAGGTTGCTGACGATCTGCCGCACCCGGGTCGGGTCGCCCAGCACCGTGCTGGGGAAGTCCGGGGCGATCAGGCAGGTCAGCTCGACGCTGGGCGCGGCGTTCTGCGACAGCAGGTTGGCGGTGTCCTCGACCATCGCCCCGAGGTCGAACGGAATGCGCTCGAGCTCCAGCTGGCCGGCGTCGAACTTCGACAGGTCGAGGATATCGTTGAGCAGTTCCACCAGCACCTTGCCCGAGTCGTGGGCGATCGACAGCTGCTGGCGTTGCTCGGCGGCCAAGCCGCTGTCCAGGGTCAGGGCGATCATGCCCAGCATGCCGTTGAGCGGGGTGCGGATCTCGTGGCTCATGTTGGCCAGGAAGGCAGCGCGCGCCTGGGCCATGTCCAGGGCGCGGCGGCGGGCTTCCTCCAGCTCCTGGTTGGACTGGCTCAGGCGGCTGTTGCTGGCCTTGAGCTCATTGGTGCGGGCCGAGACGATGTCTTCCAGTTCGTTGAGGTACTGCGTGAGGCGGTTTTCCGCGGTGCGCCGTTGCTGGATCTCGGTGGCCATGCTGACGAACTGCTGGTTGGCGACCCGCACCAGCACGCCGATCTCATCGTTCTCGTGGCCGTTGGGGCAATCGACGCGGGTTTGCCGGGGCGTGCGCGAATCATTGCCGCTCAAGGCGCCGATCACCGTGACCAGGGGTTTGGTCAGCATCAGGTAGAACAGCGCGAGCAGGATGCCAGTGAGCACCAGGCTGCGGGCGAAGCCGTTGACCAGGGTGACACCGGCACGGTCGAGGAAGCGCCCGCCAAACGCGTAGGTGTCGACATCGAGGTAGAGCGTGCCGAGGTACTCATCGGGCATATGGGTGAGAAACAGGCGGTCCTGGAACTGGCGCTGGTCACCGAACAGGAAGTCCGACAGCGGCCGGTAGCGGCTCTCCAGGCGCGGGCGCTGCGCGTCGGCCAGCACGGTCTCGTTGTTGTCGATCAGCCGCGCGCGGATCAGCGCAGGCGACTTGATCAAGCCGCCGGTGAGCTCCTGGGCCAGTTCGCTGTCGATGTTGTAGGCGATGCGCGAGGCCGTGTCGTGGCTGATCTTCAGCAGCGCCTGAATTTCACGGTTGATGGACGCGTCTTCGCTGGCATAATCGATGCCGATCTGGATGAGACTGAGCAATGTTCCCAGGATGAAGCCGACCAGGACTGTCAACCGGGCTTGCTTGTATGACAGGCGATTGGTGAACTTGATATCCATGGGTCCCAAGCCGGTTACTTGCTCCGTGCGCTGCGCAAGCATAGCCGATCAGCCCTGGCTGCTGGCGGGTCTGTCTGTTCATTTCAGTTGATTGCCGTTGTGGGCGGTTCGCCGGCAAGCCGGCTCCTACGCATTCTTGTAGGAGCCGGCTTGCCGGCGAACCAAGCGCACAGCGGCCCTTCAGAGAAACTGAAATCCTTGCTAGGAGCCTCCATGGACGCCCGCCTCAACGCTTTTCTTGACCGCGCCGAGTCCGTTCTCGCGCGCCTCGAACCCCTGCTGCCGGCCCCCCGCCCGGACATCGACTGGTCCCGCACCCTCGCCGCCCGCTGGCAGCGTGACGGCCGCAGCGGCTACCTGCTGCCGCTGGAGGTCAGCCTCGACATCCGCCTGTCCGACCTGATCGGCGTCGACAAGCAGCGCGACCAGCTGGGCCGCAACACCCACCAGTTCATCAACGGCATGCCCGCCAATCACGCCCTGCTGTGGGGCTCGCGCGGCACCGGTAAATCGTCGCTGGTGCGCGCGCTGCTTGCCGAGCATGCCGGTGAGGGCCTGCGCCTGATCGAGATCGAGCGCGACCACCTGGCCGACCTGCCGCGGGTGGTCGAGCAACTGCAAAAGCTCGAGCAGCGCTTCATCCTGTTCTGCGACGACCTGTCGTTCGAGGCCGGGGAGGGTGACTATCGCGTGCTCAAGAGCGTGCTCGACGGCTCGCTCGAACAGGCCCCCGACAATGTGCTGCTGTACGCCACCTCCAACCGCCGCCACCTGGTGCCGGAGAAGCAGAGCGACAACGAGAACTGGAAGATGGTCGACGGCGAGCTGCACCCCAATGAAGCGGTGGAGGACAAGATCGCGTTGTCCGACCGTTTCGGCCTGTGGCTGTCGTTCTATCCGTTCTCCCAGGAGCACTTCCTTGATGTGGTCGAGCACTGGATCGGCCAGTTGGCGCGCCCGGCCGGGTTGCGCTGGCAGCGCACCGAAGAACTCGACATCCTCGCCGTGCGCTGGGCCACCGGCCGCGGCAACCGTAATGGCCGTTGTGCCTATCAGTTCGCCCGCTACTGGGTCGGGCTGCAATTGCTGGAGCAGAAATAAATGATCGACCTCAACGCCAGTGGCCAGGGCCTCGATGGCTACGACCTGCTGGCCGCGCAAGTACAGGCGCTGTTTGCCGACGAGCGCGACTTCATCGCCAATGCCGCACAGTTCTCGGCCTTTCTGTACAACCAGGTGGACGACCTGAACTGGGCGGGCTTCTATATCAACCGCAGCGAAGAGCTGGTACTTGGCCCGTTCCAGGGCCAGGTGGCGTGCGTACGCATTCCCTTCAGCCGGGGCGTGTGCGGCGCCGCGGCGGCCACTCGCACAACCCAGCGGGTCGAGGATGTGCACGCGTTTCCCGGGCATATCGCCTGTGACAGCGCGTCCAACAGCGAGCTGGTGATTCCGTTGGTAAAGGCGGGCAGGCTGATCGGCGTGCTCGACCTGGACAGCCCGAAGCTGGCGCGCTTCAGCGAAGCCGACCAGGCCGGGCTGGAGCGGTTGGCGGCGATCTTCCTGGAGTTGACCGACTGCTGAAATGAAGAAGGGGCCTGCGAAGGCCCCTTTCTTTTTTTGTATGGCCCTGTTCGCCGGCAAGCCGGCTCCTACAGATATCGTGTAGGAGCCGGCTTGCCGGCGAACAGGGCTTAACTCCGATCAATCAATCGTAGATGACCTTCTTCTTCCAGGTCTCGTCCTCGTCGGTCTTGAGCCCCTGGGTCAGCGCGTTCTGTTCATCCGCCGCCGGCTCCATCTTGTCCAGCACCTGGGCGTTGGCCCGGGCCAGCAGTTTCTCCAGATAAGTGAGCTGCTCTTCATATTGCTTCGGCTCAGGCTGCTTGCGCAGATACTGCACGCCACGCTCGAACGCCAGGCGCGCCTGGCCCGGCTGGTTCTGTTGCAGCGCCTGTTGCCCGAGGTTGTTGAAGAACTCGATGTGCAACATCACCAGGATGTGGCGGATCTCCTTCACCCAGTACTTGCCTTCGTTACTGGCCAGGAAGCCCTCTTGAGTAGCCCGCACGATCTGGTTGTGCATCAGTTCCAGCAGAAAGCGCACATCTTTGGCCTTGACCTCGGTCTGGATAGGCGAGGGCGGGTTGCGCACCGGGATCTTGTCGCCCAGGGCGATCAATCCCTCGATCTCGGCAATGCGCGCCTTCAGCTCGCTGCTGTGCTTGTCCAGGGCCAGCTGGCGCTGGTTGAGGTTCAGCTCCAGGCGGGTGAGCAGCAGTTTCAGCGCCGGGGTCATGAACTGGCCGGGGAAGGTTTCGGTGATCTCGCCACAGCGGCGCAGGCGGTCGGCCAGCTCGACCTTCAGGCGCGCCCGCTCGAGCTTGCCGTTTTCGACCACATTGTTGAGGTAGCCGATCACGATCAGCAGCGCGATACCCGCAACGATAAGCAGGGTGATCAGAAGTGGTGTCACCGTTAACGCCTCATGAAGAAGTTTTGCATCATTGAGTGTAGTAAGTTCGCCGGGGAGCGAACAGTGCAGCCTGGCGGACTGGGCCGAGGTGTCTTCCTCGCGGGTTCTCCCGTGCAGTCTATATGTCGGCCGAGGCCTCGATTTCTCAAGGTGGTAGCACTTTGATATGAGCTTGCCGGGCAGCTGTCAGAAAAGCAACGTCAATCCCCGGACGCATCCTGCATCACCGCCTATGAAGACGGGAAGTCATTGATTTAAATAAATTTCTACAAAGGGGTTGACGGCTTCTCAAGGCATCCATAGAATGCGCGCCACTTGCAGCGTAAAGCACACAGCGAAACGCGGCAGGGAGTGAATGTTGTAGCGTGTCCCCTTCGTCTAGTGGCCTAGGACACCGCCCTTTCACGGCGGTAACAGGGGTTCGAGTCCCCTAGGGGACGCCAATGCGGGAATAGCTCAGTTGGTAGAGCACGACCTTGCCAAGGTCGGGGTCGCGAGTTCGAGTCTCGTTTCCCGCTCCAGTTTCTCCGGCACTGCTTCGGCAGGGCAGGAAAAGAAAATCCAGGCTGAATCGCGAGGTTCATGATCTGGTGCGCTGAAAAGCGTTGGGTTTGTCCCCTTCGTCTAGTGGCCTAGGACACCGCCCTTTCACGGCGGTAACAGGGGTTCGAGTCCCCTAGGGGACGCCATTTGCGGGAATAGCTCAGTTGGTAGAGCACGACCTTGCCAAGGTCGGGGTCGCGAGTTCGAGTCTCGTTTCCCGCTCCAGTTTAAACGGCGTCGTTCTTGACGGTGCAGGTGGTGAAGGTCTAAATGGCGCTTCACGCCGAATGCGGTAAAGCTTCACCCTGCGGGAATAGCTCAGTTGGTAGAGCACGACCTTGCCAAGGTCGGGGTCGCGAGTTCGAGTCTCGTTTCCCGCTCCAAATCGAAAACGTCGCTCATTTGAGCGACGTTTTTTTTTTGCTCGCGATTTGGGTTATAAGACCTGTGTCGAGGGGGTGGCTGACTATTCATGTGGAAGGATTTTCATGAAAGATAATCAGGTCTTTAGGTATCTCGTAAGCCTGCTTAGTGGGGTCTATGCAGTCGCGGCGGCAATTTTCCATAAGCTCTGCAAATTT
The DNA here is from genome assembly GCF_000026105.1 of Pseudomonas entomophila L48. Taxonomy (NCBI): domain Bacteria; kingdom Pseudomonadati; phylum Pseudomonadota; class Gammaproteobacteria; order Pseudomonadales; family Pseudomonadaceae; genus Pseudomonas; species Pseudomonas entomophila. The sequence goes on from NC_008027.1 coordinate 1,661,059, forward strand.
CTGGCAAGTGGCGTAGGCGCATTCCTTGTTGCCCTGAGTGGGGTTGCTGGAGCTGCATTGGTTTCGATCTATAGCAGTACCATCGTCAAACAGATTGATTATGTATTGTTTTCAGGGGAAGAAACTTCTTTAGATGAGCTGACTGTAGCGTCAGCAGTGTCATTAGCAGCCGTCATACTGATCATGTTGCGTGAATTTGGCTTGGCAGAGTCTGCTCGGCGGCGCGAGCGGCAATTGGATCTGCAGCATGCTCAGATGGGAGAGCAATTGACGAGCATGCCGCCAAAGTCGTTTTTGAGTTTATACGCTGAGGCAGTAAAAAATACAGGTTTGTTGCGAAGTATAAGTAAGGTTCAGCTTAAAGAAAGAAAAGCTGATGGAGAGGTTCTTATAAAGCGCATGCGGGTAATCATGAACACCATACTGAGCCTCGCTCGCTCATGGGATGGTGTATCCCGGGAGAATCAGGCAATTGTATATCGATCTAATTTTATGATCGCGCTCACCTCCTCTAGCCTGAAGAAGGGAGGGAGTGGAGAGGGTGGGATTCCAGATATTTTAAAAACTTCCAAGTTTTTTCTACATGATCAGAATTACTCATCCTTGATAGAGCGCTGTGATGGCGTGTTATTATTGGTTGATAACCAATTGTCCACTTCATCTCTGGTAGCGGATGATGGGCCGGATCAAGATATTCAGCCTATTTGCTTCCCTTATTCGCTACGCAGGCCAGGAGTTCGGGCGAGCATGGCTAATCACCCTAACATTCCTGGTGCTCCGGAGGCTGCTGCCAGCGGATCTGCACAATATTTGGGGCAAACGGGAAGAATAATACAGGGTTGGCTTGAGTCGGTCGATGATACCAATCCCCATATAACGCGAGATTACAAGGATCGTGTTGGCAGCTATTATCTCAATCGTGATGAGGCGCAATCTCTGCTCGCTATTCCAATTAAGTATGATGACCGCCTGTTGGGGGTTTTAAATATTTACAGAAATGACTCTCGAATACTGTTCAATGAGAATCGCAGTGATCAATTTGTAACATTGTTGGAGCCGATTTGCTATCAATTGGCAAAAATGCTAACGTTGATTGTATCGGAGTCCTCTGGTAAGGAGGAAGCTAAATGAAGCTTCATGAAATATTTGCCTACACGGCTGATGAAGTGGCTGAGCAGCTTGATAATGAATTTGTCAAGATTTCGCAGGTTGATGAATTGGCTCGAAAAATGTCAGATTTGTCATGGAAGACCTTGCAAGGCGAAGATGCAGGCATAGAGATTGTCCACGTCCAAGTCGTGGGTCGAGCGTTGCATCGAGATTGACACCTTAAAAAAAGCCGCTCGTGTGAGCGGCTTTTTTTTGCGCGGATTATTGCTCTGACGGTGTGCCGGGATTGCCAAGTGCTTGTTTTTCCATGTTCCAGTTGAACGGCTCACCATTCTGCTCTGCTTCATAGCGGCGCTCTTCCAGGCGCTGGTACAGGTCGAGCTCTTCGTCGGGCATGAAGTGCAGGCAGTCGCCGCCGAAGAACCACAGCAGGTCGCGTGGTACCAGGTGGGCGATCTGCGGATAGCGCTGGATTACCTGGCAGATCAGATCCTGGCCCAGGTACTGGCTTTCCAGCGGGTCCTGCGGCAGCAGGGTCAGCAGCTCGTCGAAGCGCTCGAGGAACAGGGCGTGGCTTTCCTCCGGCACCTGTTCGGCTTCACCCAGTGCGGCCAGGATGGTGCGCAGGTGGTTGAGCAGTTGCAGGTGGTATTCCAGGTGGGGGTTGGCCATGGGGCGCTCCTCGGTGTGGTTGAAACGGGCGCGGAGTATACGCCGGTTCAAGCGAGGGTGGGGCCTCTTGTAGGAGCCAGCTTGCTGGCGAACCGGCCCGTGCGCTTGGCTTGAGGGTGGTTCGCCAGCAAGGCTGGCTCCTACAGGGAGCGGTTATCGGATCGAGCCGGGTGTCGGGCGCAATTGCTCCTTGTCGAAGGCATCGACATCGATCACCGTCCGTCGGGCTTTTTCGGCGTCATGCAGGCGCTGTGCTTCGGAAGGCTGCAGGATCCCAGCTTCCAGGGCCGCATCGATCGGCGATTGACCCGGCGTTGGTCGCACCTTGCCTTCCTTGATGCCCTGGTGCAGCGTTTTGTGCAGTGGCGCGACTTCGGCCAGCAGGTCGCTGGCCTGTTGCAACGCTGCGACTGGATCTCCATCAGTTTCAGGCCTGTAGCAACCCGCCAGCAGCTCTTCCAGGGCCGGATCACCCTTGTGCCTGCCAATCAGCCCGGCCACCTCGGCATCCAACTCATCGCTTGGTCCCGTGTGGCGGCGACCGAAGGGGAATACCAGCACCCGCAAGGCGCAGCCGATGAAGCGGTTGGGGAAGTTGTCGAGCAGCGCGTCCAGCGCCTTCTCGGCCTGGCCGAGGCTTTCTTCAAGCGCCCAGCGCAGCAGTGGCCGCATGTGCTCGGGCGAGCCCAGGTCGTGGTAGCGCTTGAGCGCGGCGCTGGACAGGTAGAGGTAGCTCAGTACATCGCCCAGGCGCGCACTGAGGCGCTCGCGGCGCTTGAGTGCGCCGCCTAGCAGCATCATCGACAGGTCGGCCAGCAGGGCAAAGGCAGCCGCCTGGCGGTTGAGGGCGCGGAAGTAGCCCTGGCTCAAGGCATCGCCCGGGACTTTCTCGAAATGACCCAACCCCAGGCCCAGCACCAGGGTGCTGGCGGCGTTGCCGGCGGCGAAGAGGATGTGCTGCATCAGCAGGTCGTCGAACTCCTTCAGGGCCTGCTCGTGATCCTCGCGCCCGGCCAGGGACATTTCCCTGAGCACGAACGGGTGGCAGCGGATAGCACCCTGGCCGAAGATCATCAGGTTGCGCGACAGGATATTGGCCCCCTCGACGGTGATGAAGATCGGCGCCACCTGCCAGTTGCGGCCCAGGTAGTTGTTCGGGCCCATGATGATGCCCTTGCCGCCGTGCACGTCCATGGCGTGCTGGATGCACTCGCGGCCGCGCTCGGTGAGGTGGTACTTGAGGATTGCCGACAGCACCGAGGGCTTTTCGCCCAGGTCGACGGCCTTGGCGGTGAGCAGGCGGGCGCTGTCCATCAGCCAGGCGTTGCCGCCGATGCGCGCCAGGGATTCCTGGATGCCCTCGAACGCGGCCAGGGGCACGTTGAACTGTTCGCGGATGCTGGCGTACTGGCCGGTCACCAGGCTGGTGTACTTGGCCGCGCCCGTGCCGACGGCGGGCAGGGAGATCGAGCGGCCCACCGACAGGCAGTTCATCAGCATCATCCAGCCCTTGCCGAGCATCGGCTGGCCGCCGATCAGCGCGTCCAGCGGTACGAACACGTCCTTGCCGCTGTTGGGGCCGTTCATGAACGCGGCGCCCATGGGCAGGTGGCGCTTGCCGATCTCGACGCCTGGAGTGTCGGTGGGGATCAGTGCCAGGCTGATGCCCAGATCGACCTCTTCGCCGAGCAGATGGTCCGGGTCGTAGGCCTTGAAGGCCAGGCCCAGCAAGGTGGCCACGGGGCCCAGGGTGATGTAGCGCTTCTCCCAGTTCAGGCGCAGGCCGATGACTTCTTCACCCTGCCATTGGCCTTTGCAGACGATCCCTGTGTCGGGCATGGCGCCGGCGTCGGAACCGGCCAGGGGGCCGGTGAGGGCGAAGCAGGGGATTTCTTCGCCACGGGCCAGGCGCGGCAGGTAGTGGTTGCGCTGCGTGTCGGTGCCGTAGTGCAGCAGCAGTTCGGCCGGGCCCAGCGAGTTGGGCACCATTACCGTGGAAGCCAGGTCGCCGGAGCGGGTGGCCAGTTTCATGGCCACCTGCGAATGGGCGTAGGCGGAGAAGCCTTTGCCGCCGTACTCTTTCGGGATGATCAGGGCAAAGAAACCGTGCTGCTTGATGTGCTCCCAGGCTTGGGGTGGCAGGTCGAGGTCCTGGCCGATCTGCCAGTCGCTGACCATGGCACACAAGGCTTCGGTAGGGCCGTCGATGAAGGCCTGTTCCTCTTCGGTGAGCTTGGGTGCGGGGTAGTCGAGCAGGGTGTTCCAGTCCGGGCGGCCGCTGAACAGGTGGCCGTCCCACCACACGGTGCCGGCGTCGATGGCTTCGCGCTCGGTCTGCGACATGGGCGGCAGGGTGCGCTGGAACCAGTTGAACACCGGGGCGGTGAACACCTTGCGCCGCCACTCGGGCAGGGCGACGAAGGCGACCTTGATGGCGATGATCACCCAGATGAGGGTCAGCAGCCAGCCGGGGGCATGGCTGAAGAGCCCCATCAGCACTGTGTAGGCGGCCATCGCCGCGAGAATCTGCAACGGCGCCAGGCGCCGGTGCGTGAGGTACGCGGCGCCGAGCACCAGAACCAGCAACCACAACAGCAACATAATCCTTTCTCCTTGGACACGGGGCGTATGGCCGACCCACAGAGCTTAGACGCGCCGGGGCGGATGGCCTGCCTGGCAGATGACACGGCGGGGCGCTTGTAGGGGCGGATTCATCCGCGATGCATGCGCCGCGGTGCATGGCATCGGACGTGCCGGTGATCGCGGATGAATCCGCTCCTACAAGGGCCGTCTGCTGATCAGGCAGCTTTGTTCATCCCCAGTTCCATGTCATCGATCAACGCCTTGGCCATGGCGCTTAAAATCCGCGCCGAACTACCGGTGAACAGGTCTCAGGATAGAACCCCGCTTTCACTGGCACCGCCGAACGCTTGGGGTAGACTGTCCCCTCCCGCATTCATAAGGACGTTGCCATGCTGAAGATCTGGGGCCGCAAGAACTCGAGCAATGTGCGCAAGGCGCTGTGGATTGCCCATGAACTGGGCCTGGACTTCGAGTCCATCGACGCCGGCGGCGCCTTCGGGGTGGTCAACGAACCCCACTACCGCGCCCTCAACCCCAACGGCCTGGTGCCCATGCTCGAAGACGGCGACCTGGTGCTGTGGGAGTCCAACACCATCGTGCGCTACCTCTGCGCTGAATACGGCCAGCCGCAAGGCTGGTACCTCGACGACCCACGCCAGCGCGCCCTGGCCGACAAGTGGATGGACTGGACCACCTCATCCTTCGCCGGCCCGTTCCGCCCTCTGTTCTGGGGCCTGCTGCGCACCCCCGAGGAGCAGCGCGACTGGGTGGCGATCAACGCCGCGCACAAGCAGTGCGCCGAACTGTTGTCGATCGCCGACGAAACCTTGGCCAAGCAACCCTACCTCTCCGGCGAGCAGATCGGCATGGGCGACATCCCCCTGGGCAGTTTCGCCTACGCCTGGTTCGAAATGCCCATCGAGCGCCCGGCCATGTACCACCTTGAAGCCTGGTACGAGCGCCTGAAACAACGTCCGGCCTACCAGGCGGCGGTGATGACCGCGCTGACGTGAGGCCACTTCGATAGTCATTATCAATAGATGTGACTGTACTTGTGTGGCCAGCCCTTGCACCATGGCCGCACTCACTGCGCCAGTGACTTGACCTGGCGTGCCCTGAACCCTTTTCTCGGTACCTGACCCGCCATGAGTTCCGCCCTGTCCATTCGACAGCTGACCAAGACCTACGGCAACGGTTTCCAGGCCCTCAAGGGCATCGACCTGGACGTTTCCGAAGGCGACTTCTTCGCCTTGCTCGGCCCCAACGGCGCTGGCAAGTCCACCACCATCGGCATCCTCTCGACCCTGGTGAACAAGACCAGCGGCACGGTCAACGTGTTCGGCCACGACCTGGACCGCGAACCGTCCGCGCTCAAGCGCTGCCTGGGCGTGGTGCCCCAGGAGTTCAACTTCAACCAGTTCGAGAAGACCTTCGACATCGTCGTCACCCAGGCCGGCTACTACGGCATCCCGCCCAAGCTGGCCAAGGAGCGTGCCGAGCAATACCTGACGCAACTGGGGCTATGGGACAAGCGAGACGTGCAGTCGCGCTCGCTGTCCGGCGGCATGAAGCGCCGCTTGATGATCGCCCGGGCGCTGATCCACGAGCCGCGCCTGCTGATCCTCGACGAGCCGACCGCGGGGGTGGATATCGAACTGCGCCGTTCGATGTGGAGCTTCCTCACCGAGCTCAACCAGAAAGGCATCACCATCATCCTCACCACCCACTATCTGGAAGAGGCCGAGCAGCTGTGCCGCAACATCGGCATCATCGACCACGGCACCATCGTCGAGAACACCAGCATGCGCCAGCTGCTGGGCAAGCTGCATGTCGAGACCTTCGTGCTCGACCTCAAGCACGACCTGCCGGCGGCACCTGAGCTGCACGGCTACCCGTGCCGGCTGATCACCCCGCACACGCTTGAGGTGCAGGTGGAGAAGGATATCGGCATCACCGCGCTGTTCGGCCAGCTGGCCCTGAAGAACATCGAGGTGCAGAGCCTGCGCAACAAGACCAATCGACTCGAGGAGCTGTTCGTGTCCCTGGTGGAAAAGAACCTGTCGAAGGTGGCCGTATGAGTGTGGAACTGCGCACCAACTGGGTCGCCCTGAACACCATCGTTTACCGCGAAGTGCGGCGCTTCCTGCGTATCTGGCCACAGACCCTGCTGCCCCCGGCGATCACCATGGTCCTGTACTTCGTGATCTTCGGTAACCTGATCGGCCGGCAGATCGGCGACATGGGTGGCTTCACCTATATGGAGTACATCGTGCCGGGGCTGATCATGATGTCGGTGATCACCAACTCCTATGGCAACGTGGTGTCGAGCTTCTTCGGTAGCAAGTTCCAGCGCTCCATCGAGGAGCTGATGGTGTCGCCGGTGTCGCCGCACACCATCCTGGTCGGCTATGTGCTGGGCGGTGTGCTGCGCGGGTTGGCGGTGGGGGTGATCGTGACCATCCTGTCGCTGTTCTTCACCCACCTGCAGGTGCATCACCTGGGCGTGACCATCGTCGTGGTACTGCTGACCGCGACCATCTTCTCGCTGCTGGGCTTCGTCAACGCGGTGTTCGCGCGCAACTTCGACGATATCTCGATTATCCCGACCTTCGTGCTGACGCCGCTGACCTACCTCGGTGGGGTGTTCTACTCGATCAACCTGCTGCCGCCGTTCTGGCAGACCGTGTCGCTGGCCAACCCGGTGCTGCACATGGTCAACTCGTTCCGCTACGGCATCCTAGGGGTGTCGGATATCAGCATTGGTACGGCGATCAGCTTCATGCTGGTGGCCACCGCGCTGCTCTATGTGCTGTGCGTCCGCTTGCTGGTCAGCGGTCGCGGCATGCGTGCGTGAGCAGCGACACTGGCGCCGGCGCCACTGCCGGCCCACCCACCAGCGCCAGTAGCCCATGGTGGTGAAGTAGGCGAGCACGCCGAGCACCACCCCGCACACCACCGAGCCCAGCAGGAACGGTTGCCAGATCGTCGCCAGCTGGTCGGTCACCCAGTCGACGGTGATTTCCTCGGGCAACGTGCGTGGTGGTACCTGCATCAGCCAGGCACCGGTCATATAGGTGACGAAGAATACCGGGGGCATGGTCAGCGGGTTGGTCAGCCACACCAGGCTGACCGCGATCGGCAGGTTGCCGCGCACCGGGATCGCCAGGGCGGCGGCCAGCAGCATCTGCATGGGGATGGGGATCAACGCGGCAAACAGGCCGACGCCCATGGCCCGCGCCACCGAGTGGCGGTTCAGGTGCCAGAGGTTGGGGTCGTGCAGCAGTTTGCCGAAGAAGCGTAACGACTTGTGTTCCCGGATGCTGGTCGGGTCCGGCATGTAGCGTTTGAACAGACGGCGCGGCATGTGGGCTCCCGGCAGGGTTGAAGGGCGTCAGTATGCCTTTATTCAAGCGCAGCCTCGTTCAGAGTTTGTGACAATTGTTGAGCAAGCATTTCCCCCCGATCAGCTAAGCCTCAGAGGCCATTTCGCTTCTGGAGCTCTATCTCATGCGCACAGGGATGCTTGCGCTGGTGCTCGGGTTGTTGTGCCTGCGCTTTTTACCTGCTCTGCCATCGGTCGGATGGCTGCTGGTCCTGTTGATATTTGCCTTGGTCTGCCTGCCCACGCGCTAGTGGTTGCTGGGGTGTTTCGTGCTGGGCGCCTGTTATGCCGGCTGGTCGGCGCAGCGGGCGCTGGATGATCGCTTGCCCGTTGAATTGGATGGCCGGACGTTGTGGCTGGAAGGGAGGGTGGTGGGTTTACCCGCCCGTGGCCAACGCAGCGTGCGTTTCGAGCTGGAGCAGCCCAGGTCGCGTCGGGCGCAGTTACCGCAACGTGTGCAGTTGAGCTGGTTCGAAGGGCCGCAGCTGCTGGCGGGCGAGCGTTGGCGGCTGGCAGTCAACCTGCGCCAGCCCAGTGGGTTGCTCAACCCTCACGGACCGGATCGCGAGGCCATGCTGCTGGCGCGGCGGGTTGGCGCAACGGGTACCGTCAAGGCGGGCGAGCGGCTTGGCGAGGCGGTGGTCGACTGGCGCGATGGCCTGCGTCAACGCTTGCTGGCGGTGGAGGCGCACGGGCGCGAGGCGGCCCTCGCAGCCCTGGTGCTGGGCGATGGCGCGGGGCTGGCCCGGCAGGACTGGCAGGTTTTGCAGGCCACCGGCACGGTGCACCTGCTGGTGATTTCAGGGCAGCACATCGGGTTGCTGGCCGGGCTGGTGTATGGCCTGGTGGCGGGGCTGGCACGGCTGGGCTGGTGGCCACACCGGTGGCCATGGTTGCCTTGGGCGTGTGGCCTGGCCATGGCGGCGGCGTTGGCCTACGGCTGGCTGGCGGGGTTTGGCGTGCCGGTGCAGCGGGCCTGCCTGATGCTGGCGGTGGTGTTGCTGTGGCGCTTGCGCTTCCGCCATTTGGGCGTCGCCACGCCGCTGTTGCTGGCGCTACTCGGCGTGCTGCTGGTCGAACCGCTGGCCAGCCTATTGCCGGGTTTCTGGCTTTCGTTCGCCGCCGTCGCCGTGCTGGTGCTGTGTTTTTCCGCCCGGCTAGGTGCATGGCGCCCCTGGCAAGCCTGGACCCGTGCCCAGTGGGTGATTGCCGTCGGCCTGTTGCCGGTGCTGCTGGCGCTGGGGTTGCCGGTCAGCCTGACGGCGCCGCTGGCCAATCTGCTGGCGGTGCCGTGGATCAGCCTGGGGGTGCTGCCGCTGGCATTGCTGGGGACGGTGCTTTTACCGATGCCGGGTGTGGGGGAGGGGATGTTGTGGTTGGCGGGCCTGTCGCTGGACGGTTTGTTTGTATCGTTGGCGCTGGTTGCCGAGCAGCAGCCAGCCTGGATGCCTGAGCCCTTGCCCGTGTGGGCCTGGCTGCTGGTGTGCCTGGGGGCCGTTCTTGTGCTTTTGCCCCGCGGTGTGCCACTGCGCATGCCGGGCGCGGTCATGCTGCTGGCGATATGGGCGCCGCGAGAGCAGGTGCCCCACGGGCAGGTGGAAGTCTGGCAACTGGACGTCGGCCAGGGCCTGGCGGTGTTGCTGCGCACTCGCCATCACAGTTTGCTGTATGACGCGGGGCCCGCGCGGGGCGACAGCGACCTGGGCGAAAGCGTGGTGCTGCCTGCCTTGCGCAAGCTTGGGGTGAAAAAGCTCGATGTGATGCTGATCAGTCATGGTCATGCCGACCATGCCGGCGGCGCGGCGGCTGTTCGTCGCGGGTTGCCGGTGAGCCGGGTGCTGGCGGGGGAGGTCACCGGGCTGGATGAGGCGCAGCTCTGTGACAGTGGCGAGCGCTGGAACTGGGATGGCGTGGCCTTTTCGCTCTGGCACTGGCCGCAAGGCCAGTCCAGCAACGAGCGCTCTTGTGTGTTGCAGGTGGAGGCCAATGGCGAACGGTTGTTGCTGGCCGGCGATATGGAAAGTGGCGCGGAGCGGGCCTGGCTGGCAGCTCACGATGAGCATCGGATCGACTGGCTGCAGGCGCCGCACCATGGCAGCCGTACGTCGTCCACTGAGCTGTTCGTCAAGGCCACCGCGCCACGCGGGGTGCTGATTTCCCGTGGGCGGCACAATGGGTTTGGGCATCCCCATGCACAGGTGATCGAGCGGTATCGGCGGCATGGGGTGGTGGTGCATGACACGGCGGTCGAGGGGGCGTTGCGGGTGCGGCTGGGCAGCCATGGCGGGGTGGAGGGAGTGCGGGCGCAACGGCGGTTTTGGCGGGATTAGGAAAATTGTTGGGGAGAGGTGCATGTCATGAGATTTTCCTTGATGCGCAAATCGAGCGCCGCCCGCGCGGCGCTCGATATCCGCCACCCCGCATCTTCCGGGCCTGGTGATTTCCCTGACCTCCGGCAGATGAGCCCTCGGCTTGCCTATGGTAGAGTGGCGGCCTTTTTCCGAGGGGATGCTTACTGTGTGGGAATTGGTCAAGTCCGGTGGTTGGATGATGCTGCCGATCATCCTGAGTTCCATCGCCGCCATGGCGATCGTCGTCGAGCGCCTGTGGACCTTGCGCGCCAGCCGTGTCACCCCGCCGCACCTGCTGGGCCAGGTGTGGATGTGGATCAAGGACAAGCAACTCACCAGTGACAAGCTCAAGGCCCTGCGCGCCGACTCGCCGCTGGGTGAAATCCTGGCTGCGGGCCTGGCCAACTCGCGCCACGGCCGCGAGATCATGAAGGAGTGCATCGAGGAGGCCGCCTCGCGAGTCATCCACGAGCTGGAGCGTTACATCAGCACCCTCGGCACCATCGCCGCCATGGCGCCGCTGCTGGGCCTGCTGGGCACCGTGCTGGGCATGATCGACATCTTCAGCGCCTTCATGGGCTCGCAGATGACCGCCAACGCCGCAGTGCTGGCCGGTGGTATCTCCAAGGCCCTGGTCACCACTGCGGCTGGCCTGATGGTCGGTATCCCGGCAGTGTTCTTCCATCGCTTCCTGCTGCGCCGCATCGATGAGCTGGTGGTGGGCATGGAGCAGGAGGCGATCAAACTGGTCGAGGTGCTGCAGGGCGACCGCGAAGTGGAAGTGGCCGGAGGCAAGGCGTGAAGTTCCGGCGCAATCGCCAGCGCGAGAATGTCGACATCAACCTGGCGTCGTTGATCGATGTGGTGTTCGTGCTGCTGCTGTTCTTCGTGGTCACCACCACCTTCACCCGCGAGACGCAACTGCGCGTCGAGCTGCCTGAGGCCGCCAGCGCCGAACAGGCGCCGGCCGACCAGGGCAAGCTGGTGGAGATCACCATCAGCGCCGATGGCGTGTATTCGGTGAACAACCACCTGCTTCCGAAGAGCGACCTGGACACCCTGACCGAGGCCATCGAGAAGGAGTCCGGCGGTGACATCACCCTGCCGCTGGCCATCAGCGCCGACGGCAAGACCCCGCACCAGGCTGTGATCACCGCAATGGACGCGGCCGGCAAGCTCGGCTTCAGCAAGTTGCGCATGACCACCGTCGAGGCCACGCAGGGCAAGCCCTGATGGCCTTCGCCGACCGCCTGCTGGCCGCCTGGTACGCCGGGCATCCCGCGTTGGCCCTGCTGCGTCCGCTGGAGGCGTTGTACCGCCGCGTGGTGACGCGCAAGCGCGCGCGTTTTCTTAGCGGTGAAAGCGCCAGCTACCGTGCGCCGGTACCCGTGATCGTCGTCGGCAACATCACCGTCGGCGGCACCGGTAAGACCCCGATGATCCTCTGGCTGATCGAGCACTGTCGTCGGCAGGGGCTCAAGGTCGGCGTGGTTAGCCGAGGCTACGGCGCCAAGCCGCCGCAACACCCCTGGCATGTCCAGGCCGACCAACCTGCCGAACAGGCCGGTGACGAGCCCTTGCTGATCGTCCAGCGCACCGGCGTGCCACTGGTCATCGACCCCGACCGCTCCCGCGCCGTGCAGGCCTTGCTGGCCAGCGATGCCCCCGACCTGATCCTGTGCGACGACGGCATGCAGCACTATCGCCTGGCTCGTGACCTGGAGCTGGTGCTGATCGATGCCGTCCGTGGCCTGGGCAACCGTCGCTGCCTGCCGGCCGGCCCGCTGCGCGAGCCCGCCGAGCGGCTGGGTGAGGCCGACGCGGTGCTGTTCAACGGCGCCGAGGCTGATCGAGACGATGGTTTCTCGTTCCGCCTGCAGCCGTCCGCGCTGATCAACCTGCGCAGCGGCGAACGCCGCGCGCTCGACCTGTTTCCCGCTGGCCAGGCATTGCACGCCGTGGCCGGCATCGGTAACCCGCAACGTTTCTTCAACACCCTGCTGGGGCTAAACTGGCAGCCGGTGCCGCACCCCTTCGCCGATCATGCGCCCTACAGCCGCGAGGTGCTGTCGTTCAGCCCGCCGCTGCCGCTGGTGATGACCGAGAAGGACGCGGTGAAATGCCGGCCGTTCGCCGCCGACGACTGGTGGTACCTGGCGGTCGATGCCGTGCCTTCAGCAGCGTTCAGCGCCTGGTTCGACGGCCAGCTCGATCGCCTGCTGCCTGGCCGCCCCCGGCCCTGAGCCTTTTTCAATTTCCGTCTCAAGGAAGCTTCCATGGACACCAAACTGCTCGACATCCTGGCCTGCCCGATCACCAAGGGCCCGCTCAAGCTCAGCGCCGACAAGACCGAGCTGATCAGCAAGGGCGCGGGCCTGGCCTACCCGATCCGCGACGGCATCCCGGTGATGCTGGAAAGCGAGGCGCGCACCCTGACCGACGAAGAGCGCCTGGACAAATGAGCCTGGACTTCACCGTGGTGATTCCGGCCCGGCTGCGCTCCACGCGCCTGCCGGGCAAGCCGTTGCTGCCGATCGCCGGCAAGCCGATGGTCCAGCATGTGTGGGAGCAGGCGCGTAGAAGTGGTGCCAGCCGCGTGGTCATCGCCACGGATGACGCCAGCATCGTGGAAGCCTGCCGGGCGTTCGGCGCTGAAGTGCTGCTGACCCGCGCCGATCATGAGTCGGGTACTGATCGCCTGGCCGAGGTCGCCGCCCAGCTGGGGCTGGCGCCCGACGCCATCGTGGTCAACGTGCAGGGTGACGAGCCACTGATTCCGCCGGTGATCATCGATCAGGTGGCCGCCAACCTGGCGGACCATCCGGAAGCCGGCATTGCCACCCTGGCCGAGCCGATCCATGAGCCGGAAACCATTTTCAACCCCAACGCGGTGAAGGTAGTCAGCGACAAGCATGGCCTGGCGCTGACCTTCAGTCGCGCACCACTGCCCTGGGCCCGGGACGCCTTCGCCAAGGACCGCAGCCAGTTGCCTGTCGGTGTGCCGTATCGTCGCCATATCGGCATGTATGCCTACCGCGTGGGCTTCCTCCAGGACTTCGTGGCCTGGGGCCCGTGCTGGTTGGAGCAGACCGAGTCGCTGGAGCAATTGCGTGCCCTGTGGCACGGCGTGCGCATCCATGTCGCCGATGCCATCGAGGCGCCGGCCGTGGGTGTCGATACCCCTGAAGACCTGGAGCGCGTGCGGCGCTTGCTGGAGGCCTGATGCGCGTCCTGTTCGTCTGCCTCGGCAATATCTGCCGTTCGCCCACCGCCGAGGGCGTGTTGCGCCATCAACTGGAAGTTGCGGGGCTGGCTGATGTCGTCCAGGTGGCGTCCGCCGGCACTGGCGACTGGCATGTGGGCAAGGCCCCCGACAGCCGTACTCGCAAGGCCGCTCTTGCACGTGGCTATGACCTGTCGTGCCAGCGCGCCCAGCAGGTCAAGGCCGAGCACTTTGCGCAATTCGACTTGGTCCTGGCAATGGACAAGAGCAACCTGCGCAACCTGCAAGCATTGCGCCCGCACAACGCCAAGGGCGAGCTCGACCTGTTCCTGCGCCGCTATGGCGCGGCCCTGGACGAAGTACCGGACCCTTACTACGGCGGTGCCGAAGGCTTCGAGCAGGTCCTGGACCTGATCGAGGCGGCTTGTCGCGAGCTGGTCGTGGAAATCAAGGGGCGGTTATGACAGTGCACTGGCAAGAGCAGGTATCGCTCAAGCCCTACAACACCTTCGGTATCGATGTGCGAGCGCGTCACTTCACCCAGGCGCACGACGATGGCGAGGTTCGCCAGGCGCTGGCCCAGGCAACTGAACGTCAGGTGCCGGTGCTGGTGATCGGTGGCGGCAGCAATCTGCTGCTGACCCGAGATATCGATGCCCTTGTGCTGCACATGGCCAGCCGTGGCCGGCGCCTGCTCAGCGACGATGGCGAGCGGGTAGTGGTGGAGGCCGAGGCCGGCGAGCCCTGGCATCCGTTCGTGCAATGGAGCCTGGAGCAAGGCTTGTGTGGCCTGGAGAACCTCAGTCTGATTCCCGGCACCGTCGGCGCCGCGCCGATGCAGAACGTCGGGGCCTATGGCGTGGAGATCAAGGACGTGTTCGCCGGGCTGACCGCTCTGGATCGCGAGACGGGCGAATTGCGTGATTTCTCGCTGCAGGAGTGCGCATTCGGCTATCGCGACAGCGTGTTCAAGCGTAACCCGGGGCGTTGGCTGATCCTGCGTGTACGCTTTGCCTTGCGCCGTACGTTGCAGGCCCATCTGGACTATGGTCCGGTGCGTCAGCGTCTGGCGGAGCAGGGCGTTGAACAGCCGACAGCCCAGGCGATCAGCGACGCTATCTGCAGTATTCGTCGGGAGAAGCTGCCGGATCCGGCCGAGCTGGGGAACGCCGGTAGCTTCTTCAAGAACCCCGTGGTGCCGGCGGCATTGGTCGAGCGTATCCGCGCCGGGCATCCTGGCGTAGTGGCTTATCCACAGGCCGATGGCCAGGTGAAGCTGGCGGCAGGCTGGTTGATCGAGCAGGCGGGGTGGAAGGGGCATCGCGAGGGCGATGCAGGTGTGCACCGGCTGCAATCGCTGGTGCTGGTGAATTACGGTCAGGCGAGCGGGGCGCAGATGCATGCGCTGGCGCAGAAGATCCAGGCGGATATCCTCGAGCGGTTCGGGGTGGCGCTGGAGATGGAGCCGAACCTGTACTGACCCTATCGCCGGTATCGCATCGCCTGGTTTGCCGGCAAGGCCGGCTCCTACAGGGCTCGTGGCCTGCCCCGGTCGGCGAACCAGGCTGAAGATCTACGTAATGTCAGCGGCAAAGAAAAAGCCCCGCCAGTTCGCACTGGCGGGGCTTTTTCATTCAGCCGTTGCTATCAACCGTGATGAGGCTTGTGCTCGTCAGCGGTTTCCAGGGCTTCTGCCGGTGCGGCCTGGGCGGCAGCCAGGGCTGCAGCCGCCTCGGCTTCACGCTTGCGGCGGCGTACTTCACGCGGGTCGTTCGGCGCACGGCCGTTCGGCAGCATGATGGTGGACGGCTCGACCGGAGCGGCTGCCTCTTCGACCGGCGCCTGTTCGGCGACAACCGGCGCAGGCTCGGCTGCTGCGGCTTCGACCACTTCAGCTTGCACTTCGGCAGGCTTGGCCTCGACGTGCGGAGCAGGTTGCTCGGCAACCGGAGCCTCGACAGCTTCGACGACCGACGCTTTTTCGATTTCGCCAGCTTCCACTACCGGGGCTTGCTCGACCGGTGCCGATTCGACGGCCGCTTCAACGATGGCGACAGGCTGCTCGACGGCTGCCTCGACCACCGGCTGGGGTGCCACTTCAACCACGGGCTCGATGCTCGGCTCTACAACAACGGCCGGCTCGCTGACAGGCTGTTCCACCACGGGGGCGATGCTGACCTGCTCGGCGACGACCTCGGTGATTTCCACCTGGGTCTCGGCTACGGCGGCGTTGGCGCGTTCGGCCTGCTGGTTGGCTTCGGCTTCGGCGTCAGTGCTGATGTTGCTGGTGGCAACGGCGGCAGTGACGGCGATGCCGGCGGCCAGTTCGGCACCCAGCTCGCTGGCCTGGTGCTGCTGTGGCTGCTGCTCTTCGCTGCCGTCTTCGTCGCCTTCGATCAGCTCGCCATTGGCGTTGCGCTGACGTTCACGACGGTTGCTGCGGCGACGCTGGCCACGGGAGCGGCGGCGCGGACGCTCGCCATCGGCGCCTTCCTGCTCGTCCAGCAGCAGTTCTTCGTTCGGCAGTTGCTCTTCGGTCAGCTCGGCGGCCTGTTCGGCTACCTGCTCGTCAGGACGCAGTTGGCGCTCTTCACGTGGCGGACGAGGCTGACGCTCTTCACGAGGTGCGCGTTCTTCACGTGGGGCACGTTCTTCACGAGGCGCACGCTCTTCGCGTGGGGCGCGTTCTTCACGAGGTGCGCGCTCTTCGCGTGGAGCGCGTTCTTCACGCGGTGCGCGCTCTTCACGTGGAGCACGCTCTTCACGTGGTGTGCGTTCTTCGCGAGGCGCACGCTCTTCACGCGGTGCGCGTTCTTCACGTGGCTGACGCTCTTCACGGGCTACCGGTGCGGCATCCAGTGGCTCGCGCAGTTCGCGTACACGCTCTTCGCGGTTGCCGCGACGGTCTTCACGAGGCTGGCGTGGCTGGCGCTCTTCACGCGGCGCACGCTCTTCACGTGGGGCGCGTTCTTCGCGAGGTTGACGCTCTTCACGTGGGGCACGCTCGTTGCGCTCTTCACGCGGCTTGCGCTCTTCATCGCGACGACCGCCACGGTTGCGGCTCTGCTGGCGACCGTTGCGACGCTCCTCGTTGCGCGACGAGCGCTCGGTGGCCGGCTTCTCGGTGTTCACGGCCGGTGCGGCGGCAGGTTCTTCCTTGCCGGCGAACAGGCTGACCAGCGACTTGACCAGGCCCTTGAACAGGCTCGGCTCCGGGGCGCTCTGTACGGGCGCGGCCGGTGCGGCTGGCTCTTCAGCGACGGCTGGTGCCGGGGCGTTGGCGCGTGCCGGTGCGGTCTTGACCGCGGCTTCCTGGCGAACCAGGGTGCGGGTGGCGGTCGGCTGCGGGGCTTCTTCCGCTTCGGTCGAGGCGATCTCGTAGCTGGACTGGCTGCTCAGCACGTCCGGGTTGTCGTCGCGCAGGCGCTGGACTTCGAAGTGCGGGGTTTCCAGGTGATCGTTCGGCAGGATGATGATGCGCGCACGGGTGCGCAGTTCGATCTTGGTGATCGAGTTGCGCTTCTCGTTGAGCAGGAAGGCAGCCACCGGAATCGGTACCTGGGCACGCACTTCGGCGGTGCGGTCCTTCAGGGCTTCTTCTTCGATCAGGCGCAGGATGGCCAGGGACAGCGACTCGACGTCACGGATGATGCCGGTGCCGGAGCAGCGCGGGCAGACGATGCCACTGCTTTCACCCAGCGATGGGCGCAGGCGCTGGCGGGACATCTCCAGCAGGCCGAAGCGCGAAATGCGGCCAACTTGCACGCGGGCGCGGTCGGCTTCCAGGCATTCACGCACACGCTCTTCGACGGCGCGCTGGTTCTTGGCCGGGGTCATGTCGATGAAGTCGATGACGATCAGGCCGCCGATGTCGCGCAGGCGCAGCTGGCGGGCGATTTCCTCGGCCGCTTCCAGGTTGGTCTGCAGCGCGGTTTCCTCGATGTCGCTGCCTTTGGTGGCGCGCGCCGAGTTGATGTCGATGGAGACCAGGGCTTCGGTCGGGTCGATGACGATCGAGCCGCCAGACGGCAGGTCGACCACACGCTGGAAGGCGGTCTCGATCTGGCTTTCGATCTGGAAGCGGTTGAACAGCGGCACGCTGTCTTCGTACAGCTTGACCTTGCTGGCGTACTGCGGCATCACCTGGCGGATGAAGGTCAGGGCTTCTTCCTGGGCGTCGATGCTGTCGATCAGCACTTCGCCGATGTCCTGGCGCAGGTAGTCGCGGATGGCGCGGATGATGACGTTGCTTTCCTGGTAGATCAGGAACGGCGCGACGCGGTCTTGCGAGGCTTCCTTGATGGCGGTCCACAGCTGCAGCAGGTAGTCGAGGTCCCACTGCATTTCTTCGCTGCTGCGGCCAAGGCCCGCGGTGCGCACGATCAGGCCCATGTCGCCCGGAACGGTCAGGCCGTTCAGCGCTTCACGCAGTTCGTTGCGCTCTTCGCCTTCGATGCGGCGGGAGATGCCGCCGGCGCGCGGGTTGTTGGGCATCAGCACCAGGTAGCGGCCGGCCAGGCTGATGAAGGTGGTCAGGGCGGCGCCTTTGTTGCCGCGCTCTTCCTTCTCGACCTGGACGATGACTTCCTGGCCTTCGCTCAGTACTTCCTTGATGTTGACCCGGCCTTCGGGGGGCTTCTTGAAGTATTCGCGGGAGATTTCCTTCAGCGGCAGGAAGCCGTGACGTTCGGAGCCGAAGTCGACGAAGGCGGCTTCAAGGCTGGGCTCGATCCGGGTGATCTTGCCTTTGTAGATGTTGGCCTTCTTCTGCTCACGGGCGCCGGACTCGATGTCCAGGTCGTAGAGGCGTTGGCCGTCCACCAGGGCTACACGCAACTCTTCGGGTTGAGTCGCGTTAATCAGCATTCTTTTCATGTTGTACCGTCGGTTTCCGGGCTGCCGGAAACGGCGTTCGGCACACGCGATTTTTCATGATCGGTGCCAAGGTGCGCAAAGGGTGGCGGGCCACCCCCGTGTCTGGCGACGTTCGGCACCAGCCGGTTGCCCAGCCTGCCGTGGTCGCGACGACGCGTCCTGTTTTGCGGTGCCAAAAGACCTGTCGAGCTTTTCGAATGTCATCCGAATCAATCGAACGGGCCTGGTGCACTCAGTCAGGAGGAGGAATCAACCGATCGTCCGTGGACGCCGCAAGGGCGTCTGTTCAGGACCTTGTCCGTCCGTCGCCCGATCACTGGGGCGGTGGGGGACGCAGTGCCACACGGTCCGAGGGCTGTGCATCTCCACCCTGCACGTATCCCTGAAAATTCGGTGCTGCCGCGCGCTGAATCCGCAACGGGTTGCATTTTTCGCCAGCCCGGATGCCGGGCTGGCGCCATAACATATCCAAGGCAGGTATTTCCGAAGCATTCGCCCAAATGCGCGGAAACGACGGTGGCGGGCAGAGGTACGGCGAAAAAGAAGCGGGTAAGCAGGTGAAACACCGCACTTGTCGTTTTTTTTCGGTCTTCTCTACACAGCGCTGGTGGCGATTCCAGGCAATTCGTTAAACTGGCGAACGCGCCGTAGGACGGCCTCGCGTCCTCGGGAACTGCGATGGTCAGGGCCGGCGAAGAGCCTGGTGCCGCTGGCCTGCCGCTTTTGGCGGCGTTCGCGACTATAGCAGCAATGATTAAGTGCTTCAATTCCATAAAAAATTGTTATGATCCCGCCATGACGACCAATACCCCTCCGACTTCCGGCGTTCAGCTGATCGAAGTCGCGCCGGAGCTTGCCGGCCAACGCATCGACAATTTCCTCATCACGGCCCTCAAGGGCGTGCCCAAGACGCTGGTCTACCGCATCCTGCGCAAGGGTGAGGTTCGGGTCAACAAGGGCCGGATCAAGCCTGAGTACAAGCTCCAGGCGGGAGATATCGTGCGAGTGCCGCCCGTCCGCCTGCCCGAGCGCGACGAGCCGGCGCCGGTGGCCCAAGGGCTGCTGCAGCGCCTGGAAGCCGCGATTGTCTACGAGGACAAGGCGTTGATCGTGATGAACAAGCCGGCCGGCATCGCCGTGCACGGTGGCAGCGGCCTGAGCTTTGGTGTGATCGAGGCGCTGCGCCAGCTACGCCCGGACGCGAAAGAGCTGGAGCTGGTGCACCGCCTGGACCGCGACACCTCGGGCCTGCTGATGATCGCCAAGAAGCGCAGCATGTTGCGCCACCTGCATGCCGCGCTGCGTGGCGATGGTGTCGACAAGCGCTACATGGCGCTGGTGCGTGGGCACTGGCCAACCTCGAAGAAGCAAGTCAATGCGCCGTTGCAAAAGAGCAATCTGCGTTCTGGCGAGCGCATGGTCGAGGTGAATGACGAAGGCAAGGAGGCGCTGACGATGTTCCGTGTGCTGCGCCGCTTCGGTGAGTTCGCCACCATTGTCGAGGCGCGCCCGATCACCGGTCGCACCCACCAGATCCGTGTGCATACGTTGCATGCCGGGCACATGATTGCTGGCGACAGCAAGTATGGCGACGAAGACTTCAGTCGTGAAATCCGCGAGCTGGGTGGCAAGCGCCTGTTCCTGCACGCCTACCAGCTCACCGTGCCGCTGCCTGATGGCGGCGAGCTCAAGCTCGAGGCGCCGGTCGACGAGGTATGGGCCAAGACCGTGGAGCGCCTGAGCGCGACCTGACTCGGATGAAAAAACACTACGAACTGCTGATCTTCGATTGGGACGGTACCCTGGCCGACTCCATTGGGCGCATTGTCGAGGCCATGAACCTGGCCGCGGCGCGCGCCGGCGAAGCGCCGAGCAGTGACGAGGCGATCAAGGGCATCATAGGGTTGGCGTTGGCGGAGGCGATCTCCACGCTTTACCCGCATCTTGATTCGCGGCAGGTCGAAACCTTCCGCCAGCACTACGCCGATGTCTACATGGCGCTGGATCAGCAGCCTTCGCCGCTGTTCGATGGCGTCGTCGAGTCGCTGGAGGCCTTTCGTCGCGAGGGGTATCGTCTGGCGGTCGCCACTGGCAAGGCGCGCCGTGGGCTGGATCGAGTGCTCAAGGCCAATGGCTGGGAAGGCTACTTCGACATCACCCGCGCCGCCGACGAAACACGGGGTAAGCCGCATCCGCTGATGCTCGAGGAAATTCTCGCCCATTGCCGGGTCGAACCCGGGCAGGCATTGATGGTCGGAGATTCGGCATTCGATCTGCTGATGGCCAGCAACGCCGGCATGCACTCGGTGGCGGTCGGTTACGGGGCCATGCCCCTGCAGGCCCTGGCTGAGTTCGGGCCGCAAGTGTGCATCGAGCATTTTTCCCAGTTGCGTGAATGGCTGGCTGGCCGCGCGCATTCCAATTTCCAAGGTAGGTAAGCATGACGGACGAATGGAAGGCTCCTGAGCCTGAAGATGGCGAAGATCGTAAGAGTTGGAAGCTGCTGGAGAAGACGCTTTTGGCGGGTGTCCAGGAGCAGCGTCGGGCGCGGCGTTGGGGCATCTTTTTCAAGCTGCTGACCTTCGTCTATCTGTTTGGCATGCTGGCCTTGTTCACGCCGTTGATGGATGTGGACAAGGCCGCTTCGCGTAGTGGCAGCCACACGGCGTTGGTCGAGGTGCGTGGTGTGATCGCCGACCAGGAGCCGGCCAGCGCCGACAATATCGTCAAGAGCCTGCGCGAGGCGTTCAAGGACTCGAAGACCAAGGCTGTGGTGATGCGTATCAATAGCCCGGGTGGCAGTCCGGTGCAGGCGGGCTACGTCTATGACGAAATCCGTCGTCTGCGTGGCGAGTATCCGGCTATCAAGCTGTATGCGGTGATCACTGATCTCGGGGCGTCCGGTGCCTATTACATTGCCAGTGCTGCCGACGAGATCTATGCCGACAAGGCGAGCCTGGTCGGGTCTATCGGTGTGACCGCCGCCGGTTACGGCTTCGTCGGCGCCATGGGCAAGCTGGGTGTGGAGCGTCGCACCTACACCGCTGGCGAACACAAGGCTTTCCTCGACCCGTTCTCACCGCAAAAGCCTGAAGAGACAGCGTTCTGGCAGGGGGTGCTGGATACCACGCATCGCCAGTTCATCGCCGTGGTCAAGCAGGGGCGGGGAGAGCGCCTGAAGGACAAGGAGCACCCGGAGCTGTTCAGTGGCCTGATCTGGTCGGGCGAGCAGGCCAAGGAGCTTGGCCTGGTGGATGGGCTGGGTAGTGCCAGCTACGTTGCCCGCGAGATCGTGGGCGAGAAGGAGTTGGTCGACTTCACTGTTCAGGAGTCGCCTTTCGATCGATTCTCCAAGCGCTTGGGGGCCAGCGTTGCTGAGCGCCTGTCAATGTACATGGGCTTCCAGGGGCCTTCCCTGCGTTGATTGCTGTTCGCCGACAAGCCGGCTCCTGCCGGTAGGAGCCGGCTTGTCGGCGAACAAGTCTCAAGGTGCCTGCACACCTTCCTTGTGCAGCATGTCCACCAATCGAATCAGTGGCAGTCCGATCAGGCTCGTGGCATCGCAGCCATGGGTGCTCTGGAACAGGCTTACCCCCAATCCCTCTGCCTTGAAGCTCCCGGCACAGTCGAGCGGCTGTTCGGCTGTCACGTAGCGCTCCACTTGTTCCCTGCTCAATTCGCGCAATGTCACGGTAAACGGCACGCAATCGACCTGGCATTGCCCGGTGGCGGTGTTGAGCAGCGTCAGGCCGGTGAGAAAGGTGACGTGCTGTCCACTGGCAGCCAGTAGTTGTTCGCAGGCGCGTTCGAAGGTGTGTGGCTTGCCGAGGATCTGTTCGCCCAGGACCGCGACCTGGTCGGAACCGATGATCAGGTGGTCGGGGTGGCTGCCAGCCAGTGCCTCGGCTTTTTGTCGTGCCAGGCGCCGCACCAGCTCGACGGCGGGTTCGTCATCCTGGCGCCGTTCGTCTAGGTCGGGGCTTGCCCAGGTAAAAGGCAGGCGCAGGCGGGCGAGCAGTTCGCGGCGGTAGGGGGAGCTGGAAGCCAGTAACAAGGGAAGCATGGTAGACTCCTGGTCAATTACCCCGAATTCTAACATGTGTGATGTGCCGAATTTCCTTTGACAGGGAGGGGGTGCATCCCTAGAATGCTGCGCCTATGTTGAATGACCAGATTCCATCTCACGTTGACCCGCGCAAATTGGCTGATCGTGGTGTAACCCTCGAGGGTTCGCTGCAACTCGCTGATTTGGAAAGACTCTGCGACCCGCTTTCCGACACTGTCGGTACGGTGCAGGCGAAGTTCGATTTTGAGCGAGACGAGCAGCACGTTGTGGTTATCCACAGCGAGCTTGATGTCGCGGTCAAAATGGTTTGCCAGCGTTGTCTTGAGCTGGTCACCCTTCCCGTCCACAGCGAATGTACATACGCCGTGGTGAAGGAGGGTGCAAATACCCAGTCGTTGCCGAAAGGCTATGACGTGCTGGAACTGGGCGAAGATCCTTTGGATCTGCAGGCGCTGATCGAGGAAGAGCTGCTGCTCGCTCTCCCCATCGTACCTGCTCATCATCCGGAAGAATGCCAGCAGCCGGCGGGCGCAGATGAGCCCGAGCCGAGCAAGGACGAGGTATCGCGGTCCAACCCGTTCAGTGTTTTGGCGCAGTTAAAGCGTGACCCAAACGTTTAGGAGTTAATCAATTATGGCTGTTCAGCAGAACAAAAAATCCCGCTCTGCCCGTGACATGCGCCGTTCCCACGACGCCCTGTCGGAAAACGCGCTGTCGGTAGAAAAAACCACCGGTGAAGTACACCTGCGTCACCACGTTTCGCCAGAAGGCGTATACCGTGGTCGCAAAGTGATCGACAAGGGCGCTGACGAGTAATCCTTGTCCGCTCAGATCATCGCGATCGACGCAATGGGCGGGGACTTCGGTCCCCGCAACATTGTCCAGGCTAGCATTGCCTGCCTTTCGGCTACTCCCTCGCTGCACCTGACCCTCGTCGGTCAACCCTCCCTCCTTGAAGATCTTGTCAGTGGCCAATCGGCTGCGGATCGCGCGCGCCTGCAAATTGTTGCGGCCAGTGAGGTGATCGGCATGGATGAGCGGCCGTCGCAAGCGTTGCGGGGCAAGCCTGACTCGTCGATGCGCGTCGCCCTCGAGCTGGTCCGTGACGGCAAGGCCCAGGCTTGTGTGAGTGCTGGCAATACCGGCGCGCTCATGGCTCTTTCGCGCCTGGTGCTCAAGACCTTGCCGGGTATCGACCGGCCGGCGATGGTCGCGGCCATTCCCACTCAGGCGGGCTACTGCCAGTTGCTCGATCTTGGGGCTAATGTCGATTGCAGTGCCGAGAACCTCTACCAGTTTGCCGTGATGGGCTCGGTGGCCGCCCAGGCCTTGGGGGTCCATCGGCCGCGGGTGGCGCTGCTCAATATTGGCACCGAGGACATCAAGGGCAACCAGCAGGTCAAGCTCGCCGCCAGTCTTTTGCAGAATGCCCGGGGCCTCAACTACATCGGTTTCGTCGAGGGTGATGGCTTGTATCGGGGTGAGGCTGACGTGGTGGTCTGCGATGGCTTCGTCGGCAATATCCTGCTCAAGTCCAGTGAGGGCCTGGCTACCATGATCGGGGCGCGTATCGAGACGTTGTTCCGTGGTGGTCTGTTGGCGCGCGCCGCAGGCGCCATGGCTATGCCGCTGCTCAGGCGCCTGCAGGCCGACCTGGCGCCGGCGCGACATAATGGCGCAAGCTTCCTCGGCTTGCAGGGAATCGTCATCAAGAGTCATGGTTCGGCGGGTGTTCAAGGCTTGCAGAGTGCCATCCAGCGGGCCCTGATCGAGATTCAGGAGAACCTGCCGCAACGTTTGCACGGGCGGCTCGAAGACCTGCTGCCTTGACGCCTGTGGCGGCCTCATCGCGGATGAATCCGCTCCTACGGGGGCGTGTAGGAGCGGACTCATCCGCGATGAGGCCGGCAAGACCTTAGGCATATCGCCCGTGAAGTGCTTAAATGTGACCGCTTGGTCTGTCGCTCCATCCAAGCATTCAGATTGCGCGCCCGGCCCAAGGCCCGGCGCACCCCATTCGACGACAAGATCATAAGGGCTTGTTCAATGTCTGCATCCCTCGCATTCGTCTTTCCCGGTCAAGGTTCCCAGTCGCTGGGCATGCTCGCCGAGCTCGGCGCTGAAAAGCCGGTAATCGTCGAGACCTTCAAGGAGGCTTCCGAGGCTCTGGGCTACGACCTGTGGAAACTGGTCCAGGAAGGTCCGGAAGAACAACTCAACCAAACCGACAAGACCCAGCCGGCCATCCTCACTGCCTCCATCGCCCTGTGGCGCCTGTGGCTGGAAGAGGGTGGCGCACAGCCGGCCTTCGTCGCTGGTCACAGCCTGGGTGAATACAGCGCCTTGGTCGCCGCTGGCAGCCTGTCGCTCAAGGACGCCGTTCGCCTGGTCGAGCGTCGTGGTCAGCTGATGCAGGAAGCCGTGCCGGCCGGTCATGGCGCGATGGCTGCGATCCTGGGCCTGGACGACGCCGATGTGGTCGCCATTTGCGCTGAAGCTGCCGAAGACGCAGTGGTCAGCGCGGTGAACTTCAACTCGCCTGGCCAGGTGGTCATTGCCGGTAACAAGGCCGCGGTGGATCGCGCCATTGAACTGTGCAAGGCCAAGGGCGCCAAGCGCGCCCTGCCGCTGGCAGTCAGCGTGCCGTCGCACTGCGCCCTGATGAAGCCGGCCGCCGAGCGCTTCGCCGAGTTCGTCAGCGCCATCGACTGGAAGGCCCCGCAGATTCCGGTGGTGCAAAACGTTACCGCTGCCATCGCCGCCGACCTCGATGCGCTCAAGCAGGATCTGCTGGCGCAGCTGTACCAGCCGGTACGCTGGGTGGAATGCGTGCAGACCCTGGCCGCCAACGGTGCTGTCAACCTGGTCGAGTGTGGCCCAGGCAAGGTCCTGGCTGGCCTGAACAAGCGTTGCGCTGATGGCGTGACCACCTACAACCTCAATACCCCTGACGCCGTCGCCGCCACTCGCGCGGCGCTGGCCTGAATCTGGAGACGCTTGCATGAGCCTGCAAGGTAAAGTTGCACTGGTTACCGGCGCCAGCCGTGGCATCGGCCAGGCCATCGCCCTCGAACTCGGCCGCCAGGGCGCGACCGTGATCGGTACCGCCACTTCGGCGTCCGGCGCCGAGCGTATCGCCGCCACCTTGAAAGAGCACGGCATCACCGGTACCGGTATGGAGCTGAACGTGACTAGCGCCGAGTCCGTCGACGCCGTGCTGAGCGCCATCGGTGAGCAGTTCGGCGCGCCGGCCATCCTGGTCAATAACGCGGGTATCACTCGCGACAATCTCATGCTGCGCATGAAGGATGACGAGTGGTTCGACGTGATCGACACCAACCTCAACAGCCTCTACCGTCTGTCCAAG
Source organism: Pseudomonas entomophila L48 (assembly GCF_000026105.1). NCBI lineage: Bacteria > Pseudomonadati > Pseudomonadota > Gammaproteobacteria > Pseudomonadales > Pseudomonadaceae > Pseudomonas > Pseudomonas entomophila. The sequence goes on from NC_008027.1 coordinate 1,686,688, forward strand.
GGCGTGTTGCGCGGCATGACCAAGGCCCGTTGGGGTCGTATCATCAGCATCGGTTCGGTGGTGGGTGCCATGGGCAACGCCGGCCAGGCCAACTATGCCGCCGCCAAGGCCGGCCTGGAGGGCTTCAGCCGCGCCCTGGCCCGTGAAGTGGGTTCGCGCAATATCACCGTCAACTCGGTGACGCCGGGCTTCATCGACACCGACATGACCCGCGAGCTGCCAGAAGCGCAGCGCGAGGCCCTGCAAAAAGAAATTCCGCTGGGCCGTCTGGGCCAGGCCGAGGAAATCGCGAAGGTGGTATCCTTCCTGGCGTCCGAAGGCGCAGCCTACGTCACCGGCGCAACCGTGCCGGTGAATGGCGGGATGTACATGTAATATCCGCAACTCAATGTGACGGATTGCTTCAAAAAAGAGTCATACTCGAAGCCTAAAATCCGTTATAAAGCTGCAACCAGATTCCGGACAGCGGGCCGGGCGACTTGGTGGAAGGCGCGTCAAGCTTGAAAAGCAGGCGTCTTCCTATAAACTTGGTCACCGGCCAGCTGCCTGACATATGTCCATTAGGAGTGAAAACTAGGTATGAGCACCATCGAAGAACGCGTCAAGAAAATCGTCGCCGAGCAACTGGGCGTGAAGGAAGAGGAAGTCAAGAACGAATCTTCCTTCGTCGATGACCTGGGTGCCGACTCGCTTGACACCGTTGAGCTGGTGATGGCTCTGGAAGAGGAATTCGAGACCGAAATCCCTGACGAAGAAGCCGAGAAGATCACTACCGTTCAAGCTGCCATCGACTACGTCAACGCTCACCAGGGCTAAGACGCTGTAGTCGACGCATCTTGTCGAGAAAAACCGCACTGCCTTTGCTGGCGTGCGGTTTTTTCTTTGCGAGAATCGGGGTTTGCTGCCATTCCATTCGCCATGGCAAGTGCACTGGCAAGAGACTCTGTTATTTGAAAAGAGGAGAGTACTGTGTCGCGTAGACGCGTCGTGGTCACCGGTATGGGTATGCTGTCGCCACTGGGTACCGATGTACCAAGCACCTGGCAAGGCATTCTGGCTGGCCGCAGTGGCATCGGTCCGATCGAGCATACGGACCTGTCTGCCTACTCCACCCGTTTTGGCGGCTCGGTGAAAGGCTTCGAGGTCGAGCAATACCTGTCGGCCAAAGAGGCCCGCAAGCTCGATCTGTTCATTCAGTACGGCCTGGCGGCCGGTTTCCAGGCGGTACGCAATGCCGGCCTGGAAGTCACCGACGCCAACCGCGAGCGCATCGGCGTGGCCATGGGCTCGGGGATCGGCGGCCTGACGAACATCGAAGAGACCAGCCGTACCCTGCATGAGCAAGGTCCGCGGCGGATCTCGCCGTTCTTCGTACCGGGCTCGATCATCAACATGATCTCCGGTTTCCTGTCGATCCACCTGGGGTTGCAGGGGCCGAACTACGCCATCGCCACCGCGTGCACCACCGGCACCCACTGCATCGGCATGGCCGCGCGCAACATCGCCTACGGCGAAGCGGACGTGATGATCGCCGGTGGCGCCGAGATGGCTGCCTGCGGCCTGGGCATGGGCGGTTTCGGCGCATCCCGTGCGTTGTCGACCCGCAATGACGAACCGGCCCGCGCCAGCCGCCCGTGGGACAAGGGGCGTGACGGTTTCGTGCTGTCCGACGGTGCCGGTGCCCTGGTGCTCGAAGAGCTGGAGCACGCCAAGGCCCGTGGCGCGACCATCTATGCGGAACTGGTCGGTTTCGGCATGAGCGGTGATGCCTACCACATGACCTCGCCACCCGACTCCGGCGAAGGCGCCGCCCGCTGCATGGCCAACGCCTTGCGCGATGCCGGTATCAAGCCGGAGGAAGTCAGCTACATCAACGCCCACGGCACCTCGACGCCTGCAGGCGACGTGGCCGAAGTGGCGGCGATCAAGCGTGTGTTCGGCGAGCATGCCTACAAGCTGGCGGTCAGTTCGACCAAGTCGATGACCGGTCACCTGCTGGGTGCCGCCGGTGCGGTGGAGGCGATCTTCAGCGTACTGGCCATCAACAGCCAGATGGCGCCGCCCACCATCAACCTGGATGAACCGGACGAAGGTTGCGACCTGGACTTCGTGCCGCACCAGGCACGCAGCATGCCGATCGATGTGGTGCTGTCCAACTCCTTCGGCTTTGGCGGAACCAACGGTTCGCTGGTGTTCCGCCGGTTCGCCGACTGATGCACAGCTGGATCGACGGCCAGCCAGCGACTGCGGTCAACCTGCAGAACCGTGGGCTGGCCTACGGCGATGGTCTGTTCGAGACCATCGCCGTGCGCGGCGGTAGGCCCAGCCTGCTGGCGCAACACCTCGACCGCCTGGCGCTGGGTTGCCAGCGTCTGGCGATCGGCGTGGACCTGGCTGTGGTGCGTGACGAGCTGCTGCGCTACGCCGGTCAGCTGGGGGAGGGGGTGGCCAAGCTCATCCTGACCCGCGGCGACAGCCAGCGCGGCTATGCCCCGGCCGCCGGCGTGCCTGCCCGGCGCATACTTCAGGGCAGTCCCTTGCCCACTTATCCACAAGGCAACGCCGATTCAGGCATTTGCCTGTTCCCTTGCCAGACCCGTCTTGCGGAACAACCGCTGCTGGCCGGCCTCAAACACCTCAATCGCCTTGAGCAGGTCCTGGCCCGCGCCGAGTGGCAGGACAGCACCTATGCCGAAGGGTTGATGCGCGATGTTCAGGGGCGGCTGATCGAAGGCGTGTACAGCAACCTGTTCCTGGTGCGTGATGGCGTGCTGCTGACCGCTGACCTCGGTCGTTGCGGCGTGGCCGGGGTGATGCGTGCTGTGTTGCTTGAGCAAGCTGTGCTGCTGGGTATCCCGGTAGTCGTGCGCGACCTGGCCCTGGAAGACCTGCAGCAGGCCGACGAAGTGTTTGTCTGCAACAGCGTCTACGGTGTCTGGCCGGTGCGTGAATTCACAGCGCTGAACTGGCCGGCGGGGCCGCTCACCCTTAAACTGCAGGCCGTTGCCCGTACGTTACTGGATACCTGATTAGTGAGACGCAAATTCCTGCTGCTGCTGGAGATGAGCCTGATCCTCGCCGGCCTGGCCTTTGGCTGGGCCGCCTGGAAGGTTGGCTCGGTGCTGGAGCAGCCCCTGCAAGTGGAGCAGGAACGCCTGCTCGAAGTGCCCAGTGGCACCACACCCAACCGCATGTTCTATCGCATGCAGTCCGAAGGCCTGCTCGACGACGCGGTGTGGCTGCGCCTGTACTGGCGCTTCAATATGGCCGGCACGGCGTTGCATACGGGTGAATACCGGTTGAACCCCGGCATGACGGTGGGGCAGTTGTTCGATGCCTGGCAGCGTGGCGATGTGGTGCAGTACAACCTGACCCTGGTCGAAGGCTGGACCTTCCGCCAGGTGCGCGCCGCAGTGGCCAGGCACGAAAAAATCAAGCACACCCTGGACGGCCTGTCCGACGTCGAGGTGATGGACAAGCTGGGGCACACGGGAGTGTTCCCCGAAGGCCGGTTCTTCCCCGACACCTACCGCTTCGTGCGTGGCATGAGCGATGTCGAACTGCTGCAGCAGGCATACATGCGCCTGGACGAAGTGCTGGCCAAGGAGTGGGCTGAGCGCACCACCGACCTGCCGTACCGTGACCCCTACCAGGCGCTGATCATGGCCTCGCTGGTGGAGAAGGAGACCGGTATTCCCCAGGAGCGCGGGCAGATTGCCGGCGTGTTCGTGCGCCGCATGCGCCTGGGCATGATGCTGCAGACCGACCCGACGGTGATCTACGGCATGGGCGAACGCTACAACGGCAAGATCACCCGTGCCGACCTGCGCGAGCCGACCCCTTACAACACTTACACCATGACCGGGCTGCCTCCGACGCCGATCGCCATGGTCGGCCGCGAGGCCATCCATGCCGCACTGAACCCGAGCGACGGCAGCAGCCTGTATTTCGTCGCACGTGGCGACGGCAGTCATGTGTTCTCCGACGATCTGGATGACCACAACAGCGCGGTGCGCGAGTTCCAGCTCAAGCGCCGTGCCGATTACCGCTCCAGCCCGGCGCCGCAAGGGCAGCCGCCCGCCAGCGAGTCGACGGCGCCCGGCGATACCGAGCCAGAGGGCGTGGAGCCGGCGCCCGCGAGCGAACCCGCAGCCCCTGCCGATCAATCCGTGCCAGCCGATACGCCGGCACCCGACAAACAGTAAGGAACGCCCGTGAGCGGTTTGTTTATCACCCTGGAAGGCCCCGAAGGCGCGGGCAAGAGTACCAATCGCGAATACCTGGCGGCGCGCTTGCGCGAGCAGGGTGTTGATGTGGTCATGACTCGCGAGCCCGGGGGCACGCCGCTGGCCGAGCGTATCCGCGAACTGCTGCTGGCACCCAGCGAAGAAGCCATGGCGGTCGACACCGAACTGCTGTTGATGTTCGCGGCCCGCGCCCAGCACCTGGCGCAGGTCATACGCCCGGCCCTGGCGCGTGGCGCCGTGGTGCTGTGCGACCGCTTTACCGACGCCACCTACGCCTACCAGGGTGGGGGGCGTGGCTTGTCGGTGGAACGTATCGCCATCCTCGAATCCTTTGTCCAGGGCGAGTTGCGCCCGGACCTGACCCTGGTGTTCGACTTGCCAGTGGAAGTCGGCCTGGCTCGTGCCGCGGCCCGCGGTCGCCTCGACCGTTTCGAGCAGGAAGGCCAGGCCTTCTTCGAAGCGGTGCGCCAGGCCTACCTGCAGCGTGCCGGCCAACAGCCGCAACGCTACAGCCTGTTGGACGCCGCGCAGCCGCTGGCGGCTGTTCAGCGTGCCATCGACGCACTGCTGCCGGGTATCCTGGAGCGCTGCCGTGGTTGAAGCCTACCCCTGGCAGCAGGCGCTCTGGCAGCAGTTGGCCGGCCGTGCTCAGCACGCCCATGCCTACCTGCTGCATGGGCCCCAGGGCATCGGCAAGCGCGCCCTCGCTGAACGGCTGATGGCGCGTCTGTTGTGCCAGCAGCCACAAGGGCTGGATGCCTGTGGGCAATGCAAGGCGTGCCTGTTGCTCAAGGCGGGCAGCCACCCGGACAATTTCGTGCTGGAGCCCGAAGAGGCCGACAAGCCGATCAAGATCGACCAGGTGCGCGAGCTGGTTTCGTTCGTGGTCCAGACTGCCCAGCAAGGCGGGCGCAAGGTGGTGCTGATCGAGCCGGTCGAGGCGATGAACATCAACGCCTCCAACGCCTTGCTAAAGAGTCTTGAGGAGCCCTCGGGCGATACCGTGCTGCTGCTGGTCAGCCATCAACCCAGCCGGTTGCTGCCGACCATCAAGAGCCGCTGCCAGCAGGTTGCCTGCCCTCAACCCAGCCTGGCCCAGAGCCGCGCCTGGTTGGCCGGCACCCTGGCCGACAACGGCGAGGAGGAACGCGAGGAACTGCTCACCCTCGCCGCCGGCTCGCCGCTGATGGCGGTCAGCTTGCAGGCGCAAGGCGTGCGTGAACAGCGCGCACTGGTCACCGAGGGGGTGAAGAAGCTGCTCAAGCAGCAGCAATCCCCCAGCCAGTTGGCCGAGGCCTGGAATACAGTGCCCTTGCTGCTGCTGTTCGATTGGTTCTGCGACTGGTCGCACCTGATCCTGCGCTACCAATTGACCCAGGATGAAGAAGGATTAGGCTTGGCTGACATGCGCAAGGTGCTGCAATACCTGGCGCAGAAGAGCCGCCAGGCCAAGGTGCTGGAGATCCAGGCGTGGATCCTCGAGCAGCGCCAGAAAGTCCTGGGCAAGGCCAACCTCAACCGTGTACTGCTGCTCGAAGCCTTGCTCGCCCGCTGGGTGCAGCTGCCGGGCATGCGCTGACTCCAACGTTCAATTCATATGTGTCTGTTGCCATGCTCGTAGATTCCCATTGCCACCTCGACCGTCTTGACCTGAGCGCCCACCAGGGCTCCCTCGATGCCGCACTGCAAGCGGCGCGCGAGCGTGGGGTGGGGCATTTCCTGTGCATCGGCGTGAGCGCCGAGAACGCTGGCGCGGTGAAGGCGCTCAGTGAGCGCTATGCCGACGTGGACTGTTCGGTGGGCGTGCATCCGCTCGACCTGGCGCCGGGCGAGACGCCGGCCTTGGAGTGGCTGTTGCGCGAGCTCGCCCACCCGCATGTGGTGGCCATTGGCGAGACCGGGCTGGATTATCACTACGAGCCGGAGGCCGCCGAGTTGCAGCAGGCCTCGTTCCGCCTGCACCTGGAGGCCTCCCGCCAGACCGGCAAGCCGGTGATCGTGCACACCCGTGCGGCGCGCGCCGACACCCTGGCGCTGCTGCGCGAGGCGAACCTGCCCCAGGCCGGGGTACTGCACTGCTTCACCGAGGACTGGGACATGGCCAAGGCGGCGCTGGACCTGGGCTACTACATCTCGCTGTCGGGTATCGTCACCTTCCGCAATGCCGATGCATTGCGCGAGGTGGCCAGGCAGGTGCCGGTCGATCGCCTGCTGGTAGAGACCGACTCGCCGTACCTGGCGCCGATTCCGCACCGTGGCAAGCCGAACCTGCCGCAGTACGTGCGGGAAGTGGCCGAGTATGTGGCGTCGTTGCGCGGGGTGAGCTACGAACAGTTGGCCGAGCAGACCACCGGCAACTTCAAGCGCCTGTTCCCGTTGGCCCGAGTGGCTTGAGGTGGGGCGCTTGTGTATGGCTTGAAGCTGGAGTTGGTGTTGAGATCGAGCGCCGCCCGCGCGGCGCATCGCGGATGAATCCGCTCCTACACGTTTGTTTCGGGCCAGTTATGTTGGGCGCCGCCCCGCCGGGCTCATGCCATGCGCGAAGGCTGGCAACCATGGCCTCACAGGAGCGGCACGTTGCAACGAATGTAGGAGCGGATTTATCCGCGATGCGTCGCGCGGGCGGCGCTTGATCTGGAGCGCGCCAGAAAACGCTCGGCAAGCACCCGCGTCCCCTTCCCGGGCAAAAAAAACCCGGGTTCTGGGGGGGGAATCCGGGTTAAGACCATTAGGAGTAAAACAAAGGCACACGGTCCCTGGGCACCTTTATCAGCGCGCCACTTGGGGGGGATGCGCCGCGCCAACACTTCAAGTATTGGCCAGGATTGGCGCGCTGCCAGCGTGTGTTGATCGTTTTTTAAACAGATTTGGAATACGTCTTGATTCCATAACGCATTCATCGCATTGCAATATGGCGGACCTGACGCAATGCTTCGTCGATATGGTGTTGATCGGTGTAGAAGTGTGGGGAAAAACGCACGCCGGGGCCGCGTACCGCGCAGATCACCCCGTCAGCGCTCAGCGTTCGATAAATGTCGGCATTGGCGTGGCCTTCCAGGCTGAACGTTACGATGCCCGCCCGTCGTTCAGGGGCATTCGGGCTGTGCAGACGCACGCCGGGTAGGGTGGCCAGCCCCTGGTGCAATTGCTCCACCCTTAGCGCCAACTGTTCGGCGACCACACTCATGCCCACTTCCTCCAGCAGTGACAAGCTGGCCTCCAGTACACTGGCGCCTAGCATGTTCGGGCTGCCGGGTTCGAAGCGCCTGGCGCTGCGGGCCGGCTGCCAGTCGCGGCGCTCGAAATCGCCCAGGTGTTCGAGCATATGCCAGCCATAGGCGTTCAGCTTGAGCTGCTTGCGCAGTTCTCCTCGGCAGTAGAACACTGCCAGGCCCTCGGGGCCGAGCATCCACTTGTGGCCGTCGGCCATGGCGAAGTCGCACTGGTAGCGCTGCACATCGAAGGGCAGGGCACCGACTTGCTGGATAGCGTCCACGCAGAACAGCACGCCACGGCTGCGGCATCCCTCGCCGAGGCGCGCCAGGTCCAGGCGCAGGCCGCTGCCGAACTGCACGGCGCTGATTGCCAGCAAGCGTGCCTGGGGGCCGCAGGCGTTCAACAACGCGGCTTCGGGGTCTTCGCCGGCCAGGCTCACTTCCAGCACTTCGACGCCGCGCTCGGCCAGGGCCTGCCAGACCACGCGGTTGGAAGGAAACTCCTCGTCACTGATGATCACCTGGTCACCGGGCTGCCAATCCAGGCCGAAAGCAACCAGCGACAGGGCTTGGGAGGTGTTGCCAACCAGGGCGATGTCACCGGTGGTCGGGGCGTTGAGCAGGCGTGCCAGGCGCTCGCGCAAGCGCCGCTCGGTGGCGAGCCAGGCCGGATATTCACGGGCCCCCAGGTGTACGTTGTCGCGGGCGAAGCGTGCGACGGCCTCGCTGGCCCGGCGCGGCCACGGGGCGATGGCGGCGTGGTTCAGGTAACACAGGCCCGGTGCCTGGTCGAACTCATCAAGAAACATAGACATGGTTGGAAGATCCGTGCAATTTGCCGCCACTTAGGCATAATAAACCGCTTCGATTGTCATCCCAGTCCTTCCTATGCAGAAAGAACCTCGTAAGGTCCGTGAGTTTCGTCGTCGTGAGCAAGAGATCCTCGACACCGCGCTCAAGCTGTTTCTCGAACAAGGTGAAGACAGTGTCACCGTCGAGATGATCGCCGACGCCGTGGGCATCGGCAAAGGCACGATCTACAAGCACTTCAAGTCCAAGGCGGAGATCTACCTGCGCCTGATGCTCGACTACGAGCGCGATCTGAACGAGCTGTTGCATTCGGCTGATGTCGACCGCGACAAGGAAGCCCTGTCGCGTGCCTACTTCGAGTTCCGCATGCGCGATCCGCAGCGTTACCGGTTGTTCGACCGCCTGGAAGAGAAGGTGGTCAAGGGTAACCAGGTGCCGGAAATGGTCGAGCAGTTGCACAGCATCCGCGCCTCCAACTTCGATCGCCTGACGCAGTTGATCAAGGGCCGGATCAGCGAAGGCAAGCTCGAGGACGTACCGCCGTACTTCCACTATTGCGCTGCCTGGGCGTTGGTCCATGGCGCTGTCGCGCTGTACCACTCACCGTTCTGGAGCAATGTGCTCGAGGATCAGGAAGGTTTCTTCCAGTTCCTGATGGATATCGGCGTGCGTATGGGCAACAAGCGCAAGCGCGACCCGGAAGCCGCGAACTAAAGCCCTTCAAAGGGTGCCCACTGTTCATCGGTGGGCATCGCCTCTCCAAGGCTTCGCTTGGAAAGCTTGCAAAAACCTGATTTTTGAGTCAGGTTTTGACCGCCAGAATCTTCCATGCCGGAGTCATCCATGATCGTCGATCGTCAAGGCAGGCGCTTTCGCAACTTGCGCGTCAGCCTGACTGCTGCCTGCAACTATGCCTGCACGTATTGCGTGCCCGATGGCAAACGCCTGGTGGCGGCGCAGGACGAGCTCACGGCGGATGCCTTGGCCCGGGGCGTGGCCTACCTGGTCGAGGCGGCGGGTATCGAGCGTTTGCGCATCACCGGCGGCGAGCCGCTGATCAGCCCGCGGCTGGAAGCGTTTCTCAAGGCTGTGGCGGGTCTGGGCCTGGAGGACATCAGCCTCACCACCAATGGCCAGCTGTTGTCGCGCAAATTGCCCTTGCTGCGCGAGGCCGGTATTCGCCGGCTCAATGTCTCCCTCGACACCCTCGATCCAGGCGCTTTTCGCAGTATTGCCCGGGGTGGCGACCTGGCCAGCGTGTTGGCTGGCATGGAGCAGGCCAGTGCCGCAGGCATGGCGATCAAGGTCAACATGGTGCCCATGCGCGGGCAGAACCTTGACCAGGTAGTGCCGTTGCTCGACTACTGCCTGCAGCGCGGCTACGAGCTGCGTTTCATCGAGCTGATGCGCATGGGCCATCTGGCGCGTGACGGCAATGCCTTCCTGCAACAGTTCGTGGGTTTGGAACAGTTGTTGGCGTTGATCGGGCAATCCCATCGCTTCGAGCAGGCCCCCCGGCCGGTGGATGCGACGGCATTGCGTTATCACATTCCTGGGAAGGGGCACTTTGGTGTGATCGCCAACGAGAGCGTACCGTTCTGCCGTGCCTGTTCGCGGCTGCGCCTGTCGTCCACCGGTTGGTTGCATGGCTGCCTGTCGTCGAGTAGCCGTCACTTTGTCGGCGACCTGCTCGACAAGCCTCGTCACCAAGCGTTGCCAGCCCTGCAGCGTTTGCTGGTCAAGGCCCTGGCGGACAAGCAGGACATAGCGTTTTCCGGCGATGTGATGGTAATGAAGGTGATTGGCGGCTGACTCTGGCGCAGATTCTGCATCTGGCGGCTATTCGCCGGTTTTTCGTCACCGGCCTCTGGAGGAAAGATGCGTAGCCTGGTCTTGCTGCTGGCGCTGATGGCGTTGGGTGGCTGCATGAATGTCAGTGATATGGGCGAGGGTGTGCGGTATCACATGAGTGACGCTGGCCTGCTGGATCACAGTGACACCACCCGGACCCTGTCGATCCGCCTGCAGCCCGATTCGTTCATCTTCATCGGCCAGGGCGCGTTCGTGCCGCCGGGCAAAGGGCCGGTGCCACGCCAGAATGTGGTGGCCGAGGAAGCCTTCAAGAGCTTTGTCGAGTACTTCCCGCTGGTGCGCCGCGCCCAAGGGCCGTTGGGCCTGGAGGACGCGATTGCCGAGGCCCGCTCGGTCGGCGCCGACTATGTGCTTTATACCCGTTTCGCGCGTACCGACGACCGGATCGGTAACGGTGACGAGTGGTATGACGAACAGGCCGTCGATCGCCTGGGTTGGGACGACGGCGTGGTGCAGATGATGCTCATCGAGACCAGCACCCGTTACTTGATTGATACCGCCCGCATCAAGAGCCGTGGCGGTTTGTTGACGTTCCACGACAACACGCCGCAGGATTTGCTTGCAGCGCCAATGCGCGAGTACGCTCGTAGTCTCCTGGGCATGAGCCGCTGAGCGAGCGTGAAATGAACGATTCCGGCAAGGCCAACGACCTGTTGGCGCAGATTCCCGCGCACAAGGGGTTGCCCCCGGTGCATCTGTGGAACCCGGATTTCTGTGGCGATATCGACATGCGCATCGCCCGGGATGGCACCTGGTATTACTTGGGGACGCCGATCGGGCGCAAGCCGATGGTGCGGTTGTTCTCCACGATCATCCGTCGGGATGGGGAAGACTATTTCCTGGTCACGCCGGTGGAGAAGGTCGGGATTCGTGTCGATGACGCGCCCTTTGTCGCTGTACTGCTGGATGTGCAGGGTGCTGGTGAGCAGCAGGTGCTGCGGTTTACCAGCAATGTCGATGACCAGGTCGAGGCTGGCCCGGACAATCCGCTGCGCGTTGAACTCGATCCTGTCACCCTTGAGCCTTCACCCTATGTGCTGATGCGCACCAATCTCGAAGCGCTGATTCACCGCAATGTGTTCTATCAGTTGGTGGAGCTGGCGGTGCCGCGGGTGATTGATGGGGAAGAGTGGCTTGGGGTTTGGAGCCGGGGTGTGTTCTATCCGATTGGGCGCAGTGCCTGATACTTGTTTCTCGGGTTTGGCTGCCAGTTTATTCATAGCCTCTCGATAATCAATTTGTAACGCTGGCGCAAAGCCAAAGCCTATTTGGTCTCCATGGTTCTATGCATATCCATTTGCAATAGCGACTTGAAGTCACCTTTCCGCCCTTACGGCGGGTTACTTTTGGTCTTGGCCAAAAGTAACCAAAAGCCGCTCGCTCCATCATACGGCCCTCCGCTACGCTCCGGGTCCCTTCGCTCCGGCGCCTTCCAGGCCCGCGCGGCCTACGACTTGCTGCGCAAGTCTACATCTCGCGCCTTCGGCTAACGCCGAAGGGTGCTGCGCACCTGGCCCTCCAGACGCCTGCGCTCAGCCTCCTGAAGTCGCGAAGTTACGGGCGGCGCCTGGACTGGCGCAGCTGTCGCTAGCTGACGGTGCGGCTAACCTCCTGATCGCCAAAGCCAAAGCCACCTATGGGGCATGTTCCTGGGATCTGGCTATTTGGTTGGGTTGGCTAGCAGTACCATGGCGCGAGCAGCCAATCGGCCCCCCGCTTTTTCTCCAAATTGGCCATTTGTCCCTCGCTACCCTGGGCTTAACCTGCTGGCATACACACCACAGGAGAAGCACTCATGCGATCTATCCGCCTCCCCATTGCCCTGCTGGCACTAGGCCTGCTGGCACCGATCTCGACCACTTGGGCCCACGGTGACAAACCCGATCAGGTCAAGATCCTCCAGGAACAACTCCCCACCAACGCTCCGGGCAAGAAAGCCGTGATGCTGACGGTCAGCTACGCTCCTGGTCAGGCGTCGCCTGCCCATCAGCACCCGGGGGCGGTCATGGCCTACGTTCTGGAAGGGGCGGTGACATCGAAACTCAACGACGAGTCGGAGAAGACCTACAAGGCCGGAGAGTTCTGGTATGAGGCGCCCGGCACCGTGCACAGCGTTTCACGCAATGCCAGCAAGACCCAGCCAGCCAAGCTGCTGGTATGGAGCCTGGTGGACGAGGGGCGGCCAGTGACCGAGCCCCTGTCCCGTTAAGCGATCGCAGGCGTTACAGCAACTGCTTGGCAGCATTGATCAGGCCCTGGTCCAACACCTGGCTCGGTGCTACCTGCACGCTCTGGGTGTAGAAGGGCGGCAGCTGCTGCGCCAGTTGCGCCACCGCCTGGGGGGTGACGCCGTCGTACAGCAGCACGTATTGCAGATTGGACGGGAACGACTGGGGTACCGGCCCTTCCATGGTCGAGCCATAGGCACCGAAGGTCATCACCGCCTCGCTGGTGCTCGGGTCCGGGATGTACAGGAACACGAAGGTGCCGTACTTGGGGTGGGTCAGGTATTGCTCTGCCTCGGCGCGTACCTGCGGATCATTGTCGTTCATCAGGGTCCAGCGCATCAGGGCGTATTGGCGCGTCGTCTCCATGAACGCCGTGCGGATCGGTGACTGGTCCTCCTGGCCACCCAGGCAGGCCAGCAAGTTGCCGAATGGGTCGAGCAATGCCACGGCGTTGGTTCTGTCGGATGCCGCGGCGGTCTCGGTCAACGGCTTGGCCAACTCCACGCCTGGCATGCGTGGGTTGTCGCTTTTGACGGTCAGCGCCCATTTGCTGAGCTTGGTCAGCGCCTGACGGACCGCACTGGTGGCTGGCAGTGTCGCCGGGTTCTTCAGCTCGGAAGGCGGCAGGCCGCTGTTGTTGCTGGCTTCGCGTACCGTATTCACGCTGGCATCGAAGATCGAGCCGGTCAGGCTGAACACCCGGGCGTCGATTTTCTGGTTCGCGTAGACGGGGCCTTGCGAGCCCTGATAAGGGCGGTTGATAGGGGCGTCCACCGCGTAGTAACCCCAGGTCGCTTGCGCTTTCTGTCGCAAGGCGGGCGGGAAGGTGGGGAAGTTGAACTGGCTGTTGTAGTTGACCCCGGCATAGGTGTCGATGGCACTGACGGCCACATTGAAGCCTGCGGTCAGCAGCGAGCCTGCGCACATCGCGCACGGGTCCAGTGTGGTCACCACGGTCAGCTGGTTGGGCTCGGGCAGCTTCAGCTCGTGCCGGTTGTCGTAATACCATTGCACCAGTTGCCGTTCGCCGTGGGCCGTCGGGTCGTGGGGCAGGAAGGGCGGTTGCGCATTGCTGCCGGGGTAGGGCTGCAACACATTGTTGTGCATGCTTACCAATACTTTGCCGGTGGCGTTCTCGATGATGCAGCCGCCGACTGCGAACGTGCCTTGCTGGGCCGCCAGGATGGCCTGGTCGGCGACCTGCTCCACGGCTTCCTGGGCGTTGCGAGTGGTATCCATGATGACTCCCTGTCGTTGCTGCGCCGAATGCGCACGCTGACGATAGTCCAGGGGAGGGGGAACACAAGACGGCGGGGCACAAAAGAAAAAACCTCCAGTGCTTGCGCATCTGGAGGTTTTCAGTGTTTGGCTCCGCGACCTGGACTCGAACCAGGGACCCAATGATTAACAGTCATTTGCTCTACCGACTGAGCTATCGCGGAATCTGTGCGCATCTTACCGCTTGCCCAGGGGAAGTCAAGCTTCCCCTAGACAATCAAGCAGTTACAGCACTTCGACGATGGCCTTGGTGACCACGTGGATGTTGCTCTGGTTCAGCGCGGCGACCGCGATGCGGCCGGTGTCCAGTGCGTAGATGCCGAACTCGCTTTTCAGGCGGGTCACTTGCTCCACGGTCAGGCCCGAGTAGGAGAACATGCCGCACTGGCGGCCGACGAAGCTGAAGTCACGGTTGGCGCCGTATTCGGCCAGCAGCTGGACCATCTGCTTGCGCATGCCGTGGATGCGCTCGCGCATCTCGGCCAGCTCGGTTTCCCACATCTGGCACAGCTCGGGGCTGTTGAGCACGGCGGCGACGATGCTGGCGCCGTGGGTCGGTGGGTTGGAGTAGGTGGTGCGGATCACGCGCTTGACCTGCGACAGCACGCGGGTGCTTTCGTCTTTCGAGCCGGTGACGATCGACAGCGCGCCGACGCGCTCGCCATACAGCGAGAACGATTTGGAGAACGAGCTGGAGACGAAGAACTCCAGGCCCGACTCGGCGAACAGGCGCACGGCGAAGGCGTCTTCGGCAATGCCGGCGCCGAAGCCCTGGTAGGCCATGTCGAGGAAGGGCACATGGCCTTTGGCCTTGACCACTTCCAGCACGTTCTTCCAGTCGTCCAGCGACAGGTCGACGCCGGTCGGGTTGTGGCAGCAGGCGTGCAGGACGATGATCGAGCCGGACGGCAGCTTGTTCAGGTCCTCGAGCATGCCGGCACGGTTGACGTCGTGGCTGGCCGCATCGTAGTAACGGTAGGTCTGCACCGGGAAACCAGCGGTTTCGAACAGGGCGCGGTGGTTTTCCCAGCTCGGGTCGCTGATGGCGACCACGGCGCCTGGCTGCAGGCGCTTGAGGAAGTCGGCACCGATCTTCAGGGCGCCGGTACCGCCGACAGCCTGCACGGTGACCACGCGGCCTTCGGCCAGCAGCGGCGACGCTTTACCGAAGATCAGCTTCTGCACGGCCTGATCGTACTGGGCGATGCCGTCGATCGGCAGGTAGCCGCGGGAGGCGTGCTGGGCGGCACGGGCGGTTTCGGCTTCGATCACCGCGCGCAGCAGCGGGATACGGCCTTCCTCATTGCAGTAGACGCCTACGCCCAGGTTGACTTTGTCAGTGCGTGGGTCGGCGTTGAATGCTTCATTGAGGCCCAGGATAGGGTCGCGGGGTGCCAGCTCGACTGCGGAAAACAGGCTCATTGTTACCTTGGCTCTGATAGGAGAGTGATAGGGGTCGCCACGCTCCAGCCGAAATGCACTGAAGCGGTGCACAAACGGGGAGTCAGTATAGTGATACCGGTCGGTCACTGCGACAGTCTGGCGCAGCTTTTACGGCTGTTTGCGCAAATATTTTTCGACCATTGGTCGAATTGCCCGGTCCATTGTCATGAACGTTCACAGGTCGGGCTTGAATCCTGCGGTCGTGCGCCGTATTTGGGTATAGACTACTGGCTAAATTTACAGTTGCCGCGACATCCATGAGGTCCGTCATGTCCGAGTTTCAGCTCGTTACCCGATTCCAGCCGGCCGGCGACCAGCCCGAAGCCATCCGCCAGATGGTCGAGGGTATTGACGCCGGTCTGTCGCACCAGACCCTGCTCGGGGTGACAGGCTCGGGCAAGACCTTCAGCATCGCCAACGTCATCCAGCAGGTGCAGCGCCCGACCATGGTGCTGGCCCCCAACAAGACCCTGGCCGCCCAGTTGTATGGCGAGTTCAAGGCGTTCTTCCCGAACAACGCGGTCGAGTATTTCGTTTCGTACTACGACTACTATCAGCCCGAAGCCTACGTGCCGTCGTCGGACACCTTCATCGAGAAGGACGCCTCGATCAATGACCACATCGAGCAGATGCGCCTGTCGGCGACCAAGGCGCTGCTCGAGCGGCGCGACGCGATCATCGTCACCACCGTTTCGTGCATCTATGGCCTCGGTAGCCCCGAGACGTACCTGAAGATGGTCCTGCACGTCGATCGCGGCGACAAGCTCGACCAGCGTGCCCTGCTGCGCCGTCTGACCGACCTGCAGTACACCCGCAACGAGATGGACTTCGCCCGCGCCACCTTCCGCGTGCGCGGCGACGTGATCGACATTTTTCCGGCCGAATCGGACCTGGAGGCCATCCGCATCGAACTGTTCGACGACGAGGTGGAGAACATCGCCGCGTTCGACCCGCTGACCGGTGAGGTGATCCGCAAGCTGCCGCGCTTCACCTTCTATCCCAAGAGCCACTACGTCACCCCGCGGGAAACTTTGGTCGAGGCGGTGGAAGGGATCAAGGAGGAGCTCAAGGAGCGCCTCGAGTACCTCAACACGCACAACAAGCTGGTGGAAGCGCAGCGTCTGGAACAGCGCACCCGCTTCGATCTGGAAATGATCCTCGAACTGGGCTACTGCAACGGCATCGAGAACTACTCGCGCTACCTCTCCGGGCGCCCGGCCGGTGCGCCGCCACCTACGCTCTACGACTACCTGCCCGATGACGCGCTGCTGGTGATCGACGAGTCCCACGTCAGCGTTCCGCAGGTCGGCGCCATGTACAAGGGCGACCGTTCACGCAAGGAGACGCTGGTGGAGTACGGTTTCCGCCTGCCGTCGGCACTGGACAACCGGCCGATGCGTTTCGACGAATGGGAGGCGGTCAGCCCGCAGACCATCTTCGTTTCCGCAACGCCAGGCCCTTATGAAGCCGAACACGCCGGCCGCGTGGTCGAGCAGGTGGTGCGTCCGACCGGCCTGGTCGACCCACAGGTAGAGGTACGTCCGGCGCTCACCCAGGTCGACGACCTGCTCTCGGAAATTGGCAAGCGCGTCGCCCAGGGCGAGCGGGTGCTGGCCACCACGCTGACGAAGCGCATGGCCGAGGACCTCACCGACTATCTCGCCGACCATGATGTGCGGGTACGCTACCTGCATTCGGACATCGACACCGTCGAACGGGTGGAGATCATCCGCGACCTGCGCCTGGGCACCTTCGATGTGCTGGTGGGCATCAACCTGCTGCGCGAGGGCCTGGACATGCCCGAGGTATCGCTGGTGGCCATCCTCGATGCCGACAAGGAAGGCTTCCTGCGCTCCGAGCGCTCGCTGATCCAGACCATCGGCCGCGCCGCGCGCAACCTCAACGGCAAGGCGATCCTCTACGCCGACAACATCACCGGCTCCATGCAGCGCGCCATCGATGAGACCGAGCGGCGGCGCGAGAAGCAGATCGCATTCAATGCGGCCAACGGTATCGTGCCCAAGGGCGTGGTCAAGGACATCACCGACATCATGGAAGGCGCCACTGTGCCAGGTGCGCGCAGCAAGAAGCGCAAGGGCATGGCCAAGGCGGCGGAGGAGGCCGGGCGTTACGAGGTCGAACTGCAGACGCCGGCGCAGATCACCAAGCGCATCAAGCAACTGGAAGAGAAAATGTTCCAGTTCGCCCGCGACCTGGAGTTCGAGGCCGCAGCGCAGTTACGCGACGAGATCGGGCAGTTGCGTGAGCGCCTGATTACCAGTTGAACCATCCCTGGTTCGCCAACCGTATTCATTGATTTGGCGCCACCTCTGTAGGAGCGGCTTTAGCCGCGATCACCCGCAAAGCGGGTGCCAGGCACAGCGTTGCCTGCATCGCGGCTGAAGCCGCTCCTACAGCGAACCACCAAGGCAGAGTGCAAGCTAATGTGCTTCCCCTGCCTTCAACCCCTGCGGCAACTTCCTGGTCAGCAACACCGCCAGCATGCTCACCGCCAAGCCGATCCCGACAAAGTGGAAGGCATCGTTGTAGGCCATGATCAACGCTTGTTGGTGGGTAATCTCCGAGAGCTTGCCCAGCGCCGCCGTGTCACTCCCCAACCGCTCGCCCAGCTGTGCCAAGCGTTCTGCCACCTGCGGGTTGCTCGGCACCAGCGCCTCGCGCAAGTAGTCGAAGTACACCTTGGTCCGCGCATCCAGCAACGTCGCCAGTAGTGCGATGCCAATCGCGCCACCCAGGTTGCGCAAGATATTGAACAGGCTCGAGGCCGACCCTGCGTCCTGCGGTTGTATGAAGGCCGTGGCGATCAGCGAGATGGTCACCATGATCATGGGTTGGCCGATGGCACGGATCACCTGGATCTGGTTGAACTGTGGCCCGGCGAAATCCGGGTTGAGCACCCCCGAGCTGAAACTGGCCAGGCCGAACAGGCAAAAGCCCAGGGCACACAGCACTTTGGGCGGGATCACCTTCATCAGCAGCGGTACCAGCGGGATCAGAAACAGCTGCGGCACGCCCATCCACATGATCACCTCGCCGATCTGCAGGGCGTTGTAGCCCTGGATCTGTGCCAGGTACAACGGCAACAAGTAGATCGAGCCGTACAACCCGACCCCCATGCCCAGGCTGGCGATGCTCGACAGGCCGAAGTTTCGGTTACCGAGAATACGCAAGTTGATCAGCGGGTGAGGGCGGGAGAATTGCAGGATCACGAACAGGATCAGGCTGAGCAGGGCGGTGGTGCCCAGGCCCACGATCAGGCTCGATTCGAGCCAGTCCTTGCGATGGCCTTCCTCCAGGAAGACCTGAAGGCAGCCCAGGCCAACGCCCAGGCTGACGATGCCGGCGTAATCGGTGCTTTTGAGCAACTCCCAGTGGGCTTCTTTCTTTTCCAGCCCGTAGAGCAGGCCGGCGATCATGACTAACCCAGGCGGAACGTTGATGTAGAAGATGTACTCCCAGCCCCAGTTCTCGGTCAGCCAGCCACCCAGTGTCGGGCCGATGGAGGGCGCGAAGGTGGCCGTCATGGCGAACATGGCCATGCCCTTGGCGCGATGGTGTTCGGGCAGCTTGATCAAGGTCAGGGTAAAGGCCAGAGGAATCAGCGCGCCGCCGGTGAACCCCTGCAGGGCGCGGAACACGATCATGCTCTCCAGGTTCCAGGCCATCGAGCACAGCAGCGACGACAGCAGGAACCCCAGCGAAACCCATACCGCCAGGCGCCTGGTCGAAAGCAGCTGCACCAACCAGGCGGTCAGCGGGATCATGATGATCTCCGCCACCAGGTAGGAGGTGGAGATCCACGAGCCTTCCTCCAGGGTCGCCGACAGCGCGCCCTGGATGTCCTTGAGCGAGGAGTTGGTGATCTGGATGTCCAGCACCGCCATGAAGGCGCCCAGCATCACGCTCATCACCGCGATCCAGTCGCGCCGGGTCGGCTCGGCGGTGGGCCGCAGGAGCTGGTCACCGGCCATCCGCATCCCCATCGCGCAGGTCGACCGTGGCGGTGACCGACATGCCCGGGCGGATTCGGCCATGCAGCGGGTTGTCGGCGGCGAAGGTCAGCTTGACCGGAATGCGCTGCACCACCTTGGTGAAGTTGCCGGTGGCGTTGTCCGGTGGCAGCAGGCTGAACTGGGCGCCGGAGGCGGCGAACAGGCTGTTCACGCGGCCTTCGATCGGTGTGTCCGGGTAGCTGTCGAACACCAGTTCAGCGCGCTGCCCAGGATGCATCCTGCCGATCTGGGTTTCCTTGAAGTTGGCCTGCACCCAGATGGCCTCGTCGGGGACGATCGACAACAGGTAGGCGCCGGCCTGCACCACCTGGCCGTTGCGCGCGCTGCGCTGGCCGATGGTGCCGCTGATCGGCGCGTGGATCTCGCAGCGGGTCAGGTTCAGTTCGGCCTGTGCCAGGTCGGCGCGGGCATTGGCGATCTGTGCGTCCAGGCGCTTGAGTTCAGCGGTCAGGGCATCGACCTGCTGGCGCTGGCCCTTGAGGTCGGCCTGGGCCTTGTCGACCTGGGAACGGGCGACATGGCTGTCCGCCGACAGGGTGGTGACCCGCTCTTCAGAGATGAAACCGGGCTTGCGCAGGGCCTGGGCGCGGTTGAGGTCGAGCTGCGAGCGGTCGAGGGTGGCTTGGCTGGCGGCGACCTGGGCCTGGCCGGCGGCGATCAGGCTGCCTTGCTGGGCCAGGCGGCTCTGCGCCTGCACCCGTTCGGCCTCGCGGGTGGCCAGGGCCGCACGGGCGCGTTCGATCGCCAGTTCGAAATCGGCAACCTCCAGGCGCACCAGCAGGTCGCCTTTGTTGACATGCTGGTTGTCTTCCACCCGCACCTCATCGATACGCGCCCCCAGCTGGCTGGAAATGCGCGTGATCTCGCCCTGCACATAGGCGTTGTCGGTGCTTTCGTAGAAGCGCCCCTTGAAGTACCAGTGGGCGAGGAAGCCAAGGCCGACGAGCAGCACCAGGGTGATGAAGATCAGCAGGCGACGTTTGAGTTGGGCGGGCATGGGGACCAGGATTCCAAAAATGTAAGCAAATTTAACAGCGGTAGCCGGCGCCGTCACAAGTGACGATAGCGCCATTGCTGGAGCCCGGTGCCCGCTCCCTGCTAACATCCAGCCTTTGTTTCAATCTTCGTTCGAGACTCCCAATGACCACCGTTCGTACGCGTATCGCGCCATCGCCCACTGGCGACCCCCATGTCGGCACCGCCTACATCGCCCTGTTCAACTACTGCTTTGCCAAGCAGCATGGCGGTGAGTTCATCCTGCGGATCGAAGACACCGACCAGTTGCGCTCCACCCGCGAGTCGGAGCAGCAGATCTTCGACGCCCTGCGCTGGCTCGGCATCGAGTGGAACGAAGGCCCGGACGTCGGCGGCTCGCACGGCCCGTACCGGCAGAGCGAGCGTGGCGAGATCTATGCCAAGTACGCCAAGGAACTGGTCGACGCCGGCCACGCCTTCTACTGCTTCTGCACTGCAGAAGAGCTGGAGCAGATGCGCGCCGAGCAGATGGCACGTGGTGAAACCCCGCGCTATGACGGTCGCGCCCTGCTGCTGAGCGACGAGGAAGTGCAGCGTCGCCTGGCTGCTGGCGAGCCGCACGTGATCCGCATGAAGGTGCCGAGCGAAGGCATCTGCGTGGTGCCGGACATGCTCCGTGGCGACGTCGAAATCCCATGGGACCGCATGGACATGCAGGTGCTGATGAAGAACGACGGCCTGCCGACGTACTTCCTGGCCAACGTGGTCGACGACCACCTGATGGGCATCACCCACGTGCTGCGTGGTGAAGAGTGGCTGCCGTCGGCGCCCAAGCTGATCAAGCTGTACGAGTACTTCGGTTGGGAACAGCCCAAGCTGTGCTACATGCCGCTGCTGCGCAACCCCGACAAGAGCAAGCTGTCCAAGCGCAAGAACCCGACCTCGGTGACCTTCTACGAGCGCATGGGCTTCATGCCCGAAGCCATGCTCAACTACCTGGGCCGCATGGGCTGGTCGATGCCGGACGAGCGCGAGAAGTTCTCGCTGGCGGAAATGGTCGAGCACTTCGACCTGTCGCGCATCTCCCTGGGCGGCCCGATCTTCGACATCGAGAAGCTCTCCTGGCTGAACGGCCAGTGGCTGCGTGAGCTGCCGGTGGAAGAGTTCGCCGCGCGCGTGCAGAAGTGGGCCTTCAACAGCGACTACATGATGAAGATCGCCCCGCACGTACAGGGCCGGGTCGAGACTTTCAGCCAAGTCGCGCCGCTGGGTGGCTTCTTCTTCGAAGGCGCGCTCAAGCTCGATGCAAAACTGTTCGAGAGCAAGAAACTGTCGGCCGACCAGGTACGCCAGGTGATGCAACTGATCCTGTGGAAGCTGGAAAGCCTGCGCCAGTGGGAAAAGGACCGTATCACCGGCTGCATCCAGGCCGTGGTCGAGTCGCTGGAGCTCAAGTTGCGTGATGCCATGCCGCTGATGTTCGCCGCCATCACCGGCCAGGCCAGCTCGGTGTCGGTGCTCGACGCCATGGAGATCCTCGGCCCGGACCTGACCCGCTACCGCCTGCGCCAGGCCATCGACCTGCTCGGTGGTGTGTCGAAGAAAGAAAACAAGGAATGGGAAAAGCTGCTGGCGTCCATCGCCTGAGGCAATGCTGTTTGCCATTCTGTAGGAGCGGATTTATCCGCGAAGCAGGCGATGCGGTGGATGGCACCGGCTTCGCCGGTGTTCGCGGCTTAAGCCGCTCCTACACGTTTGCGCGAAGTGATCCAGAAGGGCAGGGCGGTAAGTGATTGTTATCTGTGAAAAAAATTTTGAATATTTTCAAAAATTCGTTTGACAGCCCTGCAATCCGATCTTAATATGCGCCCCGTCCACAGCGATGAACGAAAACGAAACGCCAGGCACCCAGCCAGCGCTTCGGTTCAAAGCGACATTGTGGGGCTATAGCTCAGCTGGGAGAGCGCCTGCATGGCATGCAGGAGGTCAGCGGTTCGATCCCGCTTAGCTCCACCAAATTCCGACTGGTAGCAAAAGCTGTCAGACAAGGCCGGTTCCAGTAAGCGGGTCTTGAAGGTAAGAAGGTTCGTCCCCTTCGTCTAGTGGCCTAGGACACCGCCCTTTCACGGCGGTAACAGGGGTTCGAGTCCCCTAGGGGACGCCAGTTTTGCACAAGCGATGTTTAGCATGTCGCTGGGCCGAGAGGCTAGAAATCCGGGGCTATAGCTCAGCTGGGAGAGCGCCTGCATGGCATGCAGGAGGTCAGCGGTTCGATCCCGCTTAGCTCCACCAATTTTGCCGCGGTTCGTGAAAACGGATCGGCACGAAGGTTACGTCCCCTTCGTCTAGTGGCCTAGGACACCGCCCTTTCACGGCGGTAACAGGGGTTCGAGTCCCCTAGGGGACGCCACTTTTACCCGCGTTTTGCGGGAGTTTAAAGGCTCATCATCAGATGGTTGAGCCTTTTGTTTTACTCGGGGCTATAGCTCAGCTGGGAGAGCGCCTGCATGGCATGCAGGAGGTCAGCGGTTCGATCCCGCTTAGCTCCACCATTTCCGCCACGGTTCGCGAAAGCGACCCGGCACGAAGGTCAAGTCCCCTTCGTCTAGTGGCCTAGGACACCGCCCTTTCACGGCGGTAACAGGGGTTCGAGTCCCCTAGGGGACGCCAATTTTTTACCCGCGTTTTGCGGGACTTATAAGGCTCATTCGCTTATTGAATGGGCCTTTTGTTTTTTCTGCCCTCCAAACATTTTTCTATCCCCCTCTGCTTGGATGCAAATAGCGCTTGCCATAAAATATTATAGGCATAATATGTCGATCATAATATTTGAGGTGAGCCATGAGCGACAAGAAGAGCAAGACCCGCGAGCGGATTCTCGAAGCCGCTCGCAGCGCCTTGATCCAGCACGGCCCGGCTGACCCGAGTGTCAGCCAGGTGATGGGCGCGGCGGGTTTGACGGTAGGGGGCTTCTACGCCCACTTCGACAGCAAGGACGAGCTCATGCTCGAGGCGTTCCGGCAATTGCTGGGCGAGCGTCGTGGTTTGCTGGCCAAGGTCGACCCGAGCCTGGATGGCGCCGAGCGACGGGCCCTGGCGGCTGCCTTCTACTTGTCGCGCAAGCATCGCGACGCCGAGGTGCAGGCCTGCCCGATCCCCAGTGCGATTGGTGAAATGCAACGCTTGCCGCCGGCATTCCGCGAGGTGCTGGCCGAACATATCGAGCTGATGACCGCGCAAATGGTCGACCGCCCCGAGGACATCGACAAGGCCCTGGCCGACTTCGCCCTGATGGTGGGTGGCCTGGCTGTTGCCCGGGCACTCGGGCCGGGCGAGCTGTCGGACCGTATCCTGCGTGCCGCCAAGTCGGCGGTGATCTGAACAACCTGCCCCCTGGAGCTAGGCGATGAGTACTCTGAGCTGGATTCGTGGTGTCAACGGCACCCTTGGCCACCTGGTCCCCGAGCATGTCGCCGGCAAGATGCGCCGGGCCTTCATGACCCCGCGCACGCTGCCGCCCAAGCCCTGGGAGCTGCCGTTGCTGGCCCGTGCCGAGCGCATTACCCTGCGTTTCGGGCTGTCGGCGCTACGTTGGGGGCAGGGGCCGACTGTGCTGTTGATGCACGGCTGGGAAGGGCGGCCGACTCAGTTCGCCGCCTTGATCGAAACACTGGTCGACGCCGGTTACACCGTGGTTTCCCTGGAGGGACCGGGCCATGGTCACTCGCCGGGCAACCAGGCCCATGTCGTGTTGTTTGCCCGCGCGTTGCTGGAAGCTGCCGCCGAACTGCCGCCCTTGCGCGCGGTGGTCGGCCATTCGATGGGCGGCGCCAGCCTGATGCTGGCCTTGCAATGGGGGTTGCGCACGGAAGCGGCGGTGAGCATTGCCGCGCCGGCCCAATTGCTAGGCGTGCTGCGAGGTTTTGCCCGGCATCTGGGGTTACCGGCGCGGGCGCGGGCGGCATTCATTCGCCAGGTGGAGCGGGATGTCGGCATCCAGGTGGCGCGCCTGGATGTCAGTGGTTACCAGCTGGACCTGCCGGGGCTGGTGGTACATGCCCAGGACGATACCCTGGTGTCGGCCAGCGAAGCGCCGCTCATCCACAAGGCCTGGTTCGACAGCCGCCTGCTGATGCTGGAGGCGGGTGGCCACCTGAGGGTGCTGGCCGACCCTCGCCTGGGCCAGGCGGTGCTGGAGCTGCTGGCGCGCACCCCTCGGCGCGTGCGGCAAAGCGCCTGAGCTTCCGTTACACTCTGCCCGTTTACCAAAACCCTGTGGGAGCGGGCATGAGCTGGGATCTGGCAGCACCATTCGTCATCGACCTGCGCGTCGGCAGCGAGGACATCGACGGCCTCGGCCACGCCAACAATGCCGTCTACGTCACCTGGCTGGAGCGCTGCGCCTGGCGCCATTCGCAGCGCCTGGGGCTGGACCTGGCCGAGTACCGGCGCCTTGACCGGGCCATGGCGGTGGTTCGCCACGAGATCGACTACCTGGCCGCGGCCTACGAGGACGACGAGCTGCAACTGGCTACCTGGATCATCGATTGGGACCAGCGCTTGCGCATGACCCGTCGCTTCCAGCTCAAGCGCCCGAGCGATGGCGTCACGCTGCTGCGCGCGCAAACCACCTTCGCCTGCATCGAGCTGTCCAGCGGCAAGCCCCGGCGCATGCCGGCAGAGTTCCTAGACGGTTATGGCTCGGCGCTGATCGGCAACTGAAGCGTGGCGGTTTTTTGCTAGACTGCCGCCCTTTTTCGCACCGAGACACTTCCATGCAAATTGCCCTGGCCCCGATGGAGGGGCTGGTCGACAACATCCTGCGCGACGTCCTGACCCGGGTGGGGGGCATCGACTGGTGCGTCACCGAGTTCATTCGCGTCTGCGACCGCCTGTTGCCGGAGTCTTCGTTCGACAAGCTCGCACCTGAACTGCGCCGGGGGGCGCGCACCGCGGCAGGCGTGCCGATGCGTGTGCAATTGCTCGGTTCGGACCCGGTATGCCTGGCCGAGAACGCTGTGCTGGCCTGCGAGCTGGGGGCGCCGGTGATCGACCTGAACTTCGGCTGCCCGGCCAAGACCGTGAACAAGTCCCGTGGCGGGGCGGTGTTGCTCAAGGAGCCTGAACTGCTGCACGCCATCGTGCGCGAGGTGCGCCGCCAGGTGCCAGCGCATATCCCGGTGACCGCCAAGATGCGCCTGGGCTTCGAAACCCCGGATGGCGCCCTGGATTGCGCCACGGCCCTGGCCGAGGGCGGTGCCGAGCATCTTGTGGTGCATGCCCGGACCAAGGTCGAAGGCTACAAGCCGCCGGCGCATTGGGAGTGGGTGGCGCGGGTGCAGGACGTGGTCAAGGTGCCGGTGTTCGCCAATGGCGAGATCTGGACCGTGGATGACTGGCGGCGCTGCCGCGAGGTCAGTGGTGCCACGGACATCATGCTGGGGCGCGGGTTGGTTTCTCGGCCGGACCTGGCGTTGCAGATCGCGGCGGCTCGTGATGGTGTGGAGTACCAGCCGATGGCGTGGGACGACTTGTTGCCGCTGTTGCGCGAGTTCTGGCGTCAGGCCCAGGACAAGCTGTCGCCGCGTTATGCACCGGGGCGGATGAAGCAGTGGCTGGCAATGCTCACCCGCAGCTACCCCGAGGCGGTGGTGCTGTTTGCCGAACTGCGCCGCGAGGATGATTGCCAGCGGATCAGCCGGTTGCTTGGGGCCGACATGCCGGTACTCGAGGAATGTGTCGCCTGAAGGGTTCGCCGGCAAGCCGGCTCCTACGGGATCGTGGTAGGAGCCGGCTTGCCGGCGAACCCGGCAGAAATTTTTCTGCCGCCCCTTGAAAGCCCGTGGCCCGGCCATATCTCTTGAGTACGCGATGCCGAAGTCGGGTCGCGTAGTGACTTAACTTGCTGAATCTCAGGAGTTCATGACCATGACTACCGCTTTCTCTCTTGCACCGCTTTTCCGCAGCTCCGTTGGCTTCGACCGTTTCAATGACCTGTTCGAAGCCGCCGCCCGTAACGAGGCCGGTAGCAGCTACCCACCCTACAACGTGGAAAAGCACGGTGAAGATCACTATCGCATCGTGGTTGCCGCAGCCGGCTTCCAGGAGCACGACCTCGACCTGCAGGTCGAGAAAGGCGTCCTGACCGTGACCGGTGGCAAGCGCGAAAACAATGGCGCGGCAGGAGTCACCTACCTGCACCAGGGCATCGCCCAGCGCGCCTTCAAGCTGTCGTTCCGCCTGGCCGACCATATCGAGGTCAAGGGCGCGGGCCTTGCCAACGGCCTGCTCAGCATCGAACTGCTGCGCGTGGTGCCGGAAGAGGCCAAGGCCAAGCGCATCCCGATCAATGGCGACAAGCCTGCGCTGAACTGAGTTCGGCGGGATGAAAGAAAGGGCACCTTCGGGTGCCCTTTTTTTGTATTTTTGCGACCCTACCGTCCTCTGTAGGAGCGGCTTCAGCCGCGATGCAGGCGCCCGCAGTCCTGGCACCCGCTTGCGCGGGTGATCGCGGCTGAAGCCGCTCCTACAAGGTGTTGCGCATTTCAGTAATCCGCTGGCGCCTCCATCAGCATCTGGCGAAACTCCGGCAGCGGCAGTGGCCGGCTGTGCAGGTAGCCCTGGTACAGGTGGCAACCCAGCCGTTCCAGGAACTCCAGCTGCTCGGTCAACTCCACCCCTTCGGCGATCACCGCCAGCTCCAGGCTGCGTGCCATGGCCACGATGGCGCGTACGATCTCGGCGTCGTTGGGGTCGACCGGCGCATCACGCACGAAGGTCTGGTCGATCTTCAGCGCATCCACCGGCAGGCGCTTGAGGTAGGTGAGCGACGAATAACCGGTACCAAAGTCATCCATGGCGAAACTCACACCATAACGCTTGAGTTCGCTCATCTTGCTGATGGTGTCCTCCAGGTTCTGGATGACGATGCCTTCGGTGATCTCCAGGGTGAGCATGCGCCGCGGCAGGCGGTAGTCGTCGAGGCTGCGCAATACCCGCTCGACGAAGTCGTTCTGGCGGAACTGCCGGGGGCTGATATTGACGCACAGGCTGAAATCGTCGGCGTCGATCAGGCCGTCTTCGAGCATGCGGGCACAGGCGTCGCAGGCCTCGTCGAGGATCCAGCTGCCCACTTCGAGGATCAGGCCGCTCTCCTCGAGCACCTGGATGAACTGCGCCGGCGGTTGCTGGCCCAGTTGCGGGTGGTGCCAGCGCAGCAGTACCTCGGCGCCGACGATGCGGTTGTCGCGGGCATCGACCTGGGGCTGGAAGTGCAGGGCCAGCTCGCCCCGGGCCAGGGCCAGGCGCAGGTCGTTCTCCATGCGCAGGCGTTCGCTGGCGGCCTTCTGCATGGTGCTGTGGAACAGTTGGGTGGTGTTGCGCCCGGAATCCTTGGCCCGGTACAGGGCGATATCGGCGCGCTTGAGCAGGTCGGCGGGGGTCGCGCCATGGTCGGGGATCAGCGCCACGCCGATGCTCGGGGTCACCTGCAGGCGCTGGCCGTCCAGTGACATGGGTTCGGCCAGCAGCTCGCGCAGGGTGTCGGCGAGTTCGCGCACCTTGCTTTCCACCAGCTCGCGGCTGCCTTCCAAACCGCTGAGCAGCACCACGAACTCGTCGCCGCCCAGGCGTGCCACGGTGTCCTCCAGGCGCACGCTGGCCTCCAGGCGGGCGGTGATGATCTTCAGCACGGTGTCGCCCACCGGGTGGCCGAGCGAGTCGTTGATGTGCTTGAAGTGGTCGAGGTCGAGGAACAGCAGGGCGCCGCGCAGGTTGTGACGCTTGAGCAGGGCGATCTGCTGGCTCAGGCGGTCCATCAGCAGTGCCCGGTTGGGCAGGTTGGTCAAGGGGTCGTGGTAGGCCAGGTGGCGGATCTGCGCCTGGGCGTTCTTCAGCAGGCTGACATCGCGGGCGGTGAGCAGCAGGCAGTCGGTCTCGTTGAGGCTGATCGGCTCCACCGACACCTCGACGGTGAGGATGTCACCGCGTTTGTTGCGCCCGAGCATTTCGCGGTGATGCACCCGGCCACGCTCGCGCAGCTCGTTGAGCAGGGCCGCGCGCTGCTTGTCGTCGGCCCAGATGCCGATGTCGTAGACGCTGCGCCCCACCACTTCGGTGGCGCTGTAGCCGGTCAGGCGGCAGAAGCCGTCGTTGACTTCCAGGTAACAGCCGCTCTGGCGCTCGGTGATGATGATGGCGTCGGGGCTGGAGTGGAAGGCCTTGGCGAACTTCTCTTCGCTGGCCTTGAGCGCCGCTTCGGCGCGTTGCTGCTGGGTGATGTCGCGCAGGGTGGTGACGCTGCAGGGCTGGTTGTCGACGCTGATCAGGCGGCTGGAGATCACGCAGGTCAGTGGCGTGCCGTTGCGGTGGTTGACCCCGACCGCGACATTGCTCAAGGCCTGGTCGCGGATCACCCGCTCGATGCGCTGGGCGCGCTCCGACGACTCGGCCCACAGGCCAAGCTCTTCGGCGGTGCGGCCGATCACCTGGTCGGTTTCCCAGCCGAAGATCTGGCTGAAGGCCGGGTTGATCTCGATGAACTGGCCGGTGTCCTGGCGGGTCACGCAGATCGGGTCGGGGCTGACCTGGAACAGGCTGGCGAACTTCTCTTCGGAGGCGCTCAGGCGCTGCTCGCGCTCCACCTGGTCGGTGATGTCGAGCAGGGTGCCGGCCATGCGCAGCGGGTTGCCGTGCTCGTCGCGGTACAGCCGCGCGCGGCTTTCGATAAAGCGTGTGGTGCCGTTTTCCAGCTGTACCTGGTAGGTGATCTGGTAGTTACCGGCCGGGCCCTCGCGCAGGCTGCGGTAGGCCTGGCGCATGACGTTGCGCTCGTCTTCGGGCACGCCCTCGAAGAAGGCGTCGAAGGATTCGTGGAAGGGCACCGGGGCCAGCCCGTGCAATTGTGCCGCGCGGGCCGAGCCATAGAGCATGCCGCTGGGGATGTGCCAGTCCCAGGTGCCCAGCTGCGCCGAGTCCAGGGCCAGGTCGAGGCGTTCCTGGCTGTCCTTCAGGGCCTGTTCGGCGCGCTTGCGCTCGGTGGTGTCGACGAAGGTGCTGATCAGGAAGGTGACGCCTTCCAGTTCGATGCCCTGGGTGCACAGGATGCCGTCGTGGACCTTGCCGCTGGTGGCACGGAACTGTACCTCCATGATCAGCGGCCCACTGCCGGCACGGGTGGCCTCCAGCACCTGGAAGCGTTGCTCGGGGTTGACCCACAGGCCCAGCTCCAGGCTGGTCTTGCCCACCACTTGTGCGCCCGGCCAGCCGAACATGTGCTCGAAGTGCTGGTTGACCTCGAAGATCATGCCGTCCTGGCGGCGGGTGAGCAGGATGGCATTGGGGCTGAGGTGGAAGAGGGTGGCGAAACGTTTTTCCGAGTTGATCAGCGCGGTTTCCCGCTCCCGCTGGCGGCTGATTTCGCGGATCACCCCGATCATCTGCGGGTGGCCGTTGGCGTCATGGGTCAGGCTGCCGTTGATCTCCAGCCAGTGCACGCTGCCGTCGGGCCAGCGGATGCGATGGCGCATGGCCTGCTCGACCGGTTCGCCATTGACCACCGCCTGGAAGGCCTGGCGCGTGCGGGCACGGTCTTCTTCCGGCAGCAGGTCGAGGTAGTCGATGTCGGCAGGTAGCGGGCGCTGCGGGTCGAAACCGAAAAGCGCCTGAGTGCCGCGCGACCAACTGACCCGGCCGCTGTCGATGTCCCATAACCAGGCGCCCAGGCGCGCGCCATTGAGCGCAGCCAGCAGTTGCGGCGCGTTCTGCCAGGCCTGTTCCGACTCCTGGGGATCGGCGGCGGGGATGCGTGGCAGGCGCGGAAAGCGGTTTGCTGATTTGGGCATCGGTACCAGACCTTTGGCGAAAAACGCGTCCTTGTGGATGTAACGCCGTGCAGACGGCCGGTCAGGCGGACCCGGCATGGCTGTCGAGCAGGGCCATGAAGGCCCTGGCCGCGTTCGACAGCGTGCGTTCGGTATGCAGTATGTAGCCTAGCTGGCGTGACAGCTGTATGCCGGGCAGGGCGATGGGCGCGACCTGCTCATCGAGCATAGTACGTGGTAGCACACTCCACGCCAGGCCGATGGACACCATCATCTTGATGGTTTCCAGGTAGTTGGTGCTCATGGCGATGTTAGGTGTCAGGCCCTGGCTTTCGAACAGGCGCTGGACAATGTGGTGGGTAAAGGTGTTGCCGCCTGGGAAAACCGCCGGATGACGGGCGACATCGGCCAGCTCGACCTGGCCATTGCTGGCCAGCGGGTGTTCCGGCGCGGCCACGAAGTCCAGCGCGTCATCCCAGACCGGGACGGCGCGGACCAGGTGGTGAGGCTCCGGGGCCAGGGTGATCACGGCGATTTCGGCGCGGCCATGGAGAATTTCATCGTAGGCCGCCTCCGAATCGAGGAACTGGATATCCAGGGCCACCGCCGGGTACTGGCGGGTGAAGGCGCGCAGCAGCGGGGGCAGGCGGTGCAGGCCGATATGATGGCTGGTGGCCAGGGTGAGACGACCGGTCACCTCGCCGGTCAGGTTGGTCAGGGCGCGGCGGGTGTCATCCAGTACATTGAGAATCTGGTAGGCGCGCGGCAGCAGGGCGCGGCCGGCCTCGGTCAGGGTCACTTCGCGGCCCAGGCGGTCGAACAGGCGCACGTCCAGTTGCTGCTCGAGCCCGGCGATGCGTTTGCTGATGGCTGGCTGGGTCAGGTGCAAGCGTTCGCCGGCCCCGGAAAAGCTGCCGGTTTCGGCAATGGCGATGAAAGCACTGAGGTTGGCGAGGTCCATCTTTCGAATTCCTGATGGTTATGCAAAGCATGAAAATTATGAATTTGAGTTATTCAATCTATCGCCATAGGATCGTCCGTACAAGCCAAGGGGTCTTTGGCATAGAAAGACGCTGATGAGGAACAGTCTGATGGCTGGCAAAACGCTCTACGACAAACTCTGGGACGCCCATGAGGTCAAGCGCCGCGATGACGGCTCGTCCTTGATCTACATCGATCGCCACATCATCCACGAAGTGACGTCGCCCCAGGCCTTCGAGGGCCTGCGCCTGGCCAGCCGCAAGCCATGGCGCATCGACACCAACATCGCCACCCCCGACCACAACGTGCCGACCACGCCGGAGCGCAAGGGCGGCATCGAGGCCATCGTCGACCAGGTGTCGCGCCTGCAGGTACAGACCCTCGATGAGAACTGTGACGAATATGGCATCGTCGAATTCAAGATGAATGACGAGCGCCAGGGCATCGTCCACGTCATCAGCCCCGAGCAGGGCGCCACCTTGCCGGGCATGACCGTGGTCTGCGGCGACTCGCACACCTCCACCCACGGCGCATTCGGCGCCCTGGCCCATGGCATCGGCACCTCCGAGGTCGAGCACGTGCTCGCCACCCAGTGCCTGGTGGCCAAGAAAATGAAGAACATGCTGGTGCGCGTCGAGGGCGAGTTGCCTGCCGGCGTCACCGCCAAGGACATCGTTCTCGCCGTGATCGGCAAGATCGGCACCGCGGGCGGCAACGGCCACGCCATGGAGTTCGCCGGCAGCGCCATCCGCGAATTGTCGATGGAAGGCCGCATGACCATCTGCAACATGTCCATCGAGGCGGGCGCCCGTGTGGGCCTGGTGGCGGTCGACGACACCACCGTGAACTACGTCGAAGGCCGCCCCTATGCGCCCAAGGGCGAGCAGTGGAAGCAGGCCGTCGCCAGCTGGAAGGGCTTGGTATCCGACGCTGACGCCGTGTTCGACACCCTGGTCGAGCTGGACGCCGCGCAGATCAAGCCGCAGGTCAGCTGGGGCACTTCGCCGGAGATGGTCCTGGCCGTCGACCAGTGTGTGCCGGACCCGGCCGCCGAGGCCGACCTGATCAAGCGTGGCTCGATCGAGCGCGCCCTCAAGTACATGGGCCTGAGCGCCAACCAGGCGATCACCGACATCAAGCTCGACCGCGTGTTCATCGGTTCGTGCACCAACTCGCGCATCGAAGACCTGCGCGCTGCCGCCGAGATCGCCAAGGGCCGCAAGGTCGCCGCCAACGTCAAGCAGGCACTGGTGGTGCCGGGCTCGGGCCTGGTCAAGGCCCAGGCCGAGCGCGAGGGGCTGGACAAGATCTTCCTCGAAGCCGGTTTCGAATGGCGTGAGCCAGGCTGCTCGATGTGCCTGGCGATGAACCCGGACCGCCTGGAGAGCGGCGAGCATTGCGCGTCCACCTCCAACCGCAACTTCGAGGGCCGCCAGGGCGCCGGTGGCCGCACCCACCTGGTCAGCCCGGCCATGGCCGCCGCCGCCGCGGTGACCGGCCACTTCATCGATGTCCGCGAGTTGATCCAAGGGAGCGCAGCATGAAAGCCTTTACCCAGCACATCGGCTTGGTCGCGCCATTGGACCGTGCCAACGTCGACACCGACCAGATCATTCCCAAGCAATTCCTGAAGTCGATCAAGCGCACCGGCTTCGGCCCGAACCTGTTCGACGAGTGGCGCTATCTTGACGTTGGCCAGCCTTACCAGGACAACAGCAAGCGCCCGCTCAACCAGGACTTCGTGCTCAACCACGCCCGTTACCAAGGTGCCAGTGTATTGCTGGCCCGTGAGAACTTCGGCTGCGGCTCGAGCCGCGAGCACGCCCCTTGGGCGCTCGATGAGTACGGTTTCCGCAGCGTGATCGCCCCCAGCTTCGCCGACATCTTCTTCAACAACAGCTTCAAGAACGGCTTGTTGCCGATCATTCTCGACGCCGCTGAAGTCGATGAATTGTTCAAGCAGGTCGAGGCCACCCCGGGCTACCAGCTGACCATCGACCTCGAAGCCCAGGCGGTGACCCGCCCGGACGGCAAGGTGCTGAAGTTCGAGATCGACGCGTTCCGCAAGCACTGCCTGCTCAATGGCCTGGATGACATCGGCCTGACGCTGCAGGACAGCGACGCGATCAAGGCGTTCGAGGGCAAGCACCGCGCCAGCCAGCCCTGGTTGTTCCGCGACGCTTGAGTGATTGCGGTTTACCCGGCATCGCGTGGCGATTGTGAGCTACGATGCCGGGCCGGATTTTTCGGCGCGCCGACAGGGCGCGCCGCTTGATTGGATACGAGGAAAGCATGAGCAAGCAGATTCTGATTCTCCCAGGTGATGGCATCGGCCCGGAAATCATGGCCGAGGCGGTCAAGGTACTGGAGCTGGCCAACGACAAGTTCCAGCTCGGCTTCAGCCTCGCC